>JAISED010000072.1 GCA_031264295.1 Eubacteriales Family XIII. Incertae Sedis bacterium | reverse complement strand
TTCTCCGATATCCGCATCGGGCTTATAGGGAGTAACTTTGTACTCAATGAGACAACAAAAAAGATAAAGGATCTTTTCTCGGAGCTAGGCGTCACGCTTTCCTTGCCGGAGCAACTATCCCCCTAAACTCTGGACGATTGTGGTTAACTGCTTTGAAGAGTTTTTTCACGATTTCATACGCTTTGTTCTTATCATGAACTTCCTTGCGTACGATATAAAAAATATCTGTTGCCGCTGATGCAGAAACATAACCATCAATCACGGCTTTCTCAGAGAGGAGTACAACCTTTGCCGACTGCTCTGCGAACGGTTCTCTTCTGAGCAGAACATCCAAAACGACATTTGTGTCAATCAATACGTTCATACTCTGAAAGCCTTTCCGCTCTGTAATCGTCAAGCGTTTTGCCGCTGTTTGGCACAATACCGATTAACGACTGTGTGATTGAACCGTCCATCATATGCCCAATGTTCTCCATGTCGATTTTGGACATGTATACAGCCACGGGAGCCTCCCGTATAATGACTTCTACGCGCTTGTTCCTGAATATCTGCGGTATTGGTATTACGGTCGACAGCGCGTCCGCACTCACAATTTGTCTGTAAATCATAATAGCGCCTCCTTGCGTTCTGTAGTACTTTGTTACTATTTCCGACTCATCAACATATTTTGATTTTAACATGAAACATTAGAAATTACAACCGAGAAAGACAGCCGTCCAGCATTTGGCTTTATCTTGACATTGCACAAAACAGTGCTACAATAATAGCAGAGAGGATTCAAACGGCGAAACATCAACGCATGAATTGTGAGGCGGGAAATGAAAAAACTACCGATCGGAATACAGACGTTCCGGAAAATTATCGAGGGCGGTTGGCTTTATGCCGACAAGACGGAGTATGTATACAAGTTGATCAATGAGGGCGCGTGCTATTTCCTCTCCCGTCCCCGCAGGTTTGGAAAATCACTCCTTTTAAGTACAATATCGGAAGTATTCAAAGGGAGTCGTGAGTTGTTTGACGGACTTTGGATCGGCTCGTCTGATTATGACTTCACCCCATATCCTGTTATCAGAATAGACATGAGCGGGGTCTCCGCCGGTACGCCCGGCGAATTGAAAGAAGGATTGCTGCATGTTGTGAACCGGATTGCCGGGGATGAAGGCTTGCCGATAAGCGGCAAAGGCTGCGCTGAGGTATTTTCGGATCCAGGTTCACAAAGACATCGGTATTTTACGGGTTGAACAGCCTGACGGATATTACTATGTCAAGCGAGTACGCAGGGATATGCGGTTTCGACGACACCGCGTTGGACGAGCTTTTCAGCGAACACATGGAAAAAATCGAAAAGCGTAACAGCATTGCCCAAGGCGAGTTGCGCGCAGGCATACTGAAGTGGTACGACGGCTATTCATGGGACGGCAAGTCTCGTCTTTTCAATCCGTTCTCACTTTTGAATTTCATGAGGGAAGGCAGGTTCTCATCTTACTGGTATCAGAGCGGCGCCCCCAAGTTTCTTATGGATGTGTTAAAAAAACAGCCAAGTATTTATGCGGATCTTGAAAATATTATAATCGGGGATTTTGAACTTGAAAAATCAGATCTGGTGAATCTGCCATTCATTCCCCTGCTTTTCCAGACCGGCTATCTTACGGTAGCGGAATTTATAGACGGCAAAATCAAAAAACCCAACAGTTATCGGCTGCGCTTGCCCAACGCCGAGGTCAGCTGGGCGTTCAACCGCCAGATTGTTGAAACCCTGACGTGCACGGAAAGCAGCCGTGGCCGTCACAGGCAGAAATGATGTATTAGTAAGGTTCAGACGCTAAACGGTTTATTATCCGTCCAATTCACAAGACGAATTGATTTCCTGCGCCATTCTTGCTATACTATTCACATAATGAAAGACTTATTTGGCAATTCGCATATTGCGCTTACACGCGTGACTTTTTTCTTGTTTGTGCTGCTGTCCTGCGCGGCGCTGTTTTGTTATGGGCTTCCGCCGGACGTTCCCGGTACTGAGGCTGAATATTCACGCCGGATAGCGGTGATCCTTTATATATTTCTTGTTACGCTTACATGCGTCGCTTATATAGTGTATGAAGCCTATCGCGCTATGCGCCTTGAAACCGCCGAACGTATGGAGCTTCTTGCCTCAAGTGAGAATGCCCTGCAGACGACCTATGACAGCCTTTCCATGCCTCTCATCGAGGTCGGCGCCGACGGAAGGATCAGCAATGTCAACGCGGCAGTGTGTATCTACCTCGGCGCGGGCAGAAACAATATCATCGGCCGCGCGCTCGAATCAGCTCTGCCATTCGACAGGGATGACGACGCGGCGTTTTCCATTGTCCGGCAGCATATACAGCTGACGCTCACGGATGAACAGAACACTAAATCTGAGGTCGAAAGCGGCGGCAAGATATTTAAGGTATTCACTTTTCCTCTGCGTTCTTCGTCCGAGGCGTCAGGAAAAGCGCTTGTGATGCTGAACGATGTTACAGAAACCCGCGCTATTTACAGACGTATAGTTCAGGACAATAAAATGGCCGCCGTGGGGCAACTGGCGGCGGGGGTAGCCCATGAGATCAGAAATCCCCTCGGGCTTATACGGAATTACTGTTATGTCCTCAGGAAAAGCCCTGCCGACGACGCAGATACACACAGCAAAGCACTCTCAATGATGGAAGACGCCGTTGAGCGTTCAAGCAAGATCATCGACAATCTACTGCGATTTTCCCGCCTCACAGATGAGGTATGGGCCGATGTGGATATACGTCAAGCGATCAATTCCATCCTCAGCCTTGAAGAATTATCACTGCGGAAGAAGAACATCCAAGTGATTCTTAATTGTGAAAATTCGATTAGGGTTAATACGATTCTCGAATCTTTCGAAATGATCCTCATCAATCTTATAAAAAACGCGGAGGATGCAGTCAGCGAGGGCGGTAGAATCACGATAGACTGCGTCGTTGACGGTGGTTTTTTCACAACAAGGGTTACGGATACAGGTCAAGGGATACCGGACAGCATAAGATCGGACATATTCAATCCCTTCTTCACCACGAAGGAGATTCACAGCGGAAGCGGTCTGGGTCTTTACATAGTATATAATGAAGTTAACAAACTGGGCGGAAGCATACAACTTGAAAGCAGTCCCGGCAATGGCGCCGCCTTCATTGTATCGCTCCCGGCGGGCAAACGAATATGAGCGGCTCTATTGGTTGTACAGATATGGTCGAAATCATAATGATAAATCGCAAGAAATGAAAGAGGGGGAAACTTCAGATGAAAGGGAATTGGGGCGTTACGCCTAGTGATGGGAGTGCCGACGGTTTCGAAAACGGCGGCAGCAGCGGGTTCGGCGACAGCAACGGGTTCGGCGGCAGCAGCGAACTCGAAGAAACCGGCGGTTTCGACGAAGGGTTTAATATCTTAATAGTGGACGATGAAAGGGCATACGGCGAGGTTCTCGTCATGGTGCTGCGCACAGAAGGCTATCAGGCCGATCTATGTACCTCGCCCAGCGATGTGATCGACATCTTACAATCCAAGCACTTTGATCTTGTGATATCCGATCTGATAATGCCTGAGATGGATGGACTCGCCCTTCTCAAGGCGGTAAAGACGCGTTGGGAGGACATGTATTTCATAATCACCACCGCCTACGGAACTATAGAAAACGCTGTCGAAGCCATGCGCCAAGGCGCTTTTACCTATATAATAAAGGGCAGTGAACCGGAAATACTGCTCAAGGAGGTCGGCAGAGTCAAAAGGCTCAAGCTCGCCGCGTCGGACGCCCGCAGTTCACAGCTCCGGCAAGCGCCGGCCGGCGCAAATCCGTGCGCCGACACACCCGAAGCAGCCGCTCGCGTATCACAGCCCCCGCAGGCGCCGGACGCCCGCAGTTCACAACTCCCGCAAGCGCAGGCCGCCCGCAGTTCACAACCCCGGCAGGCGCAGGCCGCCCCTCTCACACAAGCCGCTCAAGCCAGTGACATGCTCAATGGTTTTTTACTTACAACAGCAAACCCCGAATTCCGCGATATACTGAAGACGGCTGAGAAAGCCGCGCGAAGTAACGCAAATATATTGATATTGGGTGAATCCGGCAGCGGTAAAGAGGTTTTAGCGGATTACATACACAACATGAGTAAGCGGGCGAAACTCCGCTTCTTGCCCGTAAATTGCTGCACATTTGCCGAAAATCTCCTTGAATCCGAGCTTTTCGGCTACGAAAAGGGCGCTTTCACCGGCGCCGCGGCGGATCGCAAAGGGCGTTTTGAAGCGGTGAACGGCGGCACGCTCTTCCTCGACGAAATATGTGACATTCCCCTCTCTATACAGGCAAAACTGCTGCGCGCCATAGAAAATAAGACGATAACAAAAATCGGCAGCAACGACGAGTTCGCCGTTGATTTCCGTTTGATATCGGCTACCAACAAATCTCCCGACGAGGAAATATCAAAGGGGCTGTTCCGCGAAGATCTGTTCTATCGCATAAGCGCCATCATACTTTATACACCCCCATTGCGCAGACGAAAAGAGGATATCCCCGCCCTCCTTAATCTGTTTTTGGAAAGAAGCCGCAGATCCATAGGGCTGAGCGAATTGCGCGTTGACAACAGGATCATCGAGGCCCTTCTTGATTACCGCTTCCCCG
Source organism: Eubacteriales Family XIII. Incertae Sedis bacterium (assembly GCA_031264295.1). Classification (GTDB taxonomy): domain Bacteria; phylum Bacillota; class Clostridia; order Peptostreptococcales; family Anaerovoracaceae; genus JAISED01. Next base: position 50,718 of record JAISED010000072.1, on the reverse strand, counting down.
GCAATATCCGGGAACTCAAGAATATCGCGGAAAGGCTGGTCGTATTATCGGACGACGGCTATGTAAGATTCGAAGACCTTGAGGATCACATTTCCGGCGCCGCCGAGGAGGAGCTTGACGCCCTATTTGAGAAAAGATATTCTCTGCGTGAACTAAGGGCGGAGGTTGAGTCGAAATATATCGTCAATCTGTTGAACGCGAATAATAACAGTATGATCAAAACCGCCAAAAGCCTTGGAATCAGCACACGCCATTTGCTGAATAAAATTTCCGAATATGGTATAAACGCAGGCGGTGAGGCGGCTCCGGGATTAAATGTCATAGAAATCAAAGACAATGCCGCCCACAATATCCATAATGCCGATATTCACAGGCGTCATGGCAATGAATAACAAAATGAATAACAAAAATGGCGGTTTACGCCGTGTGCTTGGACGCGTGGAAATATTTTCTCTCGCGTTCGGAACCATGATAGGCTGGGGGTGGATCATGCTGGCGGGCGCCTGGGTGCGTTCCGCCGGCACAGTCGGCGCTATATTGATCTTTGTCGCCGCCGCAGCTCTTTGCCTTATGTTCGGTCTCATCTATGCGGAACTCTCCGCCGCCTTCCCTCTCGCGGGCGGCGAGCTGGCTTTTTCCTATCGCGGCATGGGCTACGCAGGCTCGTGGATAACCGGATGGATCATCAGTCTGGCCTACATCAGCATCGCCGCGTGGGAAGGTATAGCTTTATCCGCCGCGCTGAACTATTTGTTCCCTATCCACGACGCCGCTTATCTCTGGAGCGTCGCCGGTTTCGACATCTATCTATCGTGGAGCGCGGCGGGCATGGCGGGCGCTGTCCTGCTCACCGTTATCAATATTATGGGAGTCAAACAGGTTGCGGTATTTCAAATGTTCTTGATATTGCTCCTGCTTATTGCCGGTATCATATATGTGCTCGGCGGTTTTGCCTTCGGAACATTTGAAAATACCGCTCCTGCGTTTACGGATCTCACCGGCGCAGGAACTGTGCTTCTTATGACGCCTGCCATGTACATAGGCTTTGATATGATCGCTAAATCCGCCGAAGAGGTGAATATCCCCCTAAAAAACATAGCGGGCACAATGATACTTTCTATTACCGCTGCCGGGGTCTGGTATGTGCTCATCATCCTGGGAACGGCTATGGCGGCGCCCGGCGGCGTCCCCGGCGATGAATTCGTCCAAGCACCCGGCGTGCCCGTCGATGGATTCGTCCAAACACCCGGCGTGCCCGTCGCCGTTCTCGCCGCTTTCATCTACAAATCCGATATATTCGGCAAGCTGATGATATGCGGCGGCATATGCGGCATAATCACCAGTTGGAACGGTTTCATGTTCGGCGCCTCGCGTATATTATTTGCAATGGGGCGTTCAGGCATGCTGCCCCGTTTATTCGGCATAGTACACCCGCGATATCAGACCCCTGCCGGCGCTATCGCTTTTGTCGGCCTCATCTGCTTTGTCTCACCGCTCATAGGTGAGCACTCACTTATCTGGTTTGTTAATGTCGCCGCTTTCGCGGCCATGCTTACATATCTTTTGATCTCCGTCTCCTATATACGCATCCGCAAGAAGGAACCCGATTTGCGGCGTCACTATCGTATAAAACGCGGTATGTTAGTGGGAACCGCGTCAATACTCGCGTCGGCGTTTTTTCTGATATGCTACGCGCCGTTCAGCCCCATCTCCCTCAAATGGCCTGAAGAATGGACAATAATATGTGTATGGGCACTTATCGGCGGTTTGCTCATTCTGATCAAAAAACTGCGTTCAGCCGGTACGCCTTCACCGGAACAGCGTGAGCGGCTCATTCTCGGCGAATATGCCCGCGAAACGCCGATTCCCCCAGGTTCGCCGCGTTGATTTGATTCGATTCGATTCGGAAATATATTTCCGCAACACGGAATAATTTTTCCGGTTTCCGCGCTGCCGATACCCGCATATTCTAATGTTCTTACGAATCAAGCCGTCGTCCAACGAGACTCTGGAACAAATCCCTGCATATTTTTGGTATTGGCGTGGTTTTTGCTTTTAGTATAAGGTATGAGACTGCTCCGATTACTACTGCTTGTTTTTGGCGGTCTTGGGCGTCGGCGTATCGGCAGCTTTAATCTCGATATATCGGCAGCCGCGCAATTCATTTTATTTATTTTAATTCAATTGAAAGAAGGGAAAGGTGATTAAACAAATGGCAAACACTGAAAGACAAGAGTTAAAGAGGGCAATGAGCAATAAGGATGTGCTCGCGCTTGCCTTCGGAACGATGATCGGCTGGGGCTGGATAATGCTGGCGGGCGAATGGGTCGCTCTCGCAGGAATATTGGGCGCCATCCTCGCTTTTGCTGTCGGCGCCGTCCTGTGCATTTTCGTCGGCCTGACATACGCCGAACTGACTCCGGCGCTTCCTCTTGCCGGCGGCGAGCTAGTCTTCTCCTACCGTGGGCTTGGATACATCCCCTCATGGATAACAGGATGGATGATCACATTCGCCTATGTGGGCGTAGCCGCCTGGGAAGGTCCGGCTTTTGTAACGGCTATCGATTATGTCCTCGAAATACCGAGATTCGGTTATCTATGGACTATAGCCGATTTCGATGTCTATATCTCATGGGTGCTCGTAGGCGCGGCCGGCGGCTTTATTCTGGCGATTCTGAATTATAGGGGTATAAAATCAGCCTCAATATTCCAGACATTTGCAACCATAGCCCTTGGCATAGGCGGTATAGTGTTTTTCTTCGGAAGCCTTGCAAACGGCGATTTCCAGAACATGCTCCCCGCCTTTACAGGCCCGCAAGGCCTTGTTGCCGTTATTCTGATGGTGCCCGCTATGTTTGTGGGTTTTGACGTCATACCGCAAGCGGCTGAGGAGATGAATATCCCGCTCAATAAAATAGCAAAAATCCTTATATTCTCCATTTGCCTTGCGGCGGCATGGTATATTCTCATGATTGTAAGTATCGCGCTTGCGGCGCCTTCCGCCATACGCGACGGCGCCAGCATACCTGTCGCGGATTCATTCGCCTTTGCGATGAATAATCCTATATTCGGCAAATTCATGATAATAACTGCCATGTGCGGAATACTCACCAGTTGGAACGGTTTCATCGTTGGCGCTACGAGGGTTCTCTTCTCAATGGGCAGAGCCAAGATGCTGCCTATCATATTCGGCAAAGTCCATCCCAAGTTCGAGTCGCCCACCGCAGCTATCATCCTGGTCGGCGCCATTACCTGTGTTTCACCCCTTATGGGTAAATCCGCCCTTGTGTGGTTTGTAGACGCAAGCGCCTTCGGAACAGTGGTGGCCTACTTTATGGTTGCCTTATCCTTCCTATTCCTCCGCGTGAATGAGCCCGACCTCGCGCGGCCGTACAAGGTCAAAGGCGGTCCCTTCGTAGGCGGCATGGCTATATTGGTAGCGGGATTCTTCCTCTATCTTTACCTGCCCATCGGTCCCGGCGCACTGCTGCCCGTAGAATGGGCTCTGGTGCTGGGTTGGGTATTCCTGGGGGTTATCTTCTTCATCACCGCCAAGCTAAAATACAAGGATGTAACGCCGGAGGAAACAGAATTCCTGCTTTTCGGCAAGGACTATGCGCGTACAGGCTCACGCTTGCCGCAGAAAAGGCGTTCCGGCTCTAACGTGCACTAATGTCATGTACTAAGCCACTATTTACAAACCCTGCCCGATGCACCGGCTCAATGCGGCGCTTATCGGGCAGGGTTTTGTATTGGCGTAGTTGCCGCCGGAGAAATCGTAGCGAGCTATCCCGTTCAATACATTTTTTTCTATTTATTATAAATATTGGTTGACGCCCTCCGTTAACAATGCTATACTGTAATTAATTGGAAGCGGTTCAAATGTGCTATTGTTGGAGGTGAACGCGTGAGGCGGTGGAGACTTTTCAGCGGAATATTGCTGCTAATGCTATCTGTTGCGGGGCTGATTTACTGGGAAACCGAAGGACGGAGCCGTATACTCATGGCGGAAGTGATCGCCGCCGACCGCGAGATTGAAGCGGGTTCGGTTATCAGCGCGGATATGCTCACGATTATCCAGATTCCAAAAGAAAGTCGTGTCAAGAGTGGTTTTACAGCAGGCGATGAGGCGGAACTCATCGGGCGTACAGCCTCTCAGGCGATTTACGAAAAACAACAGATTTCAGAGTTCTCGTTTATCGTGGCGGAAGACGATCTAGGCATCGGAGAGTCCTACTTCGTGATACCCGCAGCATGGATAGCCATGCGCAGCAGTGCTCTGCGGCGCGGCGACTATGTGGAAATCGCAGGCGCCGGAGGCGACAGCGCCGTAAATTTTGGAGTTTACAGACTCGCCTTTGTTAAGGATATCGACGAGCGCGAGGTGAGAGATACGTCGCTAATCGGGGAAATCCTTTCGGAACGCAGGGAACGAAAGGATAGAACGGATTCCGGCTCCGTGATCGATCATGTTGAAATCATTGCGACGTCTGAAGCCTATTTCAGGATGAGAAGATTCGCAGCAGATAAAGAAACGCCATCCCTGGTTTTAATTCAAAGAGGTGACAGCCATGAGTGATCTGTATATTTTTCACGGTATCGACAGCAAGGTAGGCACTACGATGATTTCCCAGTCGGTGGCGGAAGTCATGGCGGGGGTCTTTACGGAAAAGAAGGTGTTATTCATAGCTCTTAACGGTCGGGAAAGTACGGACTTTATCAGAGAGGATACTGAGCATATTGATACGCTTAAAAGCAGGCTCGAAAGCCGCATGCTGGCTGAAAATGAGTTGGCGGCGCATTGCCGAAATGTTAGAAACCTGTTTGTGCTCGGCGGACTCTGCAATGAAGAAGAAGAGCGTTATTACCAGCCTGAGCTTGCCGCGCACCTGATCGATGTAGCTGCGAATTCATTCGACATCATCGTTATCGACAGCGGCAACCGGCTGGATAATGGGCTGGCTTTCGGCGCCTTAAGACTTGAAGCCCACAAGTATTTCATCATGACCCAGCAAGAATCCGTTCTCGCCCGCTGGGAAAAGCGCAAATCCGTGTATGAGCGGCTTGGCGTCACGCCCGATGGATACATCCTGAACAGTTATATAGATAAGGATATATATCCTCTTGAATATATCGCCAAGAGGCTTGCGATGGACAAAAACAAATTCTATAAGATTGCGTTTTCATATGGCGGCAGACGGGCGGAAATAGAACGAAAAACCCTTATGGGCGGTTCGGGCGACGCCTTCTCATGCGATGTCGTCCGCTTAACCGAACGTGTAATCGGCGCCGAATCGGGTAGCATGAACCCTAAAAAGAGGAAAAGGCATTGGAAAAATTTTATTTAGAACGATATCTGGCCGAAAAGGCGGCGCTCGAACCTCAAACGCCCGGATTCGAGGAATTGTGTAATCGTGTGGAGGCGGAATTTCAACGTGAGTGGGAGGAAGAGCACAGCGACGCCGATAAAATCCTTACAGTGCAAAAACGAGCTATTATCGGCTATAGAAAAGAAGTGACGTATTTTAAAAACAAGATCACAACACTCATACGAAAATACAAGGCCGAAACGACGCCTTACCCCGCTTGGTACGTCTCATTAGCGGATGCCGTATATCATGAAAAATGGGGCATGGCGGGCATGGCCGAATGGTTTGGCGAAAAACATCTGGAAAGCAGTTCCGCTAAGATAATCGGGGATCGCGTCTACTTCCTTGAGAACGGGACAATGACCTTGAAACCACAGCAAATCAGCCTCGCCCGGCGCGAGCAGATGACAAGGGCATTTCTGCTGTTGACTCCGGACGAAAGGCTTGACCGAGAATTCCATGAAATATATCTATTGGATGGAACCCGCGTCACTATATTTCGCGGCGTTCTGACAAAGCCGAGTCAGGATGTGATCATATTCCGAAGATATATAATCCCAAACTACAGCTTTGAAGAGCAAGCGCTGCGGGGAACCATACCCGCGGAATCCGTAGGGCTATTCAAGGATATGGTGCGTATTGGCTACAATGTCGCGTTCTGCGGTCCGGTCAGATCTGCTAAAACCACTTTCCTCTCAACTTGGCAGAGCTATGAAGACAGCACGCTTGAAGGGGTTATGGTTGAAACCGACCCCGAGATACCTCTTCATCGGCTCATGCCTGAAGCGCCTGTAGTGCAGCTCATCGCCGATCAAGACAAGCTGAAGAATATTTCAAAGAATCTGCTTAGAAGCGATGCGGATTATTTTGTACTGGCGGAGGCGCGGGATGGGATCGCCTTGGATACTGCCCTGCGAATGGCCAGAAAGGGTTCGCGCAGGATGAAGATCACATTCCACACGAAGGATCCCATGTCTTTTGCCGACGACATGGCCGTCGAGATCGTTCGTATGATGGGCGGTGAACTGCGCGACACAGCTCAGCGGGTGGCAAGCAGTTTCGACTATATATTTCACTTCATACAACTCAAGATGAAGAATCAGAAACGTCTGCGAGGCATCTATGAGATGAGCTTCATGCATGAAAGCCGAGAAATACGCATGACGGAAATATGCAGATACAGATACGGCGACGACAAATGGGAGTGGAACTATCATATCGGCCAGGATAAGCGCGAGACCGGTCTTGAGGAAGATCAAGAGGCGTTTGAGTCATTCGAACGCGGCTTACGCCGCATCGCCGGTGTTACGGAGACAACACTCGCGGCCTCGCATGCGGACTAGGAACAAAGCCGAAGGTGCTCACAGCGGCGCGATTCGTTCCGTGTAAGGAGAAGGCTATGAATCCAGGTACAGTAGCGGACTAGAGACAAAGCCGAGGGTGCTCAGCAGCGGCGTGAGCCGTTCCAAGTAAGGAGAAGGCTATGAATCCAGGTACAGTAAATGTAATAGCGACGGCGCTGCTTTACACGGTGTTTACGGGCAGCATGCTCCTGCTAATCCAAAATCAGTTAAAAACGCTGCTTTTGTTGATTAAAACAAGGCGGCGGCTTTATGCAGGATCCGGCGCAAAACCAAGTGGGTTTGAGGATCATATAGGTGCCTTGCTGGATACGGTTTTCGGCGGAAAGGTTCATTCCCTTGCTTTTATAACGCTCAGCGGCCTGTTATTCGTGACGACCCTGCTAGTCGGACTCTACAATATCAGCGCTCCGACCGCCGCAGCTATAAGCCTCATATCACTTGTTTCACCGTATACCTTCGTTCGTATACGCGCGAAGTCTATAAGCAGACGCGGGAGTCAGGAAGGCGAACGGCTTATTGCGGCCTTTCTCAATCAGTACAGGATAAATAACTATAACGTATATGAGACGCTTGAGAAGCTTGTCGCCAACGGTGCAGAATTCCGTGTCTGTAAACCATGCCTGTTCAAACTTCTGCTCGAAATAAGAAGCGCCGGAAGCAGTGAGAAATTACGTCTGGCTACAGAATCATTTGCCAGAACTATAAACACGAATTGGAGCAGGATGCTTGCCTATAACATAAGACTTGCCGCCGAGCAAGGCATGAACGTATCTCCGGGCATCGAGGATATTCTCGCACAATTGCGGGACGCCAGGGTGCATATGGAAGAACGGAAAAGGCTGAACGCTGAATCCGCGCGAATGGTTATATTCCTCGTGCCCGCGCTATATATAGGCTCCATGCTACTCGCAGTGCACTTCCTAGGTATGACGCCTGCAACGCTTATGCGAAACCAAATCGGCACGCCGGAGGGATTCATGTTGTTCGTCGTCATAATATTTCTGTTCTTTATTAATATAGTGCTGATCGAGCTTGTCACGAACCAGAAAATGGATTATTGACAGCTCGAACAAGATGGGTAGCAGCAGATATAAAGCGTGCAGAATCAGGATTTCATTGCAACTTTTGGACATTGCTATATGGCAAACCGGAGGAAGAAATGGAAATAACGTATTACACATATTATGTCTATTTTGCCTGCATAATGACAGCTTGCGCCGGGCGCTGGCTTATTCTTCCCGCCAGGCGGCGTCTTGAAATAGTGCGCAGAGGCAAAGACGGAGCGGAGCGGTTGGAATACAAGTTGTCGTCTCAGTTGAGGCGTATGCGAGAGAATATACGAAGGGAACAGCGCGAAAGAGAGATCTATGAGGGCATAAGCTTCTTGCGTAACATTAACGCTGTCGGAATGGGAAAGTCTATGAGCGCTGATTTAACGCTGCAAAAGCTCGCCGAAAATCGTGGAATTCTGCAACCTGTGTATGCTAAAGCTTTAGGTCTTCTGCGTATGAATAAAAAGAAGGAGGTTGAGAGGGTTTTTGCTGAATCAACCGGCGGCGGAATCGGCCGCGATTACATCAGGGTCATCCTTCAATGGGATGAGATCGATCCTAACGAACTGATGTCTTCACTCATCTCCTACCAAAAAAGCATGAAGGAAATGCGAACCACAACCTGCAAGAAACGGGACGAGCTTGTAAGCGACTTAATATATGTTCCTGTCGTTATAAATATACTCGCCGTATTCATGAATTTCATATTCGTGGCGTACTTTCTTGAACAAAGAGACATGCTGCGTACACTGTTTTTCTGATAATTATAAGGCGCCGCCTTGTCCGCGGCGGAACGGGGGAAGAAATGAAACAGACTATCATACTCCTGACCACTATCATACTCGGTATCGCTATATCCGCGATGATACTGTCGTTCAGGGAAACAACCCAAACCATAACAGACGCCACCAAGGAGCGCTTGGAGACCCAGCTTGTGCTGGATTGATATTGAGTCCAGTATAAATCCGGTATTGGAGGCGTGACGAAGGGTTTCCCTAGCTTGCCTATATGACGGCTGAGCCGTAATTGGTGTGAAAAATGAAACATTTTATAATCCTTATGGCGTCGATCATGCTGGGAATCATGATCTATACCGCCATCGCAGGTCCGGATGAGGATTCGATGATGTCGTCGGTCAGAGAACTATGGGAAAAAGAAATCGATCTACGGTCAGGAAAGCCATAATGTCAGGCGCGGTTCTCATCCTGCGGCGGTTCTCTGCACCTCATGACGATACACATGGAGAAAAGTTATGAAGCAGTTTATAGTGATGGCGGCGGTTCTCCCGCTCTTAATGATCTTCGTGATGCAATTCTCTTTGGAGCAGCAGAATCAAAACAGGATAGCCGCTTTTCAAGAAATTGTTTACAGCATTAAAGAGCAAGCCCGGCAAGAGGGGCGCTTTACTCCTGCTATGAAGACAGCCCTCGCCTCGGCTGCGGCAAAGTGCTTCGAAGTTGATGAAAGTGAAATCATCATTGAGGCCGACAGCGATATCAAATACAGAAGGAACACATTCGACGAACGCGAACTTATCCACTATAAGGTCAAGGCGCCGATCAAGAAAATAATGGCAGGAAACCGTCTCCTCGGTATATCGGACGACGCCAACAGCGGCTGGTATGTAATAGAAGGCAGCGCCGCCAGTGAAAAGCTGCGCGATGAGTAAGTCCGCGCTGTCGACGAGTGGCGGGTAAAGCTCACGTTGCCGGCGAGTGGCCGCGTGATGGGTAAAGCTCGTGTTGCCTATGAGTTACTGCGTGACAAGTGAATCACGAAGGGGGCTGCGATGAAGGTTTTGATAGTTTTTCTTGGGCTGCTCACACTGTTTTCCTCTACGGTTTTCTACCAGAGCGATATGGGGCGTTACACACGCGGTTTGGTCTTTATGAAGACATTGGCTGAGGAATGTGCGGCAGGCGCGGCTCTATACTTTGACGAAGAGGCGTATGCCGATGGAAGACTGGTATTCAACAAGGGCGAGGGAACCGAATATATCGAATATATTCTGGCGGACACAAAGCTGCCTTACGAACTCAAGACCGGCGAGAAGCCTTCCTATGAAGTACTTTTCTATGACGACGACAGCGGATACGGGCAGATGATCTATGGTTTTGGAGCAGTGCACTCCCCGTCTGTGCTGGTTAAACTGTCCGTGCATATCGATGATGTTTTCAGACTGCCATTCCTGTCTGTCACTAGTATCGAACGGCAAGCTATGTACGAACTGCCCGAACCATAAGCACGCCGTCAAGCTTTGCACGCCATCAAGCAAGCCGCCAAGCTTGGCCGTCAAGCTTTTGGAAAAACCTTGACAATCCAGATTCACCCCATATAATAGAAGTATACATAGATGAACAGAGGAGACTACTTTTATGGGGAAACAAAAAATAGATTTTGAAAACGAACAAGTCAGAAACAATTTTAGGCATACTTCGTCGCATATACTGGCGCAAGCTGTAAAGCACCTATTCCCGGAGGCCAAGCTTGCTATAGGACCTGCTATTGACGACGGGTTTTATTACGATTTCGATATTGAGCATCGGTTTACGGATGAGGATCTACTTAAACTGCAAAAGGAAATGAAGAAGATCATCCAGTCGAATCTTCCGCTTGAGAGATTTGAGCTTTCGAGAGATGAAGCCGTCAAACTCATGGCGGAAAAAGACGAGCCGTATAAGATTGAGTTGATAAACGATCTTCCGGAAGACGCGGTTATTTCATTCTATAAGCAGGGGGATTTTACCGATCTCTGCGCAGGTTCGCATCTTGAATCTACAGGCGCTGTAAAGGCAGTCAAGCTTATCAATGTTGCCGGCGCCTATTGGCGCGGCAGTGAGAAAAACAAAATGCTTCAGCGCATATACGGCACATCATTCCCGAGTCAGACCGAGCTGGACGCCTATCTTGCGCGGATTGAGGAAGCAAAAAGACGCGACCACAGAAAGATCGGCAAGGAAATGGATCTCTTCGCCATCTATGAGGAAGGACCCGGTTTCCCGTTTTTCTTCCCCAATGGCATGGTATTACGGACTGAATTGGAGAATTTCTGGAGAAGCGAGCAGAGAAAACGCGGCTATCAGGAAATAAAGACTCCTCTGATATTGAAAGAAGCTTTATGGCATACGTCCGGACACTGGGATCATTACAAGGACAACATGTATTTCACCAATATTGATGATAATGTTTTCGTCATCAAGCCGATGAATTGCCCAGGCGCGATGCTCACGTACAAACGCCGCATGTACAGCTATCGCGACTTCCCGGTGCGCATAGCTGAGATGGGGCAGGTTCACAGGCATGAGCTTTCCGGCGCACTCCACGGACTGATGAGGGTAAGAACCTTCACTCAAGACGACGGGCACATCTTCATGCTGCCCGATCAGATCAAAGACGAGATTTTAGGTGTTATTGACTTCATCGATTCGGTGTATAAGATCTTCGGATTCAAATATCACCTTGAACTTTCCACAAAACCCGAGGACTCTATGGGGTCGCAGGAGGATTGGGATAGGGCGACTACGGCGCTGAAAGAGGCCGCCGACACCAAGGGCATTGACTATGTGATCAATGAGGGCGACGGGGCTTTCTACGGGCCGAAGCTCGACTTCCATCTGGAGGATTGTCTTGGAAGAACATGGCAATGCGGAACAATACAACTTGACTTCCAGATGCCGCAACGTTTCGATCTGTCCTATGTGGGGAGCGATGGCGAGAAACATACCCCCATAATGATACATCGTGTGATTTTCGGGAGCATCGAGAGGTTCATCGGCATTCTCACTGAACACTTCGCGGGCAAATTCCCTCTGTGGCTCGCACCGGTTCAGATTAAACTTCTCACGATAACGGAAAAATTCTCAGACTACGCGCTTAATCTTGGAAACAAACTCAGCGATGCAGGAATCCGAGTCGCGTTGGATTTGAGGAACGAGAAAATCGGTTACAAGATTCGCGAGGCCAGGAACGCGCGCGACTCTTATATTGCAGTTATAGGTGAAAACGAAGTCGAAACGGGAATACTTCCGATTCGCTCAAGCAAACTGGGTGAGATAGGTCAAATGAGCGTACAAGATCTAATCGAAAAACTTCTGAAGGAGATTGCCGACAAGTCGCTATAGTTCGGCAAAAGGCGCGTCGAAGATGTGCGGCAGGGTTTTTAGAAGTTCCCATAAGGAGGCGGCATTTGTTATTTCGAAAAAAAGAACAACCCACTCCCGTGTGGCGGGACGGGGTATATCTCTGTACGGCGGCGAACAGCATGGACGCTGATATAATCGAGTCCAAGCTGCGCGGTGAGGGGATTCCGGCTGCGCGCAAATACGACAATGCCGGGAACTTCCTTGAGATCGCGATGGGCGCTACGACTTATCCCATAGATATATATGTCCCGGAGAGCGCGCTTGAGGACGCGAAGAACATGATCTCATCAGAGCCTTCTGACGAATGGGAAGATGATGTGGATTTTGACAATCCTCAAAATTGAACGGCAAATTGTTTAATCGGGATTTCAGCCTAGTAGCCGCAGGGCAAGTTATATCGATCTTCGGGGCGGTCGTGGTGCGTTTCGCCCTCGATCTATATGTGCTGGATATTACAGGGCGGGCTGATATCTTCGCCCTGGTTCTTGCTTTGTCGGCGATTCCCGGGATCCTGTTTTCACCGATTGGCGGCGCTATAGCCGACAGATTCAACCGCCGTAACCTCATGGTGATTTTCGATTTTTCCAGCAGCGCTATTATTGCGGCATTACTTTTGATGATCAACACGGGGCATTCTTCCGTGGTCGTCATAGGGTTTGCTCTGGCAATGCTTTCTCTCATAAGCTCTATGTATCAACCTACGGTGCAGGCAAGCGTGCCTGCTTTGGTAAGCGATGAAAATCTCGCGTCCGCCAACGGGTTCGTGAGCGGCGTCGGCGCGATTTCCGGTCTGCTCGGGCCTGTAGCCGGAGGCGTGCTATACAGTCAGATCGGGTTGAATACACTGATTGGCCTCAGCTGCGCTGCGTTTTTATTTTCTGCTGTAATGGAGATTTTCATTCATATGCCTTTCGCGCAGCGTGAACGCACTCATTCAATGTTCATTACCATTATCGGAGATTTGAAATCGGGCTTTTTTTATATTGTCAAGGTGAATCCGACAATTCTAAAAATAGTTTTGCTGGCCACTGCTTTCAACTTATTTATGTTGTCGTTTTTCATTGTCGGCATCCCCTACATTCTGAGAATAATCATGCGCAGCAGCGGCGCAATGTATGGAATCGGTATGGGAACCGGTCAACTCGCCGCTATTATCGGCGCTGTTTTAGTCGGTGTTTTTTCCAGAAAAATGCAGCTTGAGACGCTGCATCGGGTTTTGTTTTTCGTTGCTATACTGCTCATCCCCCTGTCAGCCGCGCTTACGCCTCTTATGCTGGGGCTGGGCTATTGGCCCTCCTTCATACTGTTTATTACATCTTGCACAGCGGTCATGCTGTTAATGACCGTGATTTCCATTTTCATCATTACCTCCGTGCAGAAGAAGACCCCAGATGATATGCTTGGCAAGGTCATGGCGATCATCATGGCGGGGACACAATGCGCCGCGCCTCTGGGGCAGGCCTTATACGGCTTTATGCTCGAAATCTTTAAATCCGCCGTGTATATACCAGCCTTGGCGGCTTTTCTATTCACGATGGTTATTGTCTTTGCGGCAAGAGCGGCTCTCAGATCCGGAGCGGCAGGGCGCCGTACATAATAAATATTGACAAATCCGGTTCAACGATGCAAGATAAAGGTATATATATGTTGTATTTAACCAAATATCAGTCAATTGAGAGCACTCGGCTTAGAAGTCCCCTATACCGATGGCTTGTGATAGAAGTAAAGGAGAAGTAAATGTACGATAATGATAATTATGATGAAACTACCGATGCGGCAAATGTCGGCGGGAACACAGCGGATGCAGCCGCAAGTGCTGCGGGCGCGGCGGATGCAGCCGCAAGTGCTGCGGGCGCGGCGGATGCAGCCGCAGGTGCTGCGGGCGCGGCGGATGCAGCCGCAGGTGCTGCGGGCGCTGCGGCGGCAGGTACGGGCGCAGTCGTAACGCCGAACGTAAGCGCTGCAGGCGCCGACGCACCGACAAGCGCAAGTGCAACAAACGCAGACGCTGCAATCGGCGCGCAAGCTAATCCCGAACAACTACGCGATCAGCCGTCCGCTTCCGCTCCGCCGCACAACGGAGGGCGAAGATACGGCGCGCGTTCCGACGGGCGCCAAGGACGACAGCCCGACGGCGGACAGCAGATGTATTACCAGCAGGGACGGCAGCCGGGGCAGCAAGCGCAGCAGGGGCAGCAAGCGCAATATCAAGCCAATCCGCAGCAGCCATATTATCAACCCGGCTCTCAGCACGGGTACTACCGTCCGGGCGCTCAGTATTATTATCCCGGCGCTCCGGCGCAAAGCGGTTCAAACAAGAAAAAGATGCATAAAGGGCTTAAAGCCCTCCTTATCGGTGCCGGAATCCTCTTCTGTCTGGTTATAGTCGTCAGAGTATTCACACCGCCGCAGCAGCTTGATTATGTCATCAATAACTCGCCGTTTATCGCGAAATTATCGGTAGAAGGCGAGATCGCCGCTTATCCGTCTGTTGACATATTAGGTTCAATATCGGGATATTATCATCAATGGACATTGGAACAGATAGATGATCTGATCAACGACTCCAACAATGCGGGTTTGATTATATTTGTCAACACGCCCGGCGGCGGCGTGTATGAAAGCGATGAGCTGTATTTGAAAATAAAGGAGTATAAGGAGCTTACAGAGCGTCCTGTGTATATTTCTATGGGCAGTATGGCCGCCTCGGGCGGATATTATATCTCAGCGCCTGCCGACAAAATATTCGCGAACCGCAACACCTGGACAGGTTCTATCGGCGTGACCATGGGTACAATGATAGATATAAGCGGCTTCCTTGACGAATACGGCGTGAAAACTACAACCATAGATTCAGGCGTCAACAAGTCGGCTGGGAGTTATTTTGAAGAATTCACACCGGAACAAGAAGCGATATTCCAAGGCTTGGTTGATGAAGCCTACGAACAGTTTACCGAAATAGTCGCAGAGGGAAGAGGTTTGGATCTGACATACACGCGCTCTATATCCGACGGACGCATCTACACTGCGAAGCAGGCGAAGGAACTCGGTCTTATAGACGAAATCGGCAGCTACGACGAAGCCCTTGACGACATGAAAGAAGCCTATAATTTCGGCGATATCGGCGTCAAAGAGATGTACTATTATGACGATCGATCGCTGCTTAGCGTATTGCTCGGCGAATCCGGAATAAGACAATTAAGCGGCATATTAAACGCCGGCGGCGGAGATATAAAAGCGGTGCTCGAACTTGCCGAGCGCAATAACGGAGCGCCTATAAAGTATAAATACGGAGACTAACGGCCGGTATACCGGAAGATCACCGACTGGAGGATTTATACCGGATAGGCCGGTAACGACTGGCCATATTGCTTATGCGGCGCCTTCCGGCGTCAGATTTTCTGATGCCGGGGGCAATCCAGCAGATAACAGCCGAACATAGGCCAAAGTTTGATCTTGATCTTCGGTATATCGTCGCTTTCGATGATCTTTGCGTAAGATGCCGCGATATCATCCCGCTCCTTTTGCTTGTCGAACACATAATGCTCCCTGTCGGCAAGGGTATAGCTCTCGTCAAGCTCTTCGGTTTTCGCGCTCGCAATTTCAGCGTCTTTTTCGGCTATAGCCTCGGCGAACGTTCTCTCCAAGTCGTTTATTTTGTCCATCATTTTTAAACTATACAAATAAGGCGCCAGCCAACTGTCATATATCACATAGCGCATCGGCGCCGTGTCATACATGGCGTTATGCCTTTCATATGCGCCGCACAGGAAATATAGATCGCCAATTCGCCCTTTCATATGCGCCGCACAGGAAATATAGATCGGCCAATTCGCCCTCAGTGATGTGATCATCGGAGTGTTCCGATGCCAGCGCATCAGCAACCGCCAATGCCGCTTCCCTATTGCCGAGATAACAGTCGAACACGCCCATCGCATACCGCACGCGCCTCTCATCCGCGTGTTCCGCCGACAGAGGTTCAAGAATACGTCTCGCCTCGGCAATCCTGCCGCAGGTGAACAGCGCAACGGCGTGATTGTATTGATACTTCATCTCACTACAAAGCTCACCGGCTCGTTGGTAAAGCGGCAGACTCCTTTCCGGATCGCTGTCAAGATAGAACCTACCTAACACATCATAGGCGTTTGGTGTGTCCGGCGAAAGCGCCACCGCCGCCTCCAAGCAGCGCATGACATCCTCGCCGTCCGGGCTCCGATCCTCATAATAAAACGCGAGATTTGTATACAGACGGATTCTGTCACTGTCGCTTATATCCCATCGCAGGGCTTCCTCCATCTGGGAAATGCAGTCGTCATAATCATACCGCAGTTCATGGTACACTGCCGCAAGCTGGCAGATCGCCTCAATGTCTTTGGGATTGGCGGAAAGCCGCGCTTCAAGATAATCCCTGTATTCCTCAAAGGCGTGAACGTAATCTTCGTATCTGTCTTTTTCAGCTATTTCGCGCTGTATATAGCCAATGTAGTCATTTGTACTTGTCATCTCCACACCCTGCTCGGAGTTAAGCTCGGCCTGCTTGTAGAATCGTTCCAGCGCCTTAACTCCTACATTCCATATAATTCGTTTATATTCATCCTCGCTGAATTTAGGCAGCGGGCGGTAAATCAATTTATCCATAGCACTCACTCTCCGGTGAAAGTCCGCGCACGAAATCATAAAAGCTGTCGGCCAGATAGCTGATCTCATATTTAGGTAAATAAGTACCGGGCATTTCATCGATTTCTTCAAGCCCCATATCCTGTGCTTTTTTAAACCAATCGACTGCGTCATGCTCCCTGTGAAGCTGATATAGCGCGAGGCCGTAACGCATGCAGAAGTATGGATCGCCGGAATATCCTGCGCGAATAGATTCAAGCGCTTTCAAGGCGCTGCCGTAATCATCCTCGTTGTTCAAGGCTCGCGCAAGCAGACACGTAAGCTCTTCATCGCGCTCACCCTCCGGCAAGGCAAGGATCGCCCTGCAAATCTCACCATGCGCTTGCGCTTTATGCCAAGCGGCGATTTTATCCAGCAATGTCTCATTTGACATTATAAGTTCCTCCCTTTTGTCTAAGCAATTCCCCACAAGGAATAACACCATCCTTATCTTCACGCCTTGATTGTAGCACATTTCAGCGCGGATTTCCATACGCAATTGTAATGCGGGCAAATCACATATAGACGCATTTGCGGTTTCGTGATACACTAATTCCATTGAATCCGGTATTCATACTATTTTCCGCAAGCCGCCCAAGGATTTTGGGTGCAATCTAAAGAGAGCCAAATCCTATAAGTCAGAACGAAAGGATTCGGGAGCGGCACACCTACCCCATTTTGATGTTAACAGCCAAGGAAGAGGAAATTGATAAAATCACCGGACTTACGCTTGGAGCGGATGACTATGTCACAAAGCCGTTTCAATCTCAGTGATATGGTTTTAGAAACGGAGCGTTTTGATTTGCGCTACCTGCTTACACAGATGTCCGATGAGTTTTATCCGCTCCTGACGCCGCAGAATCAGAGCATACGCATTGAGGCGCGCGCCGCTAAGTCCGGCGGTTCCGGTTTAGGACTCGCTATAGCGAAGGAAATCGCGGCAAAGCACGGCGGAAGCATCACAGCGCAAAGTGATGGCGGCGTCACCGCGTTCACAGTCGTCCTGCCCTCTAACAAGCTGTAAACATGTAGAAGACAAGCGTCTAATGAAACGATCCTAGATGTTTATTTCTATTTATTTTATAAATTCCCAGTTTAGTTCATTTTTGTAATATTTTATACATGAAATTATCCTATTTTAGATTCAATTTGTCTGGTATGCTTGAAAATAAAAAAAAATTTAGAAAATTTACTCTATAAGTCTTGCATTTTTGTAAGTTTGCTTTATAATAAAAGTGTGGTTATCCCCCTAATAACCTCATTAATCTCTAATCCCAATACCCCTTTTGAACAAGGTAAGCTGCTCCCCTGCAGCTTATCTTGTTTTTTGTACAAAATATCGTTCGCTTGTTTGCCTCTTCATCCCGCCGGAGATGTGGGCGGGCACATCCCCGGCAGGATAAATCATGTGATCGGGCACGGCTCGCTTCGCTGAGTCTTCTTATCTCCTGCAAAAGTAGAATTGCCCGCAATCGCAGAGACCCGTTTTACGTATAAACAACTTTTCATTGATTTTCTACTTTTAACATCCCAATATATCTGTTATAATTAAAATAGTTAATAAAATATAAAGGATAAATCAATATGCGTATACGTTCGCGGCTCGACCAAGCTTTTATCGGCGCTTTTCCGGTTCCCTTTGACGATCACTCTAAGATCGTTTTTTTCAGTGATGTGCACAGGGGCGACGATAGCTTGTCGGATGAATTCGCCCGTAACAGGCACATTTATTACCATGCGTTGAATTACTATTATCAGAATGATTTTACATATGTGGAGGTAGGCGACGGCGACGAGCTTTGGGAAAACCCCCAATTCCAACGGGTTTACAACTCACATTCTGTGATATTTGACCTTTTGAAGAAATTTCACGCTTCAAATCGTCTTCTCATGATTTATGGGAATCACAATATGCAAATGAAGAGTGATGCTTATGTAAAATCCAACATGTATACCGGATATGACGATTATCTCGAAACGGACAATGACCTGTTTCCGGATATTCATGTACATGAAGCTATTGTTTTGAAACATCGTGACACCGATCAGGAAATTTTTGTCGTACACGGCCACCAAGGGGATCTGCTGAACGATCAGTTGTGGCGTTTTTCCTACCTGCTTGTCAGGTTTCTATGGAGGTTCTTCCATATAATGGGATTTCATTACGCCTCCAGTCCCGCGCGCAACAGGGAAAAGCGGCACCGCCTTGAGAAGCATTTTCGTAAGTGGAATTTACGAACCGGCATAAGCATCATCTGCGGGCATACACACAGGCCGAAATTCCCGTCGCCGGGTGAACCTGCTTATTTTAACTGCGGTTGTTGCATCCATCCGCGGGGTATTTTCTGCCTTGAGATCGTTTATGGCAAGATATATCTAGTATCGTGGAGGATGCACAGCAAACGCGACGGCACGCTTTATATCAAGCGTAACGTAGTGAAAGGTCCCGAACCCTTGATCAATTTTTGCCGGGATGCGGACTATTACAACTTCGATGTATAAGTCTAATACGGCGGCTACGTTCGTATATAACCCCGGCGGCGCGGCGACCTAGCTTCGCGGGCGACTGCGGCGCGGACGGTATGTAAGGAGGTACGATACATGACAGACGTTTTTCGGGAAAAGCGCGGCGTCGCGGACATCGCCGCGGCGGTGAAGTCCGACAGCTTTTTGATGGCCTCGGTTTCGGGCATTTTGCGCAACGAGGCTCTTGATGCGATAGCGGATGCGCTTATCAGCGGCAAGGACGCCATTTTTGCCGCTAACAAGGCGGATATTGACGCCGGTATGCGAAGCAATCTTCCGGAACCCCTACTGAAACGGCTCAAGTTCGATGAGCAAAAGCTCCATGATTCAGTTGAAGGCATTAAGGGGCTTATCGCATTGCCGGATCCACTGTTTCAAAAGATCCTTGAACGTGAGCTTGATGAAGGGCTTCTCCTACAACAGGTAACATGTCCCATAGGCGTCATAGGCGTCATATTCGAGTCGCGCCCCGATGCGCTGATTCAAATCGCGTCGCTCTGCCTCAAGAGCGGGAATTGCGCCATTCTCAAAGGCGGAAGCGAGGCCGTCGGTACTAATCGCGTTCTCTTCGATCTCATACACAAGGCCGGCGTCAAATCCGGCGTCCCTGAGGGTTTTCTTACCCTTATAGAAACGCGGGCGGATACGCAGGAACTTCTCGCCTGCCACGATTCTATCGACCTTTTGATACCCAGAGGTTCCAACGAATTCGTCAGGCACATAATGAATAATTCGAGTATTCCCGTAATGGGACACTCGGACGGTATATGCCATATATATGCCGATAAAGACCTCGACGTGGATAAGGCTATCTCCGTGATCTACGACGCCAAAACCCAATATGTCGCCGCGTGCAACGCTGCGGAAACTCTGCTCGTGCACAGAGAGGCGGCGGAGAAATTGCTGCCGCCCCTTTATAAAAAGCTCAGTGATGGCGGTGTCGCCGTGCGCGGCTGCGCCGAAACCCGAGCTTTCATCCCCGCCGCGCCCGCTTCGGACGACGACTTCACGACCGAATATCTCGATTTCATCATTTCCGTCAAGATCGTAAACAGCCTCGACGAAGCGATAAGTCATATAAACAGCTACGGTTCTCACCACACGGATTGCATACTCACGGAAGATCCGGAAGCCGCCGAGCGTTTTATGTTGCTTGTGGATTCCGCCGGGGTTTATCAGAACTGCTCTACGCGCTTTGCCGACGGCTTCCGTTATGGGTTCGGCGCAGAAGTCGGTATCAGCACCGGAAAGCTTCATGCGCGCGGTCCTGTCGGTCTGGCGGGACTTGTTACATATAAATTCAAGCTTTACGGCCATGGGCAAATCGTGGGGGATTATGCCGACGGTAAAAGCGTCTTCCGTTTCAGGGATATATTATAGGCAACTTCCGTTTAGAGGATATAGATATATAAGGGTGAGGATATGAGAAACGTAATGGTCTGCGTAACACAACAGAAAACCTGCGATAGGTTGATAAAATACGGTCGCGAGTTCATCGGAAGCGACGCCGGTGAACTGACTATTTTACATGTCGCAAGGTCTGATTATAAATTCTTAGGCCGCCCCGCAGAGGGCGAAGCCTTGGATTATTTGTATGAGAAAGCTCTGGAATACGGCGCAGGACTGACAGTGATCCGCTCAGACGACGTTATCAGCGTGCTCGTCAATCACGTTCGCAAGAATAAAATAAACTATGTGATCATGGGAGAATCGCGCGAAGTTGGCGAGCGCTCTAATGTCATATCCCTCTTAGAAGAGAGACTTGCGGGTCTGGCAAGCTTGGTCATCATCCCCGCGTTCAGTTCTTGAATATACGCCGCTCAATGCCCAAAGCGGAGTGCTCACTTCTCAGCACCATCTGAATGGTTGGATGTTCTCATGTATTTTTGGTTGCGGCTGTTCGGCTTGTCGGGGATGGTCATCCTGAGCTTTCCGGATTCGAGCAGGGGCTTCAGTATACTCTCGCGGAAATGCCCCCGGTCGGTCAAGCCTATGAACTGCTGCATCTCATCGCGCGTCCTCGGTGTCGAGCAGAAGTTCAAGAGTCCCTCGATTCTGTCTTGGCGGGCATCTTGAAGGCTATCTTGGTGGGCACCCACCAAGTCACCCCCCAAGTCAGTACGCAAGTCGTAGTTCATGTTCATCAAAACGACGTGGAACTCCGTTGCCGTCGACCTGAATTCAGGCGCGAAGTCCTCCGTGTAGCCGTAGAGATCCGCAGTCTCATTGCGTATCTTCTTCAGACCGCTGCCGCGTCGTTCGATGAAATCCAGCCGATGGAATATCTCGGCGATGACGGGATTGCGTCGCTTGGACGGCACATTATAGACATCCCTCTTCTGAATCAATGTTCCATCAGGCATCCCACCGGGAGAATATATCTCCAGACGGTCATCATACATATCGACGTGAACTTCGCTACCGATGACTGTATAGTCGCGATGCATCAGGGCGTTACAGAGGGTCTCAAAAACTGCTCTGTCGGCATAGTCGGGTTTGTTGATGCGATGGTCGGCAGCCTTCTTCCATCGTACTTTGGAGTTCATCTTCACGAATTCGTGACTGCTCATCAGTTGCGATATGAGGTCGCCTTCGAACTCCTTGTCGTCCACCGCATCGTCCACGCCGCCACTCTTGTCCAGTCCGTCCCAGTGGGTGCAGAACACCCTCGACTGCAAGAGAGGGCACTCGTCGGAGAACATCACCCCGGCAGTGGTCAAAATGCCGTCGGGACTGCATATCCCGAATGACACATAGTCATTCTCCGTGAGCGTCAACTTCTTTATCCGCTTGAACGCCGCGTCAAAGACGGTGAAGGTCAAGTCGTCCGCCTTGTACTTCGTGGGCATGGACTCGAAAGTGAGGTTCTTACCGCGCCGCGCCAGCTCGCTGAGTTGTTGCGGCGATGCAGGAACGCTCTCGTCGCCGACGCGAACGTATGCCGCTGTGTTGCCGTCTGCAACGTAGTAGTACGGCAACATCTCCCCGCTCGGGACATGGAGAACCAGTACAGTCTTGCCGCCGTCCACTCGGTGGGGTTTCAGACTAAATCCGCTGCATGCAAATGGTTTTTTGCATTGAAATATCAGTTTTTTTACGGAAGTAAATTCGCAATTTATCCCTGAATATTCTATTTTAGTGCAAATTTATATGAAAATAGTTGCATTTTTTTGATTTTAAATCGCGTTTGTTTTTAGATTTGCAGAATTTTCAAAAAATTTCTTTTAACTTACGTTTTTGTTTAATTTCTGTGTCTTGAAACTGCATACGCAATATCTGTTTGCGTTTTGGTAATTTTACCGCATTATAAGTTGCGCATTCCTTATATTGGCAGTATATTTAACACTATATTTACATCAAAATTGGCATTTCCGCTTGTAAATCAAACTTATTTATGCTAAAATAAATACTATATTGAAAAACTTCTGTAATGTGGTATATGTTCACCGCATATGGGGATATCATACTGAGTTTTGTTTTATTGCATAAAAAGGGGGATTGCCTTTGGTATTGGCAAAAATACTGTATATTTATTCCTGTTTTGTTATTTATTTACATTTGTAATGGAGGTTATATATGCGTTTATTGACACGATCTGACTTCGATGGTTTGGCTTGCGCCGCGCTCCTGAAGGATCTAGGCGTCATTGATAATTGGAAGTTTGTGCACCCTAAGGATCTGCAGGACGGAATTGTAGATGTGAGCAGCGACGACGTGCTCGCCAATGTTCCATATGTCAAAGGGGCAAAGCTTTGGTTCGACCATCACTCTAGCGAGACCGAGCGCTTAGGCTCGGATATTGAATTCGAAGGCGCCAGCCGTTTGGCAGACAGCGCCGCCGGCGTTATCTATGATTATTACGGCGGCGATGAGAAGCTGTCTCACTTCAAGCCCATGGTTAACGCGGTCGACAAGGTGGACTCCGCGAAGCTTACGCGGGATGAGATACTCAATCCTACCGGATGGGTGCTTCTCGGGTTTATCATGGATCCCCGGACGGGACTCGGTCGTTTCCGCAATTTCAGGATCAGTAATTATGAACTTATGGAACGGCTCATCGACGCTTGTTGCACACAGAGCATTGATGAGATATTGGCGAACGCCGATGTGCATGAGCGCGTGGAATTGTACTTCGAACAGGATGCTTTATTCCGCGAAATGCTCAAGGCTCACACCCGCGTACAAGGCAACGTGATAGTCACCGACCTTCGCGGAGTCGACACTATCTACTCGGGAAATCGTTTTCTCATCTATAGTCTATACCCCGAGCAGAATATTTCGCTCTGGATAGTCGATGGGCGCAACAAACAGAATTGCCCGATAGCTGTCGGTCACAGCATATTGAACCGCAGTTCAAAGACCGACGTAGGCGCTTTGATGCTCAAATACGGCGGCGGCGGTCATCCGCAGGTCGGCACATGTCAGGTAGACTATGCTGACGCCGACCGCGTGATCGGCGAGCTGCTGGTGAAAATCAACGGCGACGGTTAAAAAATCAAACGGCGCCCACTGATACTATTGCATATCGGCGGGCGCCGCTTATTTAGCTTGTAAACGTTTACGCCTACCATCCCACTTCTGCAAACAGGGCGATGGCGTCTTTTATATGCGCCCCGACGCTGGCGGCGCCGGGTGCGATTTCCGGCAATAAATACTCGGCGATGTATTTCTCCCCTGTTTCCTCGTCCCAAAGCTTGCTGCCCTGGAGCGTTCGCAGCAGATCCTTCACCTCGCCTTGCCCGCAGTATTTTCGCGCAAGGACGTATTTACCCGCTACAAGATCCCCTTCGATGTGATAGCCTTCCTTACCCATGATCCCGTTATAGACATCAGGATGCTTGTATTTGATTATCATAAAGTACAGATATATCGTAAGCCTCAGTAAATTTTTCGGTTTGAGCGGATCCTGCGCCACCTTATTCATCGAATAAAAGATAATAAAATTGGTCGTGATCTTCTCTATATCGCGTATGGGCAATTCAAAAAATTCATACATTTTCGCCATATGCTTGGTGAATTGAACCTGTTTGAGTCCGTCGTTGTTGTTTATGGATTTGTACAATATGCTGTCGACGTATTTGCCGGTGGCGGGCATGGGCATTTTGAAGCTTATATTAAAAAACCGGCGCAGATATCCCCACGCGTCGGTATCAAAGCCGTATACGGTCTTCACCAGATGAGTCAGCTGCGCGAGATCGACGGTGAATATAAACACGACCCCCGGAACCCTCATGTAATGCCGTATGAGTTCAAGTGTCGATACCGCGAAGTTCGGCCTGCATCGATCCAACTCATCGACAAAAACCAATAGTTTTCCCTTTGCCGGAACCAGCTTTTCCAGTGACCCCGCAAAGTTTTCGCAGGCTTGATTTATTTTCCTGAATCCGTCGAAATAACCGTTTCCGTCGCCGTGCGAGCGCGTAGCCATGAGTTTCAGTATGTTGCTATCACTGATCTCCAACGCCTGCGCAAGCTCAATACTCCGCCTTCGGAAGCCGTCCATCTTCGTTCCTTCATCTATGCCTTGCAACTCATAGACTAGCGGCCGCAGCGCGTCGTCAAAATAATTATTCTGCCAAGCATTGTAATACACAACCTTATATGAGCTGTACTTCGGTGAATCATCAATATAATTCGACCACATACCTATAAGACTGCTCTTGCCGGTTCCCCAAGGCGAGTCGATACTTATGGACAAGGCGTCGTTTTCGCTGAATATCTCCTTGCCCCACTCGCTGATCAGCTTCGTTATGCTCTCTACAAACGGTTTTCTGTTAAAAACATCATCCTTTTCGAACGTCATATGTGAGTATAAGAATTTGCTCATCTCATTTCATCCCCCCATCACTCGATCCCCCGATCGATCACTCGTTCACCCTCTCACCCTACAGGCAATGATTGTGTTATCCTTTTTCAAAATAACACATCGCCCATATATTTATTATACCGCTTGAACCGTCAATTAACAATCTTTTTTTGACCCCTATGCTGCCCTTGTGGTATGAAATTCAATATGGTATACTGAATCATCACACAATAAAGAACGGGAGAGAAGAGTGGGCATGGAAAATATAATTTTTCAAAACGGCGCTGCGTGGCTCCGTGTGGATTTTCATCTGCATACTAAGGCGGACAACGAGTTTAGTTATTCCGAAGATGTGAATAGCTATATCGCAAAATATGTAAATGCCCTTGTTAAGGCTAATATTCGCGTCGGTGTTATTACGAACCACAATAAGTTCGATGTTGAAGAGTTTCGGGCATTACGGGGGGCTGCAAAAAAGCAAGGCGTTTTCCTTCTTCCCGGCGTTGAATTGTCAGTCGGCGACGGTGACGGCGGCATACATACACTTGTCGTGTTCTCCGGTGAGTGGGCAAATGAGGATGATTACATCAATTCATTCTTAAGTGTGGCATTCCAAGGAAAGACCCCATCTAAATATCAAAACAATAACGGCAGAAGCTCTCAAGGCTTGAACGATACGATAAAGCTCCTTGAAGGCTATCATAAAGACTTCTTTCTCATCTCTCATGAAAATAACGAAAAATGCCGCATGAAAGTTAAGCAATGGCTCGGTGACTGGTATCCTGCCGAGCTTGAAGGCAGCGACCCGAAATCAATCGAAGAAATCGGCAAAGGCCGCTCGTCCTATATTAAACTTGGCTCGTTCACTTTTGAAGCCGTAAAATTTGCATTGCTTGATTATGAAAACCGATTGCGCTCAAATGAGGCGCCTAAATATACACATTCTCATATCAAACAAATATATTTTGACGGCGGTGCGCTTAATGGACGGACTATTCATTTTTCCCCTGAACTTAACACATTTATCGGTATTCGCGGCAGCGGTAAATCCTCAGTCTTGGAGGTGCTGCGCTATGCTTTAGGTATTCAAGTCGAAGCTAGCGATAATGATCATGAATACAAACAACGATTAGTTGAACGCGCGCTAAACAGCGGAGGCAAGGTCATACTTGATATAATAGATCGTCATGGGCATCTATATCAACTTGAGCGCATATGGAAAGAACTTCCTAGCGTATTCATAAATAGGACGCTGCAACCCGGTGTATCCATTCGCGAAACAGTTTTGAATAAGCCATTATTCTTTGGTCAAAAGGAACTCGCCATCGCTGGTAAGGACTCCGAAAATGCTCTTATTGAAAAGCTGCTCGGGTCTAAGTGCGATGAAATTCGCTTGGAGATCACCAAACAGACAAACAAGGTCATTGATGTGATCGACAGATTATCTAAAATCAGCAATGTGGATGAACTCATAGATGAACAGACCAAAATCAAGCAGGATACCGAATTCCGTCTGAATTTCTACAAGGAACACAATCTTGAGGAAAAACTGCAAAAACGCTTGGGCTTTGAATCTGATGTTCGCAGGGCCGGAAAGGGTGTGGATTTAATCGAATCATTTATCGCTGACATCAGGGCTTCGCTGGCGGTACATGAAGACGAGCTGCGTAATTTCCCAGGGTACATATCCTCTAACAATGTCGATTTTTTTATGAATTTCGATTCCCTGTTCGCCGAAATCATTCAAAGCGTCGAGAGCATCAACGCTGAAGCGGATAAATCCCAGCTTATTCTTAATGAGCTGAAGAATGAACGCGAGAAGCTCCTTGCGATGCAAAGCGAATTAACAGATGAGTTTGCCGCAGTTGAACGAGGTTTGGCAACGGAACTAAAAACTTCACATGGTCAAAACATCAGCGCTGACGAATTTTTAGTTTCTAAGAGGAAATTAGCCGCCGCAGAAGCGACCTTAGCAGCTCTTCT
The DNA here is from genome assembly GCA_031264295.1 of Eubacteriales Family XIII. Incertae Sedis bacterium. Lineage (GTDB taxonomy): Bacteria > Bacillota > Clostridia > Peptostreptococcales > Anaerovoracaceae > JAISED01. Next base: position 23,820 of record JAISED010000072.1, on the reverse strand, counting down.
AAAAAGCAAAGACCAAAAAACCGCTATTCAAAACGAACTGAGCGAGGCGACGCAAAAATTAAATGATCTTTGGCATAAAGAATTCCAGATAATTCAAACTGAGCTGGATAATGTTTCCCGTAGAAATACCGCGTTGAAGTTTGCTGTCGGATTTAAAGATGACAAGCCTGCGTTCTGCGATTATTTTAAAAGTATTTTTAAAGGAAGCAATACTCGAGATATTACTTTTAAAAATATCACTGATAAATATCAGGATTTCATCAGTATTTATTCAGACTTTGCAAAAGCGAAAGAATTATTCGGCAGTAAGCCTGACAGCTTTGCCAATATTTTCGAACAAAACCTGAAGAGTTTGCTCCCTTATAAAACGCCGAACAGATTCACTATTACCTATCACGGCATAGCGCTTGTTAATCATTCGTTGGGTCAACGGGCTTCTGCATTGATTTTGTTTGTTCTGGGGCGACAAGAAAATGATGTCATCATCATAGATCAGCCGGAAGACGATCTTGATAACCAGACCATTTACGAAGACGTCATAAAGATGATTCGAGAACTGAAGCCACACGTTCAGTTCATTTTTGCGACCCACAATCCTAATATTCCTGTTTTAGGCGACGCCGAACAGATCCACGCCTGTTCATTCTCTGATGATACAATATCTATCGACAGCGGTGGTCTTGACGAACCTACTCAGCAAAAAAATATTGTAGACATTATGGAAGGCGGCAAGGAAGCGTTTGAACGCCGGAAGGAGATTTATCAGATATGGAGATCGTAGAACTTTTTAGTATTTTGGCATGCGGCGAAGACAGTCAGCGTCAGTTTAAAAAAAATGTGAATAATAGCGATTCGCTTGCCGCCGATATGGTTGCGTTCAGCAATGGTCTAGGCGGAAAGATCTTTATCGGCGTTAATGATGATGGTTCGATCTCCGGACTAAGCGATGATGATGTTCGCCGCATAAATCAGCTCATCTCTAACACCGCCAGTCAAGGTGTTCAACCTGCGATCAACCCTATGACAGAAAACATAAAACTGGATATGGGCTTTGTTGTTATTGTTGATATTTCTGCTGGCATCAACAAGCCCTATCAGGATAAGAACGGCGTATTTTGGGTAAAGAGCGGTGCGGACAAGCGCAAAGCTACTTCTCGCGAGGAGATCCAACGGCTGTTTCAAGCGTCCATGCTTATCCATGCTGATGAAATCCCGATCCCCGGCGCCAGTGTCGCTGATTTGGACTTGGATTATTTCAACGATTTTTTCCTTCGACGCTTTGGCAATACACTGAAGGAACAGCCCTTATCCCTGCCGACTCTTCTCAAAAATATGAATTTACTAAATGACGAACTATTGAACCTCAGTTGTGTATTACTTTTCGCGAGGGAACCGCAATTCAGACTGCCTGTTTTTATCGTCAAGGCGGCTGCTTTTGACTCAAATGATCTGGATACAAACCTGTATAATGACAGTCGCGATATCGGCGGGAAGCTATCTGACGTATTCCGGCAAACCATTTCTTTCATACTCGACAATGTCCGTCATGTACAAGGCGAACAAGGAATAAACAGCGTAGGCATTCCGGAAATCCCACGCGAATCTCTTGAGGAAATAATTTCCAACGCATTGGTGCATCGTAACTATTTCATTTCAGCGCCGGTGCGTGTATTTGTTTTTCGCAACCGTGTGGAGGTTATCAGTCCCGGTCATTTACCTAACAACCTCACTGTTGAAAATATCAAATCCGGGAACTCTAACGCCAGAAATCCGCTGCTGGCATCATTCGCAAACAATCTTCTACCCTATCGCGGATATGGTTCCGGCATTATCAGAGCATTGAAAAAATATCCGCATATAGAATTTACGGACGACCGCGACGGCAACCTGTTTAAGGTTACATTGAGGCGAAATGGTGTTTCATAATAAGAACGATAGGGTGTAGGGTTGCAGAGGGTTCCCGAAGCTGCCTTACGATTCCGCCGGTCTGTTGAGCCTCCCGATATCATATCTGAAGTGCGCGCCTTCGAAGTGAATCTTCTCGGCGTTTTTATACGCCTTTTCACGCGCCTCAGCCTGCGTGGCGCCTAAGGCGGTGACGCCCAACACCCGTCCGCCCGCCGTCACAACCGGCGGTGCACAGCTAACTCCGGCTGTCGTCCCAGCTGCGCCATTTGTCGCCGTTGAATCTGTCTCGCCGCCGTTGGCAGCCCGTACGAACTCGACTTCCGCCCCGACGCCGCTGTCCCGCGCTGATTCAAAACGCGTCCCGGCGTGAAACACCAGGATATCCTCGTCGACATCATCAAGCCCGCTTATCACTCTGCCCTTTTCGTATATGCCGGGGTACCCGCCGGAGGCGAGCACGACGCAAACCGCGCTCTCGCTGCTCCAGCGCAGTGTATGCTCCGCCAACCTGTCCCGCGTGACCGCCATGAATATCTCCAGCAAGTCGTTCTTCAACCTAGGCAGCACAACCTGCGTTTCCGGATCTCCGAAACGGTTGTTGAATTCAATGACCTTGGGTCCTTCTTCTGTGATCATCAGACCGACGAATAAGACGCCTCTGAAGTCCAGTCCGTCCGCCTTAAAACCCTCATAGACAGGCGCCAGGATACGCTCTCTTATCTGATCCTCAAGTTCCTCGCTGAATATAAGGCTGGGTGAATAGCTTCCCATTCCCCCTGTGTTCGGTCCCTGATCACCGTCTAAAATCCGCTTATAATCCTGTGCGGATTCCATAGGCGTTATAGTGCTTCCGTCAACGAAGCAGAGCATGGAGGCTTCCACACCCTCAAGATACTCTTCCACAAGCACTGTATCCGCAGCGGCTCCGAACACACGCTTTCCCATCATGTCCTCGATCGCCTTCTCCGCCTCCGCCGCGTTCATGGCGATCACAACACCCTTGCCCGCGGCAAGCCCGTCAGCCTTCAGAACCATAGGAAATCCGAACTGCCCTATATGCTCCAACAGGTCTTCCTTATCGTAAAACTCCTTGCAGCGCGCTGTGGGTATATGATGCCTTTCAAGAAAGGCCTTTGTGAAGGATTTGCTGGCTTCAAGCCGCGCGCAGCTCTTATTCGGTCCGAAAACCCTGACGCCCTTTGCCTGAAGCATGTCGGTGAGACCCATCGCAAGAGGAACTTCTGGACCGATCACAACCAGATCCATACCTTTTTCGGCCGCGAAAGCCGTTATTCCATCCACATCCTCCGCTTCGATATTGACGCATTCCGCAACAGACGCGATCCCCGCGTTGCCCGGCGCGCAGTACAATTCCGTCAGCTTAGGACTCTGCCGCAGCTTCCACGCGATGGCGTGCTCACGCCCGCCTCCTCCTACTATCAGTACTTTCATCTAAACCTCCGCTTCATGCTCAGAAAACGCCGCGTCGACTTCGTCCATCACATCGAACGCTGCGCGTTAAAATGGCGCGGCGTTCGGATAGTCGCCGCTCAATGCTTAAAATGCCGCATCCCTGTGAACACCATAGCTATCCCCAATTCATCGGCCTTTTTAATGGAATCCCTGTCATTAATAGAACCACCCGGCTGAATTATCGCTGTGACTCCCGCTTCCGCCGCTGCCGTCACACAATCGTCAAATGGGAAAAACGCGTCGGATGCAAGCACTGCGCCCCTCAGGTCACATGTCGCCTGTCTTATAGCATTTTGTACCGCCCATATCCGATTCACCTGACCGGGACCGATTCCGGTTGTACGTCCGTCCTTTACAAGCACTATCCCGTTTGACTTGATATGCTTGACCACTTTTATGCCGAACTTCATGTCTTCAGTCTCACGCTCGGTCGGTGGCTTCACCGTCACAATCTTCCAATCAGGCTCATCGTAAAGCTGCAGATCCGCATCCTGCACAAGTATGCCGCCCATGACCTTCTTTATATCGCGTGTCCCTGCGGGCGCCGCGGAACTGATGGCTTCAAGCTTCAAAAGCCGCAGATTCTTCTTAACTTTGAGAATCTCAAGCGCCTCCTGCGTATAATCCGGCGCTATGACGATCTCCACAAATATCTTATTTATCTCTTCGGCGGTACATTTATCGATCTCTCTATTGGCAGCCACAATGCCGCCGAATATGGATATCGGATCGGCGTCGTGCGCCCTGATATATGCCTCATGAATATTCGCGCCGCACGCTACACCGCAGGGGTTCGCGTGTTTCACCACAACCACGGCCGGTTCTTCGAACTCCTTCAGTGTCTCCAATGCGCCGTTTGTGTCATTTATATTATTGAAGGACAGTTCCTTGCCATGAAGCTGCTCCGCCTTGGCCAAAGCTCCCTTCCATGTTTTAACTTCTTTGTAATAATATGCCTTTTGGTGCGGATTTTCCCCGTACCTGAGCTTCTGTGCCTTTTCAAATGTAAGCGTCAGTTTCTCCGGCAGCTCTCCCACGATCCTCTGCCTTAAAAACTCTGCGATGAGCGCGTCATAGGCGGCGGTATGCTCGAAAACCTTCAACGCCAGCCAAAACTTGGTATCGTTCGTCACGCTCCCTTCCTTGAGTTCGGATATCACCTTGTCATAGTCGGCCGGGTCGCACACCACAGCGACGTCCTTGTGGTTCTTCGCGGCAGATCTGAGCATTGTCGGTCCGCCTATATCGATATTTTCAATAGCCTCCGCCAGTGTGACGTCAGGCTTCATTATTGTTTCTTTAAACGGATACAGGTTAATGGCGACTATATCAATTGTCTTGATCTTCAGTTCCTCAAGCTGTTTCACATGTTCCGGCTTATCCCTTATTGCCAATATTCCCCCGTGAACAGCAGGATGCAGTGTCTTTACCCTGCCGTCAAAGCACTCGGGAAAGCCTGTCACCTCTGAAATGCCTATTACCTTAATCCCATTTTCCATAAGCTTCTGAGCCGTTCCCCCAGTCGATATTATCTCGACTCCAAGAGCGTCGAGCGCCCTTGCAAATTCTAATACCCCTGTTTTGTCCGATACGCTTATCAGTGCTCTCACAAGTATTCCTCCGTCTTTAGGAAACTTCTAAAAAACCTGCTGCATACCTTGGTTTCTAGAAGTCTACTTTACTACATCAGTTCCGCGTGCCCGCCGCAGTCGCCAAGTCCCCGCGAACGCCGCAATCGCCGTGCGCTCGCAAGATCCGCATCAGCCGCGGTTGTCTAGCTTCCCGCGACCGCCGCTGTCGCCGTGCGCTCGCAAGATCCACATCAGCTGCGGTTGTCTAGCTTCCCGCGAACGCCGCAATCACTTTGTTCACTGCAGCTACAAGAATCCTGTGCTCTGCCTCAAGTACGCGCGCCGCCAGCGAATCCGCGTCGTCTCCGTCCATTACCGGAACCCTCTCCTGTATAATGATCTGTCCGGAATCGACTTCCTCGTCCACATAATGGACGGTCGCCCCGCTTTCACGGTCGCCCGCCGCAAGTACGGCCGTATGCACACGCTTCCCGTAAAAACCCATCCCGCAATGTTTAGGTATCAATGAGGGATGTATGTTGATTATGCGCCACTCATACTCGCGGATCAAACCGGGCGGCAGTATACTCATATAGCCCGCGAGCACGATAATGTCGATCTTCGCCCTTTGCAGCGCGCCTGATATGGCGGCTTCTCTCTCCGCGGCGTCGGGGAATTCCGCCTTCCCTATGGATACCGCCGCGATTCCGTTCTCCGCCGCCCTTGTCATCCCATAGGCGTCCTGTTTACTTGAAATGACGAGGGCAATGCGCGCGCCCTGTATTGCCCCTGTCTTCACCGCATCTATAAGCGCCTGCAGATTCGTTCCTCCGCCCGAGATCATGACGGCGATATTCAATCGTGACTCGTTTACGCTCGAAACACATGGCGCGCTTAAGACGCTGTCGTTCAACAAAGCTCCACTCCCCTCCCTTCGACGACCTTTCCTATAATGGCGGCGTTTTCTCCCGCGCCTCTAAGTAATTCAACTGCAGCCGCGCCATCCTCCGGCGCAACTGCCATGATCAAGCCTATACCCATATTAAATGCAGAGAACATTTCAGTTTCGTATATATTGCCGCTTCTTTGAATGAAGTTGAAGATCGGAGGCGCCTCCCACGTGTCCTTCTCAATTCTTACGCCCAGACCTTCAGGCATAATGCGGGGTATATTTTCAAAAAAACCGCCCCCCGTCACGTGCACCATGCCCTTTACCCTTACGTGCGGGAGCACGGCACGGCACGCTGACGCATATATCTTCGTTGGCGTCAACAGAGCGTCGCCCAGCGTCATACCCAGTTCTTCAACATAGTCCCCCGCGCTCATGCCCAGTTTATCGAAAAAAAGCTTGCGCACCAGAGAAAAGCCATTGCTATGGACGCCGCTGGAAGGGAGTCCGAGGAGAACATCACCTGCATTTATAGAACTGCCGTCTATAATGCTCTCCCTGTCGGCGATCCCCACGGCGAAGCCCGCCATATCATACTCGCCTTCGCTGTAGAAATCCGGCATTTCCGCCGTTTCTCCGCCCACAAGGGCGCAGCCCGCGATCAAACATCCGTCCGCTATTCCCTTAACTATCTCCGCTATTCGCTCGGCTCTCACCTTCCCCGTAGCGATATAATCCAGGAAGAAAAGGGGCGACGCGCCCTGGCAGAGCACGTCGTTCACGCACATTGCTACGCAATCCTGGCCTACCGTATCATGCCGATCCATCATAAACGCCAACTTCAGTTTAGTTCCAACGCCGTCCGTTCCCGCTACCAGCACAGGTTCCTTCATACCGGCAAGTTCAAGCTTATACAAACTCCCGAAGCCGCCGAGCCCCGTCAATACGCTGGGATTAAAGGTCTTCTTGACATGTTCCTTCATGAGTGAGACAGCCCGTTCGCCCTCTTTTGTATCCACGCCCGCGGACTTATACGTTAAACGCTCGCCGCCGTCAGCAGTCTTGTCAACTAAGCACTCGCCTCTCCCAGCAGTCTTATCAACTAAACGTTCGCCGCCCGCCGCCGTCTTATCGACCGGACTCCCGCCGCTCTCAACAGTCTTATCGACCGGACTCCCGCCGCTCTCAACAGTTTTATCGACCGGACTCCCGCCGCTGTTATTATCCGTCATAACTACCCTCTGACCCTCGCAAGTACCGCCTGATATGTTTCTTCCACATTGCCCAGATCCCTGCGGAACCTGTCCTTATCCATCTTCTCATTCGTCTCACAATCCCACAGGCGGCATGTATCCGGCGAGATCTCGTCTGCCAGTATAAGCTCGCCTTTGTGAATCCCGAACTCTATTTTGAAGTCGATCAGTTTTAGTCCGCGTTCAAGGAAGAATTTCTTCATTACCTCGTTGACCTTAAAGGCGTACTCCTTCACCAGAGCCAATTCCTCTTCAGTTGAAAGTTCAAGCGCCAATATGTGGTCGTCGTTGATGAGCGGATCCCCAAGGTCGTCATTCTTATAGGAAAACTCCAGCACCGTCCTCGCCAAGCCGCTGCCCTCTTCCACGCCGTAACGCTTGGAAAAAGACCCTGCGGCGACATTTCTTATTATTACCTCAAGCGGCAGTATTCTCACGCGTTTGACCAGGGTTTCCCTGTCCGAAATCTGCCTTACGAGATGAGTCGGCACACCCGCGTCTTCGATTATCTTGAATATGATATTCGACATGATATTGTTCACCACGCCCTTGTCCGCGATCTGCCCTTTTTTCTGCCCGTTAAAAGCAGTGGCGTCGTCCTTGTACGCAACGATCAACAGATCCGGATCGTCCGTTTCAAACACCTTCTTTGCCTTACCCTCATAGAGTTGCTGTAATTTTTTCATATCTACCTCCTATTCTCCCTTCTAAATTCTTCATCTATTTCTAGGATTTCGTTTTCCATATCCGCTTTGTACTTTTTCATCTTGGCTCTGAGTTCTTCACTGCACAATGACAATATCTGTACAGCCAGCAGACCGGCGTTTTCAGCGCCGTCTATCGCCACTGCGGCTACGGGAACGCCTTTAGGCATCTGAACTGTCGAAAGCAGTGAATCAAGTCCGTCCAATGTGGATGATTTTACAGGCAGCCCGATCACGGGAATCGGCGTATGCGCGGCCATGACCCCGGCCAGATGCGCCGCCTTACCTGCCGCCGCAATGAGAACTCCGAAGCCGTCCGCCTCCGCTGCGGATGCGAAACGCGCCGCTGCGAGCGGCGTACGATGTGCTGAGATGATCCGGGTTTCGTACTCGACGCCAAATGCGGATAATACCTTCTCCGCACGTGCGACCACAGGGTAGTCCGATTTACTCCCCATGACAATTGCAACCTTCATTTGTATTGTCCTTTCGATTATTACTTAAAATACGCCACGCCAGATTCAAAGATCTTCTGATCGTGATTACCTTCGACATTCTTATACAAATATGCGCCTTTGCGTTCCGAGTGCCCCATTTTCCCGAACACCCTGCCGTCCGGCGATGTAATCCCCTCGATGGCGAGACATGAATTGTTGGGGTTGAACCGTATATCATTCGTCGGCTGCCCGCCCATATCCACATACTGTGTGGCTATCTGCCCCTTCTTGATCATCAGTTCTATCAATTCATCCGAGGCTATGAACCTACCCTCCCCGTGTGAAACCGGTATAGTGTGGATTTCTCCTATCCTTGCGAGGGACAGCCACGGCGAGAGATTTGATGCTATTCTTGTACGCACCAAGCAGGATACGTGCCTGCCTATGCTGTTATATGTAAGAGTGGGGCTGTCTTCCGAACCGTCCATAATCCTGCCGAACGGCGCGAGTCCAAGCTTCACCAGCGCCTGGAAGCCGTTGCAAATGCCCAGGATCAGACCGTCCCGGATCTCAAGCAGTTCTGTGATCGCGTATTTCACCGCCGGATTTCTGCATACCGCGGTTATGAACTTCGCGGAGCCGTCCGGCTCGTCGCCCGCGCTGAAACCGCCCGGAAGCATCACAATCTGGCTTTCCTTTATCTTTCTGGCGAACTGGGCTATGGATTCCTCCAATCCCTCCGACGTGAGATTGCGCATGATATGAAGCTCCGTCTTCGCACCTGCCGCGTCAAAGGCGCGTTTAGAGTCGTTCTCACAGTTTGTGCCCGGAAAAACCGGTATGAGCACCCTCGGCATAGCCGGCTTCACTGCGGGCTGGAATGAAGTCCTCCCCTTATATGTTATCTTCTCGATCTGCGCCACCCGCTCACCTGTAGCGGTCGGGAATATCCCTTCCAGCGGCGCTTTCCATTTACGCATTATCTCGTCCAGGCTGAGTCCCACCGCAAATCCCGCGGGCTTGCCCTCGCGATCTATCATCTCCACAGCGATCTCAGGTCGTTGCGTCGTCCTGCCGATAACCTTGTAGCTCAGCCCGCCAAACAGCTCGTTTATATTTTCCCTTCTGTCCGCCTCAAGCAACAAGGCGCCGTAGTTCTGCTCGTGCAGTTCCTTCTCGGTAATGAGATCGAGGAAAACACCTATGCGGTTCCCCATTGCCATTTTCGCAGCCGCCACAAAGATTCCGCCCGGCCCTATAGTAGACGCGGACAGGATCTTCCTGCGCGCCGTCAATTCCGACACGCGATCCATATTTCTGCGGTATTCCTCAAAGTCTATAAGGCCGTTCCCATCTCTGGCGCAGCTGATATAGACAATCTCGCTGCCGGTCTTCTTGAATTCGGGCGATATAATCCTCTCCGCCCCCGCAATATTCACAGCAAACGACACCAATGTCGGCGGAACGTCCATATCCATGAAACTGCCCGACATGCTGTCTTTTCCGCCTATTGCCGGGATTTCAAGCTCAAGCTGAGCCTTCAAAGCGCCTAAAAGCGCCATAAAAGGCTTCCCCCAGCGTTTAGGGTTATTTCCCAATTTTTCAAAATATTCCTGGAATGTCAGGCGCACGCGCTTCCTATCGCCGCCCATGGCCACTATCCTAGTCACCGAATCAATAACGGCGTAAAGCGCTCCGTGAAACGGGCTGCGCTTTGATATCTGCGGATCATAACCAAATGTCATGAGCGAGGTCGTCGTCGTATCGCCGCTCGCCGCCGGCAGTTTTGCCGCCATGCCCATCGCAGGCGTCAGCTGCCACTTGCCTCCAAGGGGCATCAGGACGGTTCGCGAGCCTATCGTACTGTCGAAACACTCAATAAGCCCCTTCTGGCTGCAACAGTTCAGTTCCTCCAGATGCTCGGTTATCTTCCGCGTGTCCTCATCGATCCTATCTATGTCGGTTTCTCCATCGACAAATATGCTTGCGCTCTGCTTCACGCCCTCCGTGTTCAAGAATTCACGGCTCAGGTCGAGAATCATATCCCCGCGCCAGAACATGCGAAAGCGCCCCGTGTCCGTAACCTCAGCTACAACCGTAGCTTCAAGGTTCTCCTCCGCCGCAAGGTCGATAAACCGCGCGGCGTCCTCCGCCGCGAGCACGACTGCCATCCTCTCCTGGGACTCTGAAATGGCCAGTTCCGTACCATCCAGACCTTCATATTTCTTCGGCGCCTTGTCCAGATCTACATCTATGCTGTCGGCCAGCTCGCCTATGGCAACGGAAATGCCCCCGGCGCCGAAATCATTGCACTTCTTTATAAGTCCGGCCGCTTCCTTCCTGCGGAAGAGCCGCTGTATATCCCTTTCGACAAGGGGATTTCCCTTCTGCACCTCTGCGCCGCAGTCATTCAGCGAATCAAGGTTGTGCTCCTTGGACGAACCCGTTGCTCCGCCGCAGCCGTCCCGTCCGGTTCTGCCGCCCACCAGCAGGATCGCATCGCCCGGCTGGGGCTTTTCACGCCTCACATGACTGGCGGGAGCGGCGCCCATCACCGCGCCGATCTCCATTCTTTTGGCCACATAAGCCTCGTCATATATCTCTGCCACCTGTCCCGTGGCGAGTCCTATCTGATTTCCGTACGAGCTGAAGCCCTTCGCCGCACTCTTGGTAATGCGAAACTGCGGCAGCTTCCCCGCCGGCGTGTTCCGGATCTCGGTTCGCGGATCGCCGCAGCCCGTCACACGCAAAGCCTGATAGACGTGCACGCGCCCGGAAAGCGGATCCCTTATAGCGCCGCCCAAGCAAGTCGCCGCACCGCCGAACGGCTCGATCTCCGTGGGGTGATTGTGCGTCTCATTCTTGAACATGACAAGCCAATCCTCCTCCGCGCCGTCCACATCGGCCTTTACGCGGATACTGCACGCATTGATCTCGTCAGATTCATCCAAGTCGTCAAGCTTTCCTGCCTTTTTCAGGAATTTAGCGCCGATCACCGCCATATCCATCAGACTCATATCGCGCTCGGATTCTCCTTCGCCATAGACCTCACGCCTTATCCGTTTATAATCCTCGAAGGCGCTTCTGATCAGATCGCCGAAACCGCCCTGTCCTATCGTAATCTCCGAAAAGCGCGTATTGAATGTTGTATGACGGCAATGATCCGACCAATAGGTATCTATAACCCTTAGTTCCGTGATGGTCGGATCCCTGCGCTCTTTATCGCGGAAATAATCCCTCACGAAAACGATATCGTCAGCGCTCATAGCAAAACCGCCGCAAACGCGGTAATTCTCCGCGGCGGCAGCGTCCATATTTATAAAACCCTCCACGGTTGCGACACGCGGGGGTTGTTCAAGCTTCATTTCCAGCGATTCAGGCTTTTCGAGCGCCGCCTCACGCGAATCCACGGGATTTATCATGTATTTCTTGACGGCGTTAACAGCGTCCGATTCCAAGACGCCATTCAGGATAATGACCCGCGCAAACTTGACAATGGGCCTCGCGTCGGTCTTTATAATGCGAATGCACTGCGCCGCTGAATCCGCCCGCTGATCATACTGCCCCGGCAGATACTCGATCCCGAATACGCAGCTTCCTTCCTGCGCTTCTACCTCTTCACGGCAGACAGTGTCCACCGCCGGTTCAGAGAAAACATTGCTGATCGCGGTTTCACAGGTCTCATCATCTATATTTTCAATATCATATCTGTTAAGTATTCTAACGGCGGAAATGCCGCTCAGGTGAAGGTTATCCGTCAATTCGCGCAGCAATGCCCGCGCCTCGACATCAAAACCCCGCTTTTTCTCAACATAAATCCTCTTGACAGCCATTGTCAGCGCCCTCCTTCAGTTGCTCATAGGTCATATTATATCAGAAAACGCTATTTCAGGCAAATATATTAAGAAAACATCAGTCGTCATACTTGCCCCGCCGCCCAAAGCCGTTCGGAGCAATTATTATTTATTGTATTACGGCCGTCCAATCACGCAACAGGCGGAAAATATCTTCCACTCTTGGACGTCTACGGTTTTGTACTCCATCGGCCGGCGGCGCTTCGGCTGCGAAGTTCACGCTGTTTACAGACCGGTTCCCGGCCGCAAAGAGCACGCCGTTTTCCGCGTCTCCCAATGCGGTTGACGCCAGTGCTTCCGCCAAGCAAAACGGTATATCCGTTTTGGCGCATGTATCAAGACATGATACGCAGTGCATCGCCGGCAGACCGCCGCTTATTACCGCCTCCGCCAGCTTATTTCTGATTATCCGCACCGGCATGCCCAATGGACTTTTCACGATCACCGATTTAAAACCGCCGCCTTCAGTGTAAATCCTCTTTACACTCTCCGGGGCGTCACATTCTTCAGCCGCGATGAACTCCTCCTCCAGCTGAATCCCATCCGCGCCGTATCTCAGCGCATTGAGCAATCTGGCTTTATCCGCGAGACCGTCGGCTACTATTAATGGACAGTTCGGCAGATCCTCAAGTTCACGCCGTATCTCAATGATCGTTTGATAGAAATGTTCAGCGGCTGACCCAAGCTGTTCCTCCTTGTAACCCAAATGCCCGCTTTTATTCGCCCCCTCGAATATTATCGCGTCAGGCGCCCGGTTATATTTTTTCGCCCAGTTCCGCCTTAGCACACCTACCGCCCGCGCTGACGACACAACCGGCGCCAGCTTGACGCGTGCGTCTTTTACGATCCCGGGCAAGGCGGTAGGCAAACCGGCGCCTGAAACGATTATGTCGGCGCCCGCCTCGATCGCCGTACGCACCAGCTTGGCGTAGCTCGTGAGCGCGCATGGAATGCTGACGGCCACAGCGCCGCGCCCGCCGGCGCCTGCCGCTCCGCCCATCATATCCCGCGTTCTCATTATATTATCTTTGAGCGCCCTGATATTTGCGGCTTCTGGGTTTTCACCATAATCGCCTTCGAATATCCCGGGCTGAACCGCCGTCAAAATCCCGACTCCGCCGTTCGCGGCGATTGCCGCCGCCAGCGTGGGCGTCGAAAACGCCACGCCCATGTCGCCTTGAAACACAGGAAACGGTATTTCGAGTTCTCCGAGCATTATCGGGCTTAGTCCCAGCTCTTCCGGTTTCCGCACAGGACGCAGCAAACACATCTTAAAATATTCATCCAGCTCATCCATTAAACGGAGCAGGCACTGCTGTTCCTCTTCACTCTTGCCCGTGAATATGTCCTCCAGCATACGCTCGTGGAATCTCTCATGCTCCTCGACTGCCGCCGCGCCTGCTTCGGTCAATTCCACCTTAACCATGCGTCTGTCCTCAGACACGCGAAAACGCCTGACATAGCCCTTTTTTACAAGCTTGTTCATGGCTGTCGTCAGCGCCCCAACGCTTATTTTCACCTCGGCGGCCACCTGAGTCATCGTTTTTGCCTTACCCAGACCTATTTCCGTCAAAGTGTGTATCTCGTTTATCGTCAGATTATTATTCGTCGCGAGGCAGATCGCTTCCTCTTCAATCTTAAGGACATTTCGATATAGCCTCGCGAGGATCTCGTTTAACCTTACAGTATTATTTTTCATTAACTTCCTATAGCAAAGAGAATGCCGCATTTACAGGCCACTTTTCCGTTAAGCCACGCCGTGCCTGTCCCGACGCCGGCTCTGCCGCGCACCCTGTCCAGTGTAACCTCCAGCTTCAGGGTATCTCCGGGCTGCACCTTCTCGCGAAATTTCGCGTCGCGTATGCCTCCGAAATATGCTATCTTCCCCAAATTGGCGGGCATTGACAGTATCCCTACCGCCCCCGTTTGGGCAAGCGCCTCAATGATCAGCACGCCGGGCATGATCTTCTCCTGCGGGAAGTGCCCTCGGAAATAATACTCGTCTTCCCGCACATATTTCACCGCAAGTACCCGCGCGCCGATCTCCATCTCCAATATCTCGTCAATCAGCAGAAATGGATCCCTGTGCGGAATTATTTCCATGATCTGCTCTTTGTTCATTAAAATTTTATCCATCTGCGGCTCCATTATTCATTATCGTTCGCAGAATTCCGCCAGCGCCTCAGTACGTGCTTCTCGCCCTGCCTCTGCTATCGAATGGGTTTCCTTAAGCGCTCAATCTACGTACTTTTTGAATATGATCGTCCCGTTATGACCACCGAATCCCAGGGAGTTAGACATGACATACTCCAGTTCCGCGCCTCTGACGCCTTCGGACACATAATCAAGATCCAGTTCCTCATCGCGCACTTTCAGATTAATGGTCGGGGGTATCAGACTGTCCGCCATAGCTTTTATAGAAATTATCGCTTCGACTGCACCCGCCGCTCCAAGCATATGCCCTGTCATACTCTTCGTGGAACTGACGGGTATCTTATACGCCGCCTCGCCGAACACGCTTTTGATCGCCTGGGTTTCATAGAGGTCATTGTAGGGCGTGCCCGTGCCGTGAGCGTTAATATACGCTATCTTCGACGGCTCGATTCCCGCATAATCCAGCGCCATCTGCATCGCTTTCGCCGCGCCCTCGCCGCCGGGCGCCGGTTGTGTTATATGGAACGCGTCACAGGTTGAACCGTAGCCGACAAGCTCTGCGATAATATTCGCGCCCCTGGCGACGGCGTGCTCATGCGCCTCTACTATGAGCATCCCCGCACCCTCGCCCATTATGAAACCATCTCTTTCCTTGTCAAACGGCGTCGAGCATCTGTCCGGATCCTGCCGCTGCGACATAGCCGTCATATTCGCAAAGCCCGCAAAACATGTAGCCGCAAACGGCGCCTCACCCGCTCCGGCTATGACCGCGTCTATATACCCGTGTCTTATAGTGCGCCAGGCTTCGCCTATAGCGTGCGTGCCGCATGCACACGCCGTCACGATGTCCATCGCCGATCCGTAGGCCTTATTGAGTATGGCGATATTGCCCGCCAGAATATTACCGATAATCATCGGCACCATCACAGGGGAAACGCGTCCAAGTCCCCTGGCCGCGCCCTTCTTAATCTCATTCTCCAGTGTGCTGACGCCGCCTATACCGCTGCCCGCGTACACGCCTATGCGGTCTGGGTCTATATTCTCGCCGCTGACCAACCCGCTGTCAGCCATCGCTTCCGCCGCTGCCGTCGCGCCGTACTGGCAGAACAGATCCATCCTGCGCCCTTCCTTTTTATCTCTGTACTCAAAGTTCTTCACCTCAGCGCCCATTGTTACATCCAATAAGTCCGAAGCTTCGATCTTTGTAATCAAACCGATCCCATTTTTGCCGGCTTTTATGCCTTCCCATGTTTCCGTAACATTATTGCCGAGCGGACTCACCGCTCCCATCCCCGTTATTACTACTCTTCTTTCAGTCATCTTATCTTCTCCTTATTTCAATTATACAGAAATCCCACCGTCTATGCCCAGAACCTGCCCCGTTATATAAGCGGCGGCGTCTGAAGCGAGGAAGGCTATGGCTTTCGCCACCTCCGCCGGCGTACCCGCCCTTCTAAGGCTGATAACTTTGATCATATTGGCCTTCTGCTCATCCGTCAATACTTCCGTCATATCCGTCTCAATATATCCGGGCGCGACTGCGTTCACCGTCACTCCCCTCGCCCCCAGCTCCTTGGCGGCGGACAATGTCATGCCCACAAGTCCCGCCTTTGACGCCGCGTAATTCACCTGAGCGGGATTGCCGCGAAGCCCCGCTACCGACGAAACATTGATTATCCTCCCGTAACGCTGCTTTATCATCATAGGGGCGAGAGCCGCCATCATGTAAAAGGCGCCGTTCAGATTGGCTTTTATAACATCATCGAAGTCCTCGGCGTCCATGCGCAGCATGAGTTTATCTCTCGTTATTCCCGCGTTATTCACGAGAATATCTATCCTTCCAAATTTTTCCTTTACCACGGCGGCGACATGTTTACTATGCTCCGGATCGGCCGCGTCACCGCGCAGCAATTCGACTTTGACTCCCAGTTCCGTCAACGCCCTGCGGGTTTCCTCCGCCGCTGCATCATTGCCGCGATAAGTGAGCGCCAGATCCGCTCCCCTGTCGGCGAGTTCAAACGCGGTCGCCCTGCCTATGCCGCGCGTGCCCCCGGTAATAACTGCGATTTTACCCTTCATTTCACACTCCTATATCAATATTCACATCGGCGCCCTCTATCGTTTGTCATACTGCGGATATGCCGGAGTTTCCGGTGCATGTCCGCACATAAGCCAAGGCTTCTTCTATTCCCTCTGCCGTTCCGATATTCAAAATCGCCGCGTCCGGCGCGATTTTCTTCATCAGACCTGATAGGGTCTGCCCCGGTCCCGTTTCAATGAATAACTCTACGCCGTTGTTCACCATGTTCTCAATTGTCTCTTGCCAATACACAGGACTCATCACTTGAAGCGCCAAGCTGCTTCTTATCCAAGCCGCATCCGCCTCTGTTTCCGGCTTGCCGTCCATCAGCGGTTTCCCTGTTACATTCGTATATACAGTTACTTCCGGCGCGTGAAAGTCTATTGTCTCAAGCGTCTCTTTCAATCTTTCGGCCGCGGGTCTCATCATGCTGCTGTGAAATGCCGCGCTGACGCTCAGCGGTATCGCCCTCAATCCGAACTCTTTCGCCCTTTTCCGCAGCCGCGCCAGGGCTTCTTTATCGCCCGCCGCCACGGTTTGTTCCGGCGAGTTAAAATTCACCGCTTCCAATATGTTGTCTTCTCTAAGCTCTTCAATGCAGTTCAATACCGCGCCGCGCTCCCCAACCACAGCAGCCATGCCGCCGGTTTGATTGCCTTCGGCGTCACGCCCGGCCTCCGCCATAAATTCGCCGCGCTTCCTTATGAGCGCCAGCGCCGTCCGGAAGTCCCTGATGCACCCCGCCGCCGTAAGCGCCGAGTATTCGCCGAGACTGAATCCTGCCGCTGCTATTATTTCGAACGATGAGTTAGCGTCCGCTGCCGATTTCGCCGCAGCCGGAGGCGCGGTCTGACCCAATGCTGACGACTCCAAATTCGCCGCCGTTTCCGCCGCGTCCGCCGCATCCGCCGCAAGCGCTGCTTTGAACGCCGCGTAAGCCGCCATTGATACAGTAAACACCGCAGGTTGCGTAACATGCGTCTGCGTCAATTCTTCTTTAGTTCCCTCAAAACACCATTTCTTGATATCCTCCCCCGCCGACTCGAAAACCGCCGCGGCCTCGGGACAACTGTCAAATAGATCCTTCCCCATCCCCGGGTACTGTGCTCCCTGACCCGCAAATAAAATTCCTGCTTTCATAAATTCTCTTCGTCTCCTCAAACATTTCCCTTATAATATCCGCTGCCTTCTGTTCCTTTTTCACAAGTCCGGCTATCTGTCCCGCCATTACTGAGCCGTTTACTACATCTCCGTCTTTCGCCGCTGCCTTCAATGTGCCCGCAAGCCGTTCTTCAAAGGTGTCCGCGTCTATTCCGCTTTTCTCCAATGACAATATCTCCTTGGTCATGCGGTTTTTCAGCACGCGCACAGGACGCCCGACGCTTCTGCCTGTAGTGACAGTATCCGTGTCCTTTGCCTTTATTATCATTGCCTTATAGGGCTTAGACACCGTACATTCCTCCGCTACAAGAAAGCGCGTTCCGACCTGTACACCCCTAGCCCCCAGCATAAACGCCGCCGCAACTCCGCGTCCGTCGGCGATGCCGCCCGCGCCGATCACCGGGATCTCAACAGCGTCTGCGACCTGCGGTATGAGCGCCATGCCTGTCAGCTCTCCGATATGGCCACCGGCCTCCTGACCTTCGGCGACAACAGCGTCGGCGCCGTTTCTCTCCATTCTGACGGCAAGCGCCACCGACGCCACCACCGGGATCACCTTAATGCCGGACGCCTTCAAAGCCGCCATATATTTCCCGGGATTGCCCGCTCCGGTGATGACCACATCCACTTTTTCTTCACATAGCATAGCGATCACCTCGTCCACATAAGGACTCAGCAACATGACATTGACCCCGAACGGCTTGTCCGTCAACGCCCTTGTAGCCGCTATCTCCGCCCTCACGAAGTCGGCGGGCGCGTTCCCCGCAGCTATAACACCGAGTCCGCCGCCGTTAGAAACAGCCGACGCCAGGGAACTGTCGGCGATCCACGCCATCCCGCCCTGTATTATCGGATATTTTATGCCTAAAAGTATGCCTATATCCTCATATGATTCGGCTATCAAATCTGACATTCTCCATCCTCCTTACCTATTAATACTGAATTCAGTATCAAAACAACATCGCCCCGAAGGCAACACATTGACACTTCTTATATCGAAAAAATATTTTTATCATAAAACTATTTTATTGAATTGTAATTTATTTGATCCCGTTTGTCAATAGATGATTCGAATAATGCCCACGCTTTCTGCAATGCCGCCGACATGTGAAGGCGGCGACATGTGAAGGCGACATGTGAAGACGAATATTTCAAAGACATGTGAAGGCGAATATTTCACTTGTAATTCGCTTATGTGAGTAGTACAATGAAAACGCGAATAATATTAGAAGGAGGAATGTATAATGCTTCCGTGTATTATACAGAGGTTTACATGAGTTATGATGAAGGTTTGGGTTATACTGAAGGTTTGGGTTATGATGATCGCTTCGATTTCGATGAAATCACCCCCCGTGCCAACACTAATTCCTTAAAATATGATTTCGCAAGGGAGCGGGGCAAGCCGGACGGCGTCTTACCGCTTTGGGTGGCGGACATGGATTTCAAATCGCCTCCCGCAGTGCTTGAGGCAATGCGCAGGACGGCGGAACACGGGATATTCGGTTATTCAATGCCTCGCGAACCGTACTATAAGGCCTTGGCAACTTGGTTTGACACGCGCTTCGGATATCACATCAGCCCGGAGAAGGTTGTTGTGACGCCCGGCGTCGTCTTTGCTATAGCCACGGCAATTCGCGCTTTCACAAAACCCGGCGACGGGGTATTGATACAACGTCCGGTATACTATCCCTTTTCACAGATGATAATCATGAATGACCGCAAGCTGGTCAACAACCCCCTTGTGCTTCAAGATGGCAGCGGCAGCGGCGCATTCGACAGCGGCGGCAGTGGCACATCCTGCGGCGGCGCGCCCGGTGGCGGCAGCGGCGCATCCTGCGGCAGCGGCAGCGGTGCACTCGGCGGCAGATACGAGATAGACTTTGATGACTTTGAGCGAAAGATAGTAAGCGAAAACGTCAAACTCTTTATATTTTGCAGCCCGCACAATCCTGTCGGGCGTGTATGGTCAAGACGCGAACTCGAAAAGATCGGTGAAATCTGCCTCAAACACAACTGCCTGATCCTATCTGACGAGGTGCATTGCGACTTTGTGTTTCCAGGCAATTCGCATCAGGTATTCGCAGGGCTTTCCGAAGAGCTTGCCGACATAACTATAAGCTGTACCGCTCCCAGCAAGACCTTCAACCTTGCCGGACTGCAGATCTCAAATATAATCATCGCAAATCCCAAGCTGCGCGTGAAGTATATAAAAGAGCTGCACTCCGCCGGTTACTCCGAATACAACATCTTCGGGTTGTCCGCGTGCCGGAGCGCATACGAGTTCGGAGGGGCGTGGGTGGACAGTCTTGTCAGATATCTTAACGGCAACCTCGATTTTCTGCGCGCATATCTCACAGAAAAGATCCCGTCAGTCAAGCTTATTGAACCTGAAGGTACATATCTCACATGGCTTGATTTTAGAGGTACGGGCATACCTGCCGCCAAGCTGGACGATTTCATCATAAATAAGGCGAATCTCTGGCTCGACGGGGGTACAATGTTCGGCGAAGAAGGCGCGGGTTTTCAACGGATTAACATCGCATGTCCGCGCGCGGCACTAACGGACGCACTGGATCGGCTCGCCGGCGGCTTCGCCCAATGAAAGTCGCCCCCTATTTATTAACGGCGTCCCTATCTCAGTTAACGCGTCCGCCTTCGGTAGCGCGTCTGTCTCAGTTAATGCGGCTGCCTTCGGTGGCGCATCTGTCTCAGTTAACGCGTCCGCCTTCGGTAGCGCATCTGTCTCAGTTAACGCGTCCGCCTTCGTTAGTGTTATTGTATTCGTTAGTGCCCCCGCCCTCGTTAGGCTGCGCTGTATTCGCCTTGGCTCCGGCGCGCGCTTTTTTCACGATGAAGAGAACCGCGAGTGCAATAACGGCCAATATAATGAGTACCGGCAGAACTGCGACTATAAGCCTGAACAGTTCCTTAAAGAACACGCCGACGCCACGCAACGTATTACCGAAACCATCACCCAGCTCTTGCGCGTAACTGCGGTTGAGTTGGGTCTGTTCTTGCATTTTTTCAACCTCTTCTATGTTAAGATTTACAGTGCTGTAATCCACCTGACTCTGCCAATCCCTAAGCCGCGAAGTCAACGATTCCATCTCATAGCGAACGTTCGATAAGCGGCTTTCGAGCGCGATCATAGCTTCTACGTCGTTTACGTTAGAAAGCATGTCGAGTAATCTTGATTCTTCTACCTTGTACGCGTTCAGGCGCGATTCCGTATCGACATACTGCGTAGAAATATTCACGGCGTTACTGCTGAACGATAACAGATTGCCTATATCCGAAAGTCCATCCGTCATGGCGGTGAAACTTTGCTTGGGCACTCGAAGCGTGAAACTCGCGGAGCGATAAGACTTCCTGCCATAGTATGAGCCCCTGCCGCCGATATAAGATGTTTCAATAAAGGCATTGTACCTGTCGAGCATCGCGTAGACACTCTCTATCGCTGCGTCAAACTCCGCCGTTTCTATATTAGCTTCCGCGGAATATATGATCCTTTCAGACTGTAATGCGCCGCTCGACTGCACCGATGCAACAGCGCTTCCGATTTCATTTTCAGCTAAGCTATACTCGACGTCGTACTCCGCCGCATCCTCCACCATATCGGCGGCCGGCGCCTCCATCCGGGCGTCTCCACCTGCGGAGCCGTTGCTCGCTCCGCAAGACGCGAAGAGAACCGAGATGCAGAGCAAAACGCTCGCCAAAAGAACACCCTGTTTCGTGTTGAATTTCATAACAATCCTCCTTTTAGGGGACTTCCAAAAAACCCCTTTAATGAAAAATACTATACGTATTTGACGACACAGGATATTCCAATGTTCCATAAATTTGATTTTTCATATGCATAAGTATAATAATAGTCCTAAAATTGACGATAATAGGAAGTATGGGTGCACATGAAAGTGATGGATGACGAGCCGCTGATTATCCACTTGGATTTAATTATCTGCCGAAGGCTGCCCCGTCGTCCAATTTAACGGACTGCCGATGTTTAATGTTTACTAAAATGGTTATAAAAATAGTAATTATTACTATTTTAAGAAAGGACTTTTATGAAACATTCTAAACAACGGGACATAATAATGCAGGCAGTCCTCGACAACCCGATTCACCCTACCGCCGATCAGGTTTACCGGATACTCAGGCAGGATTATCCGTCGTTGAGCCTCGGCACTGTATACAGGAATCTAAACCTGCTCGCGTCGCTTGGAACTCTGCGAAAGATCACCGTCGGCGGCGAGGCGGATCGCTTTGACGGCAACATCTCCGAGCACCTGCATATGCAGTGCGTCGAGTGCGGTGAGATAAGCGACCTCTTTACTAAATCGCTTGCCGGCTTGGACAGGAAGGTGGCAAGGGAAACGGGTGAGAAAATCCTGTCGCATACGATCATATTCAACGGCCGCTGTAAGCGTTGTCTCGACGCCCAAAACGCGGCGACAGATGCAAGTGCTGTGAATTCCCCGGATGCTTCCGCATTCGGGCATGAAGTTTAACGTGTTTTATTCAAGGAGGAGTGAGTAATGAAGGATTTAAAGGGCACTAAAACGTATCAAAATTTAATGGATGCCTTTGCGGGCGAATCGCAGGCGCGAAATAAGTACACTTACTACGCGTCCAGAGCGAAAAAAGAAGGTTTCGAGCAGATAGCGAAGATATTCGAGGAAACAGCCGCCAATGAAAAAGAGCATGCGGAACTGTGGTTCAAACTGTTCCATGGCATAGGCTCGACTGCGGAAAATCTCGAAGACGCCGCCGCAGGCGAGAATTTCGAATGGACCGATATGTATGCGCGTATGGCAAAAGAGGCAAGAGAAGAGGGTTTCCCGGAAATCGCCGCTCAAATGGAAGGCGTAGGCAAGATAGAGAAAGAGCATGAGGAGCGCTACAGGACTTTGAAGAAAAACATCGAAGAGGGTAAAGTCTTCGAAAAAGACGAGGAGGTCGAGTGGAAATGCGCCAACTGCGGCTACGTCTACAAGAGCAAGAAGGCTTACGAGAAATGCCCCGTTTGCGCGCATCCGAAGGCATACTTCCAGCTTAGAGAAAAAAATTACTGATAGACTTAACTCACGCAAGCTCCGGAAACCCTTGTCACGCCTCCGGACGGTCTTTTTCCGCTTAAAGATAATATTTTAATTGCGCACCACTATACTTAGAAGTCCCCTTTAAGGGGACTTCTAATACTATCAGTCTATACGCCCCTGGCATAATAAAGGGGCGGCTCCATATTGAGCAGTTCATTTTCTCCGGTGCCGAAATGCAATATTTTGTTGTTATACATCTCATAACTTCCATCGGTGTTGCATACATACAGCACATTTTCGGGCGGATCTCCAATCTCAGGCGGTTCGAAATGCACACTATAGAAATATATATTGCCCATGTGTGAAAACGTAAAGGCGCTTAGTTCAAATCCATCGATCTTGGATTCAGGCTCCTTTTCGCCTAAGGCCGCGATCAAAGCACCCTCCTTATTCGAGATAGCTTCACCGTCAATATCCGCCAGATCCTCCAGTCTATACTCCTTGTCTTCCTGATAATCGTAGCAAAAGCTGGCGATCTTGCCGTATGTGCCGTAGTTTGGATAAACTGCGCGGGTAAGCACGACCTGTATGTATTTGTCGTCAAGGAAGGGGTAACACTTCAACTCAAGCCATTCTTCCCCGTCGGCGCCGGTTTCCGTGAACCTTTCATAATCCCCCGCGAATTCCAGTATCTTCGCATTTACCGAATCAAGAACCTCAGAAGACTCTCCTGCCGCAAACTGAGGAACCTCAATGATAGAGTCGCCCACATAAAGCTGTGTCGCCATGACCAACTCCGCCGTTTTCTCTGTGTCAACGCCCTCCGATTCCAATGCGCTCGCTTGATTGGCCGTGCTCTTAGTTCCGCACGCCGCCAAACACAAACAAACGCCCATCAGCACCAATACAGCCACCGGCAATTTTTTAACTTTCATAATAAATCCCATCCCCTTTCACAAACGTTGTTCCCTTTTTTACAACGCATATATAACATTATACCATCGAATATTCGCTTGTCAAGTCCGCTTTCTTCGCCTTATTTTTCATTTCAATCCATAAATGCACATTAATTCAATTATAACACGCTTAATTTGCGGTCGGCTGTGATATCGTCTCATATTTTGTGTGCTCCGCCTGCTCAGTGCGTTCGGTTTGCAACAAAGTCCGGCGTGCGAATTTTGTGTCTATTCAGAGGTATCAGGGAGGGCACAACAAATAAAGGCGCTTAAAGAACGCCCGTGCGGACCTGCGATTTGGTGCTTAGGAGAGTAAAAAAGGGGATACCCGTCAGGGCGAA
>JAISED010000064.1 GCA_031264295.1 Eubacteriales Family XIII. Incertae Sedis bacterium | reverse complement strand
ATAAACTCCCTTGAGTTATTTTGCGGTACAGGCGGCCTTGCATTGGGGCTGCATCAAGCGGGATTTGAGCCAAAAGCCTTAATAGAATGGGACAAAGACTCTTGCGACAATATCAAGGCCAATATAGAGCGGGGATATACGGGCATTGGTGAATGGAATGTTATGCAGACCGATGTGCGGCTTGTGCGATATTCCGATTTCGGCAGTGACGTGCAATTCGTGACGGGCGGGCCGCCGTGCCAACCGTTTTCGCTCGGTGGCAGGCATAAGGCCAATGCCGATGCACGCGATATGTTCCCGGAAGCTGTCCGCGCTGTACGTGAGCTGTGCCCGCAAGGATTCGTTTTTGAAAATGTGAAGGGGCTTCTCCGCAAGTCTTTCAGTTCGTATTTCAATTATATCTTACTGCAATTATCTCACCCTGAGGTTGTTGCAAAAGGCGGAATGGATTGGACAGACCACTTGAAGCGTTTAGAAGAGTACCATACGTCAAAATTGCGCGACGGACTTGAATACAATGTGATTTTCCGATTGCTCAATGCGGCGGATTACGGCATACCCCAAATGCGCTATCGGGTTGTAATCGTTGGTTTCCGAAACGACCTCAACGCAAACTGGTCATTCCCCGAATCCACACATTCAAAGGAAGCGTTGCTTTTCGCAAAATTCGGAGACGGTTCATATTGGGATGAACATAAAATTGCAAAAAAAGATCGTCCGATAGTTGCGGATACCCACCGATATGAGATGCAACAATCTTTTGACACGCTGTTTTCCAAAAGACGTTGGCGGACGGTGCGCGACGCACTTGCAGAGCTTCCCGACCCGCAAAGCCATACGGATTCCGAATTTGCCAATCACGAATACAGAGGCGGCGCTCGGTCTTATGCGGGACACTCTGGCAGTGTCTTGGATGAACCATCCAAAACCATTAAAGCCGGAGCGCACGGAGTTCCGGGCGGCGAAAATATGATTGTTCTTGATGATGGAACACTGAGATACTATACTGTTCGCGAAAGCGCACGAATACAGACGTTTCCGGACGAATACCATTTTCACGGTTCTTGGACGGAAAGCATGAGACAGATTGGAAACGCAGTTCCCGTAAAGCTTGCAACCTTAATCGGCAATTCCATTGCGGAACAACTTGAAAGGACGAACGATAAAAATGGCAAGAAAGAATGTGCCGCGCATAGAGCCATATAATCCTTTGGATAAGCGGAATCTGGGTGAAAGCATAACTGACGCAATGCTTGAAACAAGGCCGTCACCTTTACCGCTCGATCCTTTTATTGGCGCAGGGGTATATGCGCTATACTATGTCGGCTCTTTTCCCGTATACGCAAAACTGGCTGAAAAGAATCGTGACGAGAAATATCTGTGTCCGATTTATATCGGGAAAGCTGTTCCTTCGGGAGCAAGAAAGGGCGGGCTTGGATTGGAAGTCGAACACGGTCAAGTGTTGTTCAAGCGATTGGCGGAACATGCGGAATCCATAAAATCCGCAAACAATCTTGAACTTGCGGATTTTTGCTGTAGATATCTTGTAGTGGATGATGTATGGATACCTCTTGCCGAATCAATGCTTATTGAGCGCTTCAGACCTGTGTGGAATCGCGTTCTTGACGGCTTTGGAAATCACGACCCAGGTTCCGGGCGACACAGCGGGAAAATGCCCCAATGGGATTGCGTTCACCCCGGTCGAGTATGGGCAGGGCGGCTTCAACCTTGCGCGAACACCTCAGATGAGCTGCTTGAACGCATTGAGGAATATCTCGATCAAATCTAAATGTTACGATTATTAGTTGCTAATTGAAATGATTATTTTAACGGGGTGAAAAATCAATGGCTGACTTTATGGTGGATATAAGGGGCAGAATCAACAATACGCCTCTTCCCGACTACAAATACTTATGGCCTTTATTTGAGTCCGTCGTAAACTTGATTCAATCTGTCGAGGAGTCCGCTATTGCTGATGGTCGCATATGTGGAAAAAGACGCAACTGTCTTTGTCAAAGCTGTCGGATTTTTTCAACCATAGCATTTCAACAGAAGGGATAAAGGCAAAACTCACGCTGGCATTCATATCCGCGATCATAAGAAACGAGCTGCTGAAAGCCTGCCTTGAAAATGGGCTGTCAACAAACCGGATGACCAACGAACTGAATCAGATCTGAATGCACCTGAATGGGAAAGATGAGTATTTCGTGTGTCACACGGAAAAACGAGCATTGAGGTCAGTCGGGAAATCACTGCTAAAAATTCGAATATTTTAATTTTTAGTAGCGTTTTGGGGGAAATTCACGTATACACCGTGTCTATTGTTTTGTAAACAGAAATTTTGACATGCTTTCCTGCGTGAAGATTGAAAATAGAGATGTTGTATTTTACGTCTTATATGCCAAGAAGCCCTCCGGTAATACCGGAGGGCTTTTTTATAATGCGATAAATTACCGAACTGATATTGTATTTATATAGTTGTAGTACAGTGAAACCCCAATTGTGTCAATTTTATGTGATTATTGTGACGGATATGTAATATTATATCTTTGAAATTGAAATTAGTAAAATGTTTCCATAGATAATTACAAAATATTTCAGCAAAATAGTTTGTAATTAATAAATTATCAGTCGATATTAATATGACAAAGGTTTAAATATCAACGTTTTGAAATCAAGTCACAAAATTCTATTGGTGATTATTTGATACAAATTCTTTGACAAATTGGAAGAAATGCGATATAGTGTATATGTACAATCGAACTAAAGTTTTAGATGTCCTCGGCGGGCGTATAATACCGCTTCAGCCAGGATTGCCGAGGAGTAGGTTTATGGCAAGATGCCGAAAGGCAGATGATACTTGAAAGGAGGAAAGGGGGAAAAATTTAGTTATACAAGGTTTTTCAGTAATACGAGGTTAGAGTTTAAGAAGTTTTAGAGGCTTTTCAAATGCTGTGTTTGATTGGTTCGTCGGCGCGGAACCGGATGAAAGGGTTGCGGCGCTGCGGCGAACAGCGGACGCTGGGGGAAGATTACCGTCATGGGCGCAAGAGGTGCGCGGGATACGGTTATTGTTTCAGTGCGGTTAAGGCGCGCGGGATTTGAAAAGCGGTAACAGGAGGATAATTGAATGAAGAAATTCAGAAAAACTATCGCTTTCATTCTGACTGCCATGATGGTGACTTCGATGTTTCCCGTGTCATCCGCATTTGCGGCGGATTTCGGAGATACAAACGGTCACTGGGCTGAAGGAACTATAGACACGTGGGCAGGCCACGGCGTTTTAAACGGGGCGGACGGCAAGTTCAGACCTGATGCGCCTATAACCAGGGCGGAATTAGCCGCGGTGCTCAATCGTGTAATCGGATATAACTTAATAGAGCGGAATCCATTCTCGGATGTCGCTACTTCAGATTGGTTCTATCAAGATGTCGTAAAACTCAACTCAGCGGGCGTAATGATCGGCGCCGATGGCTATGCCAATCCCCAGCGGAATATAACACGCGAGGAAGCGGCTGTGCTGATTGGCCGCGCCTTCGAGGTCGCTGCCAACGAGAGTGGGAATAACTTCCCGGATGCGGCGAGGGTTTCAAACTGGGCGGTTGAACTTGTCGGCGGTCTCAAGCAGATCGGATATATCAGCGGCAAGGATAACGGTTATTTCGAGCCGACTGCGCATATCACACGCGCCGAGGCTGTGAAGATTATCGACAATATAATTTCAGCTTTTTACGCCAAGGCGGGCGAGTTTTCTGAAAACGCTTCAGGCAATGCCGTTGTTCGCGCGACGGGAGTAACCCTTGCGAATGCGGCCATCGGCGGAAAGCTTTATATCATGGAGGGCGTTGGCAACGGAGACGTGACCTTGGACAGTGTGACAGTGAGCGGCGAGACCTATGTTCGCGGCGGCGGTGATAACACGGTTAGGATCAAGGGCAATTCCAAGCTTAACGGTCTTTTTATACGTAAGAGAGAAGAGGGAGCGGTTAGAGTACTCATAGAAGGAAGCTCAGTCAATCCCGGAAATATAAAGGTGCTTGAGGCTGTAAGCGGCGCCTATATCGAAGGTTCAGCGCCTTCTGTTTCTATCGAAGCGAATGTGGACGTAACGTTTAGAGGCGGCGTTGTCGACGCTGTCGCGATAAACGCAAATGGCGCCAGAGTCGTAGCGGAGGCTACATCACAGATAACAAAGGTGAATGTAGTAGGCGACAATGTGACTATAACCGGAGCGGGCAAGATAACGAACGTATATGTTGACGATGGCGAAGGCGTTACCGTAACCGTTCCCAACGCGACAGTTACAGTTTCAGCAAATGCGGGCGACGTCAAGACCGGAAACAACGGCGTTATCAAGGCTGGTACTACAGGCAAATCTGTGGTGGAGACCGGCACGGCGACAGAAACCACGAATCCCGGCGGCGGTAGCAGCGGAGGAGGAGGAACGCTTGTGCCTTCGTATACAATCAATAGCGTAGGCATAACCTCCGACGGCGGTTTAAAGGTCGAGAGTACGCTGATCGCGCAGGCTAAGACGTCAAACAACACTAATATCAATACAGGCGTAAGCTATAAATGGTTGCGGGCGGATAAAGTCACTGCAGCGGGGATCGAGATCGCCGGCGCCACCGGGAAGACGTATAAGTTAACAGACAATGATTTAGGCAAATTCATTAAGGTGGTTGTTACCGGAAGCGGCTCGACAAAAGGCAGCGCGGAATGGACTGCGGTTGTTGCTGTAGCGGCGAAGCCGGCTGAACCGCCGACTCCTGAAGATAGACCTGAACTCACGGGTGTTGAGATCGAAGGAGCGGCTACTGTGGGCACTGAACTTAAAGCCACAGTTAAAGGCAAGGATAAAGACGGTAAGGATATAACTATAACTAATGGTGTAAGCTATCAGTGGCAGGTCGCTGATACCAAAGAAAACGATACGTGGGTGCCCATAAGCGGAGCTGATAAAGCTACCTATACGATAGCTGTTGATGTCGGTAAGTTCGTCAGGCTTGTAGTAACAGGCGACGACAAATACGTGAAAGGTGAGCCTGTCAGCACGATTATAGGACCTGTGGAGGCGCCTCCGGTTGCTGTTGAAACCGTGACTATTAGCGCAGTCAGCATTACAGGGACAACAACGAAGGTCGGCTCCGAATTGACAGCTAAGGTGACTGGCGCAGGTATAGATAATCTGGCAAAGACAATTGATGCCGGCGATGTAACATATGTATGGCAGCGTGGAAATAGCAACGATGCCGCCACAGCTTGGGCAGGTATCGATAACGCCACAGCGAGTACATATGCGGCTGTAGCGGCTGATGCAGGTAAATTCATAAGAGTAGTCGTGTCGGGAGTGGCACAGAAGAATACTGCAGGAACAGCTACATCCGCTGCATATGCGATTGATGCTGCGGATCCTGAACCGCCGACTCCACCGACGGCTAAGCTGATCACCATAGCAGGAGTGGAGATAGTCGGAGACGTTGCAGAAGGCTCAACGCTCACTGCCGCTGCGCTTGATACAACCGGCGACGCTATCACTGCCGATGATGTGACGTACATATGGAGCATATATAATAACGACTTAGGAGGAACGGCAATCACGCAGAGCGCAGTTGACGCGTATACGATTCCTTATGAGAATAATGGTAAATGGCTCGGACTGGAAGCGGTAGGCGGCAATATATCTACTACCGGCAAAGCAGTGCTTACTAATAACGCCAGGGTGAAGATAGAAGCAGGTCCTGATGTTTCACCAACAATTGACCAAAATTATACAGCAATTACTTACTCAAGGTACTTCCCGAACGATGTAAAAGTGAAGGTGGATCTGGGTAAAGGCCCGAAGGCGGCTAAAGGAATTTCGGCAGTCGGCTACAAAGTGGGAGATAGTAATGTGCCACTCAGCGCGGAGAAATTCAGCTTCAGCGATAACATTTTGACGATCAAAAACGGGTTTTTCCAAGATGACAATGCAGAGGCTGATGTTGGCGCCTTCTTTGACTTCACGATTGTGTTTAATGATAAAGAAAACACATCAGAGGGGTTCAAGGTAACAATAAAAGAAGCAGAAGATAAGCAACCTGCGGGAGCCGTTAAAGTCGGCGAGGTGAAGGAAATAACACCAGCTGGTGGTGGTGGAACCGCAGAGTATTTGGCTGAAATCGCTGGAGCAGCCTATAAGATAGACGAAGATGCATATAATCTGCTGACTGCATTGAAGGACGATGCAGCAAACGGTTTAGACGGATTCACATTCAATATCATAGGTGAGAATGGCGATGCAGGAACGATCAGCAATGTGACTGTAGCCGGGGATGTAACGCTGGAAGATAATTATACGGTTGGCGCTACTGGCGAGATCCCCAAGCTGACAATAGGAGAGAAAGGTTCACTCAGTTTGGCGGCTGGTAAAAAGCTGGAGATTCAAAAAGACGCCGAGGTCGTTTTAAATAAAGGCGGCGTGCTGGATGTAGGCGCAGGCAGTACCGTTGTACTTGCAGACGGGGCGAGCCTGTCCGGCACAGGCAGTATAGTGGTCGAAGGCGGCAGTCTGGCTTTGGCTGGTTCACCGGATGAATTGATTAAAAACGATGATACTACTAGCGCAGTAGACCTCGTGATCAAGGGCGGAACTGTCACGGTAGAAGGCGAAGAGTTTATCGGAGCATCAGCCGGCGCGACGGCCTCTCTGGGTACAGACGGCGTTATAACTGCTACTACAAAGGAAAAGAAAGTTTCATATGAGATAGACGGAGCGGTCACGCTTAACAAGTCACTCCCAACATCAGACACAATTGAAATCGCGAAAGACGCTGTGTTGACCATAGCGGCGAATGCGGCGTTTGTACTTCAAGAAGGCGCTGCGCTGACAGGCGAAGGCGAGATAATAGTCGCCGGAACTGTCAAGTTCACGAAGAACAATGCTTGGGGAGGAATCGATTCAAAGAACGCAGTTCAGTTTGTGTTAGATGGCAAAAGTGATGTGATAGTCGAAGATGACTTATGGTTCAGTACGGCTCCCGGCGCTCAGCCGAAAATCTGGATAACAGCAGGGGATATTGTAGCGACACAAGGCGGTCTTGCTGTTGCAGGAAAAGCTATTGTCTTAAACAAATTGGAGATCGATAGCGGACTGACGGTGAACCCTGAAGCGGTTCTAACCGTGAATGATACACTCACGATCGGAGACAAGGCGACGCTCGCTGTGAACGGTAAGCTTGAAATCACTAAGCCCGGCGGTTCAGAGGGAGATATAAAGATCATAGTGAATGGCGATCTTGTAGTCGGAGAGAAGGGAACTCTCGTTATTGGAGACGGCGCAAGCCTTGAAATCGCTGGTGAACCAAAAGCACTGGCGGTAGAATTTTTGGCCGCTAAAGTGGAAGATGAGGGACTGACATTCACGATAGACGGCGATGTTGAAGTCGCAGCAAACGCAAGCCTCGTTGTGAAAGAAGGCGAGATCGTCGTCGGAAAAGACGGCAGCCTAGTGGTGAACGGCATTCTTGAGATTGCAGAAGGCACGACACTTTCTCTGCAAGGCGATCTTGAGATCAAAAGCACAGGAGTGTTTGAGGTCGCAGGCAGGGTGGAACTTAACGGTGAGTCAACTTTAAATATTGCAAAAGACGCTACGCTTAACCTTGGAGGCAAGATCATATTCGGGTCTGGCAAGGCTGACTTTGTAGTGGATGGCACGCTGAACCTGAATAAAGACGCGTGGATCGGTAAACCGGGTGATGAGGAAGAAGCAGCAGCTACGCCGAGTGCGCCGAAATTCACCAACAAAGTAAAAATAAAAGGCAAGATAGTTGATAATCTCGGTTTGGGTAATGGGGATAATATGTGGAGCGAGGACTCCGATATCTACATCGAAATAGAGGGTTCAAACGCTGAGGCTTACATAGGTTCAACAGCCTTCATTGGCGGCGCAGGCGCGCGTGTAAGTCTGATCAGCGACGGAACCATACTGCTTTATGAGAAGACAATCGTGTTAACGACAGGCAGTGCGGCGACATTGAATGACAGTATAGGGTTCTCAGATAACCTCATAGTCGCCGGTACGTTGACGCCTAAAAGTAGTACGAGTCCGAAGATAAAGGTAGTAGCAGGAGAGTACTACGTGCGATTCGGAGCAACGACATATTATGTTGGCAATGAGGATTTGATCTTCGGGTATGAAGACGGCAATTGGGTACTAGAGAGCGGCAAGGCTAAACCTCCCGCTAGTAATGAGGATGAAGAATTAAACAAAGAACCATCGGGAGGACAAACAGGAGAGC
Organism: Eubacteriales Family XIII. Incertae Sedis bacterium; assembly: GCA_031264295.1. Taxonomy (GTDB): domain Bacteria; phylum Bacillota; class Clostridia; order Peptostreptococcales; family Anaerovoracaceae; genus JAISED01. Next base: position 30,108 of record JAISED010000064.1, on the reverse strand, counting down.
TAGAAGAAGCGGGAACGGAACCAGGATCAACAGAAGGACAGGGAGAAGTGGGACCGGAATCAAAACCAGCTGACGAGCCGGTGGGAGAACCAGCCGAATAACACAGAACCAAAAAACCAAAAAATAAACGGTAGGGGACTTCTAAAACCCCCCTACCAACAAACAGCCGGCAGCAACCGGCAGATGAAAAAACAAGAACGCCCGGAGAGCATAAACGCCTCCGGGCGTTTTACATAATCACCAAGCCGACATACTGTATGAGGCGGGCGCCGCTGCGCCATACCGGATTGCGCGGGCGACCCCGGCGTGCCTCACGACCTGATGATGAAGAACCTAGCCGGACGCCCTTCGCCGCCGCGTCTCCGCGCGGATAAAAGCGCATGCTAACACCACTCCGTAAGTTTTATTTAATAAATTAATTATCGCATTTTTGTTGATTTTAGAACAATTTTGTTTTATACTGAACACAGTTTGAAACATAGCCCAAATGACTGTTCAGGCGGCTATGGTTGATACTGAGTTCAGTATCATATATTCTAGTGTTATTTAGCGGTGTTCGCCGGGCAGGCATGCGGGCATAGTAGTACGCGTGCCAAACGGCAGCGGATACATAGTGTTTGCCGGGCGGGTATGCGGGTATAACGTTTTTACCGTCTGATACTGTGTTCGGTATCGGACTAACAGTATAAATCAGTTATATGGTGAGGAGGTTAAGGTGAATAATAAGTATATTGAAATCACGGATGAAAATTTTGAGAAGGAAGTGCTTCAGGCGGCGCAGCCCGCAGTTATAGATTTTTATGCGGATTGGTGCGGCCCGTGCAAGATGATAGAACGCGTATTCGAGAATATCTTGGACGAATATGAAGGAAAGATAAGATTCGGAAAGGTCAATGTAGACGATCAAAAGAAGCTCGCCATTCAACATCAGGTGGCGAATATTCCGACCGTACTGTTCTATAAAGACGGTGAGCAGGTGGATCGCGTTACAGGTCTTATTGACGAGGCGCAGTTGAAGGAAAGATTAGATCGACTTATATAGGAGCTAAGATCTTCTTTGGTGGCACATGTTTGGTATTGAATTTCTTTCGCCATCCGGTTTGTTTATGGCGCTTTACGCGGTGAATTTTATCATCGCACTGACCATTATATTTTTGGAAAGGAAGGATCCTTCAGCCACACTGGCGTGGATATTGATACTTTTTATGGCGCCTGCGGTGGGGATTGTTTTGTATTTTTTGCTGTCGCAGAACATATCGCGGCAGAAGATATTTAAACTTACAAAGCATGAAGAATCGGTGATCAACCACGCGCTGAGGGATCAGATAGCGGCGCTGCGCGGCGAAAACTTCAACTTTATCAATCACGTTGTGAAGAAGTGGCGGGATATGGTGTTCTTGAATCAGACATACGCGAGATCCATGCTGACTCAGGATAATCATCTGTCCATCATTACGGATGGGCAGCATATGCTTGCATCTATGCTCGAAGACATAAAAAGGGCGAAACGCACTATAAATGTTGAATACTATATCATAAAGAAGGATGGCGCCGGGCTGGCTCTTCTTGAGGCGCTGACCCGCAAGGCGCGGGAAGGCGTTGAGGTGAGGCTGCTGATCGACGCAATGGGCGGGCGGCAGTTCGCGGCGCGCGACATGGATGCATTCAAGGCGGCGGGCGGCAAATTCGCGTTTTTCTTTCAGCCCAAGCTCAAGTTTCTCACCATGAAATTCAACTACAGAAATCACAGAAAGCTTGTGACTATAGACGGCAAGGTGGGCTATCTGGGCGGCTTCAACATAGGAAATGAATACCTGGGTAAAGTGGAAAAATTTGGGTATTGGAGAGATACGCACTTGAGACTTCAAGGCAGCTCGGTTCACAATATGAACGCCAGATTTGTGATGGACTGGCGCTTTGCGTCAAAAGAAGATATATATATCACGGAAACCTACAACCCCGAACCCGGGAATGTGGGAGAAGCGGCGATACAAGTGGTCGCTTCCGGTCCGGATTCGTCGCGGGAAGAGGTTAAACACGGCTATCTGAAGATGATATCCTCGGCGCGTAAGAATATATACATACAGACGCCCTACTTCGTACCTGACGCCAGTATATTCGAATCGCTGAAAACCGCGGCGCTTTCCGGGATAGACGTGCGCCTGATGATACCCTGTATGCCCGATCACATGTTCGTGTATTGGGCGACGTATTCCTATGCGGGTATGCTGATGGAGGCCGGATGTAAGGTGTATATTTACGAGAACGGTTTTCTTCACGCGAAGACGATGACTGTGGACGGTGAGGTGGCCTCCGTCGGTTCCGCCAATTTCGATAACAGAAGTTTCAGGCTGAACTTCGAGGCGAACGCCTTCATCTACGATCCCGACGAGGCGTATAAGCTGGAGGCGATCTTCGCGGCGGATACGGCTAAAAGCCGTGAACTGACCAGAGCGGTATACCGCAACCGTTCCAACATAATAAAATTCAAAGAAGGCGTATCCAGATTATTATCGGGACTGCTTTAACGCGGAGTTCAGTTTTAAACATAGCCAAAATGGGTGGAAAAGACCGCTCAGGCGGCTACGGTTTAGACTGAGTTCGGTATAAATACAAGATAAGGGGGAAAAATGGCGCAGCTATATTTCAGATACAGTACCATGAACGCCGGGAAATCACTGGAACTTATAAAGGTGGCATACAACTATGAAGAGAGAGGCAAGCGCGTGCTTGTGCTCACGCCTTGCATAGATGATAGAAGCGGTATAGGACGCATTGTCTCGAGGACGGGAATAAAGCGTGACGCCTTTCCCATATATGACGACACGAATATATTGACCATGTTTATCTCCGAGAATGAAAAGGAAAAGATCGAATGTGTGCTCATCGACGAGGGACAGTTTTTAAAGAAGCGTCATGTTCAGGAACTTACGGAGATTGTGGATAGCTGCGAAACTCCCGTAATGGTGTACGGGCTGAAGAATGATTTCAGAAATGAGCTGTTCGAGGGTTCTTATTATCTGCTCATATATGCGGATAAAATAGAAGAGATCAAGACCATCTGCTGGTGCGGCAGGAAGGCTACTATGGTGGCCAGGGTTGTAGACGGCGAGTTCGTGAGATCAGGCGAGCAGATAGTCATAGGCGGGAACAATATGTACGTGTCGCTGTGCAGAAAGCATTATAACGACGGTCGGCTGGGAGATGAAGGTACGCGCCCGATAAAGTGAGGGCTTGAGTAAGAGTTTGATCGCTTCTTCAAATGTGCCGTGATATGAAGGCGGCGCGGGATGGCAGCTCGGGATGCTGGCTCGGGGTGGTGACTCGGGATGGTGACTCGGGATAAAGGAACAGATTGATTGTTCTCTTCAAATATTGTATAATTAAACAGGGCGCCGGTTTCCCGCTTTTACAGGCAGCGGGCGCCGACTTATAAGGCGTCGGCTATATAGGCAGCCCCCGGAGCTTGCTTATAGTATCAGCGACGGGCGTCAGCTCGTTCTGAAGGAAGGGCGGATGGATACGGAAAAGAAAGCTTTGAATATCGAAAACGCCGTATGGGATGGCGCGGAGGACGACTATGGGGCGGCATGCTTTCAGGAGGGCAGGGACAAGCAGCTCGTAAAGCCGAGTCTTTTGCTGCACAGTTGCTGCGGCCCTTGCAGTACCGCAGTCGTAGAACGATTGACAAAGCAGTACCGGATCACCATTTTCTTCTACAATCCGAATATTTACGACGGTGATGAGTATGAAAGGCGCAGAGACGCCCAGATCAAATTCATCGATCAGTTCAACCGGAGTGCGGGGGCGGAGGAGCAGATAGCGTTGATAGAGGGTATTTATGAGCCTGAGGTTTTCGAACAGAGCGCAGCGGGGCTTGAGCACGAGCCGGAGGGCGGCGCAAGATGCACGGAATGCTTCCGCTTGCGCCTTGAAAAGACGGCGGAAACCGCAGTTATGACAGGCTGCGATTTCTTCACGACAAGTCTCAGCGTAAGCCCGCATAAAAATCATGGGTTGATCGCCAAACTGGGGAACGCTATATCCGTTCGCTACGGCATTTGCTTCATTTCCGACGACTTCAAAAAGAAAGACGGATACAGAAGAAGCGTGGAACTTGCCGCCAAGTACGGTCTTTACAGACAGAACTACTGCGGATGCCGCTTCGCCGCGGGTGCGTGTACGGAGACCGGCGGCGCGGAGACGTCGGTTGCGGCCGAACACACTGCGGACGGCGCGGCTCGCGCTGCATGTGCGTGTGCGGAGACCGGCGGCGCGGAGACGTCAGCTGAACCTGAGCTATGAAATACGTAGACGTCGTCATAGACAACAACAGCGACCAGACCGACAGTCTCTTCACATATGGGTGTGAGTTCGATGAAGTAGCGGTAGGCAACCGGGTGTTCGCGCCATTCGCGATGGGCAACAGGATAAGAGCCGCTTATGTGATTGCAGTGAGAGATGAGCTAACTGAGCCGATAAAGGGACTTAAATACATAGCCGAGATAGATCGCGAGTTGTCGCTGGACGCGAATGCTATGGATATATGCCTCTGGATGAGGCGGCGGTATTGCTGCAGATACATTGAAGCAATAAAGTGCTTCACCCCGGTGGGCAGCGTCTCTAAGCGAGGCAAAAAACGCAAACCTGATTTTGCGGAGATACCGGAGGATGTAAGGCATGCCCTGACAGCGGAGCAAGAAACAGCCGCCGCGAGGATCGCGCCCTGGATAGAGGACAGGAAATTCAGAACCTTTCTGATACACGGGGTCACAGGCAGCGGTAAAACCGAACTGTATATGCGGATTGTCGAGAAAACGGCGGAGAGCGGGCGATGCTCCATAGTGCTTGTTCCGGAGATATCCCTGACGCCGCAGACTGTGGGGCGTTTTATCGCGCGTTTCGGTAAGGAACAGGTAGCGGCTCTCCACAGCAAGCTGTCCGCAGGCGAGCGATATGACGAGTGGATGCGGGCGTACAGAGGTGAAGCGCGTATTTTGATAGGTGCAAGATCAGCTGTGTTCGCGCCTTTTCATGAACTCGGGCTTATTGTTGTGGATGAAGAGCATGAGAGCGCGTATAAATCCGACGGGAATCCGAAATACGACGCTATCGAGGTCGCGATAAAGCGCGCCAGACAGAGCGGCGCGGTGGTTCTGCTTGGCAGCGCCACGCCATCGCTGACATCGACCTATAGGGTGGAGAAAAGACTTTATGAGCGCATAAGCCTCACAAAGCGATATAACGACAATCCATTGCCATCGGTGCGGATTGTGGATATGCGCGAGGAACTCAAAAACGGTAATAAGACGATCTTCAGTCTGGCGATGTACAGCGCCGTAAACGAGGAACTTGGGCGAGGGCGGCAGGTAATACTCTTTCTGAACCGCCGCGGCTATTCGACATTTGTTTCGTGCAGAAACTGCGGCTATGTGATGACCTGCGGCGACTGCGGAATAGCCCTCACATATCATAAGACTGAGGATGAGGCGCAGTGTCATATATGCGGCGCGGGCAGACCCGTTCCGGCGCTTTGTCCCGAATGCGGCGGCAGATATCTGAAGCTCTTCGGGGTGGGCACGGAAAAGGTAGAAGAGACGGTGAACGAGTTGTTCCCCGGTGTGAGCGCCGAGAGATTGGATATGGACACGATAAAGCGGAAAGGCGATATCGAGCAGATACTCGGACGGTTTCGAAGGGGCAAGACCAAGATACTGATAGGTACGCAGTTGGTGGCGAAGGGTCTGGATTTCAGCAATGTAGGACTGGTGGGCGTTATAGCCGCAGACGTCACGCTGAATATTCCGGATTTTAAATCCGCCGAGAGAACGTATCAGTTGATTACTCAGGCCTCGGGCAGGGCAGGCCGAGGCGACGAACCGGGTCATGTCATAATCCAGTCGTACAAACCCGAACATTATGCTATAAACGCCGCAGCGGATAACGACTATGAGGGTTTTTACAGAGCGGAATTGTTGATGCGAAAGGCAATGGACTATCCCCCGTTCAGCGACCTTGTTCAGCTCACAGTATGCTCCGGCGACGCGGCGGTAGCGGAGAAGGAAGTTGACCGGCTTGCGGATCTGCTGAGAGCCAGGGCGGACGCCATGGGAAGACAGAGGATTCTCGGACCCAGACAGGCGCCGATCTTCAAGCAGGGCGAGGTATTTAGATATCAGATCTATGTGAAGCTTCTGACGTACGAGAGAACCGCATTCGAGGACTTTCTAAGAGGCATAAAACAGACGGCGGCAGGAGTTAAGAACAAGGATGAGAAATACAGCATCTTAGTGGATGTGAATCCGTATAATTTTATGTAAGACGTAGGGGTGTAATTATGGCGCAGCGTAAAGTGGTGCTTGAAGGAGATGAAGTACTCCGCAAGAAATCAAAAGAAGTAAAAGAGATCAACGCGAGGATATTGTCGTTGATCGACGACATGTGGGAGACGCTTGGAGTCTATAACGGAATCGGCTTGGCCGCCCCGCAGGTAGGGGTATTGCGCCGTATAGCGGTGATAGATACCGGCAACGAGGGAGAGAGGCTGGAACTGATAAACCCGAAGATCCTGAGCACCGAAGGCGTGGTCGAGGAAGAAGAGGCGTGTTTGAGCCTTCCGGGTTACATAGGCGTGGTAGAGAGACCCGCTCGCATGACGATCGAAACCATGACGCGTGACGGAAGCATGCTTACTATAACAGGCGAGGGGCTTCTGGCCAAGGCCATGAGCCATGAAATAGATCACCTTGACGGTGTGCTGTTTGTCGATAAGGCGATAAGCGTCGAAATGGCAGACAGCGAGTCATGAGAATAATATATATGGGAACTCCGGAGTTCGCCGCCGAACCGCTTGAGGCGCTTTTCAAGAGCGGTTTTGAGGTGGTCTTGGCAGTGACGAGACCCGACAGAGCCAGGGGCAGGGGCAAACAGATTCAAAGCCCTCCTGTCAAGGATGTTGCGCTCAGGTACGGGATGCCGCTGCTTCAACCCGAAACAGTAAAAGGCAACGCGGAGTTTTTACGCAGTCTGGCCGAGGCTGAGGCTGATCTGATAGTGACGGCTGCCTACGGGCGCATTCTTCCGGTGGAAGCCCTGAGCGCGCCGCGTCTGGGCTGTGTCAACATCCACGCGTCGCTGCTGCCGAAATACCGCGGCGCGGCGCCCATACAACGCGCTGTCATAGACGGCGAAGAGGAGACCGGCGTGAGCCTGATGTGGATGACGGAAGAAATGGACGCGGGAGATGTGATCGCGGTGAAGAAGACGGCAATAGGCCGCAAGACCGCTTCGGAGCTTTTCACGGAGCTTGCGGGACTGGGCGCCGGCTTACTCGTCGAGGCGCTGCCGGATATCGAAGCAGGCAGGGCGGAAAGAAGACCGCAGGATCACAGCGAGGCGACTTATGCGCCCATGATTCGCAAGGAGGAAGGTCATGTGGATTTTACACAGCCTCCTGAAGTTATAGAACGGCTCATACGGGGCATGAACTCACAGCCGGGCGCTTACACCATGTTCAGAGGCGCGCCGCTGAAGCTCTGGGGGTCGGAAATATTAGACGGAGTTTGCGCGGAATCGCCGGGAACGGTGATTTCAGCCGACGGCGGCGGGATTGCCGTTTCTGCGGGAGGAAGGGCGATACTGCTGACTATGCTGCAAGCGCCCGGGAAAAAAGCTATGACGGCGGCGGATTTCATCAGGGGGAACAGAATAAGCGTCGGCGAGATTATGTCGTAAAGATGTGATATGCACGAAACGGCGCCGCTAGACGGTTGCCGGAGCGATTAATTCACAGGGGAGGAGAGATAAAATGGACAGGAACAGAATGTCGGCGTATTACACGCTGATGGACATCGAGAACAATTTGGCTTATTCAAATTTGGCGCTGAAACATCATATACGGCGGGGCAAGCCCGACGCGCCGGCCTTTGTGAGAGAGATCACTTACGGGGTCTTGAAAAACAAGATATACCTCGACTATATTATCGGGAATTTCGTCAAAACCCCGATAGCAAAGATGAGGAAGAGCGAACTGACGATACTGCGTATGGGGCTTTATCAGCTGATATTTATGAATTCAGTGCCTGAATACGCGGCGGTAAACGAGAGCGTTGAGATCGCAAAGCGGTTTTCCAACGGCGGCGAGGGCTTTATAAACGGGGTGCTCAGGCAGTTTCTCCGGGATAAGGACTATGTAGGGCCGCCGGACAGAAATGAGAATGAAACGCAGCATCTCTCCATTAAGTATTCCTATGCTCCGTGGATTGTAGAACTGTGGCGTTCATCGTATGACGCCGAGACCACGGAGGCGCTTTTAGCGGCGGGGAATATGACGCCGGAGTTCTCCATACGCGTCAACCAGACGAAGATCACACGTGAGGATCTTCTTGAACGCCTCAATGCCAAGGGTTTTGAAGTCAGAGCCAGTGCGCGGGCGTCTCAGGGCATTCTCGTGAAGGGTTCCAACCTGCTGGAGGGGAGACTGTACAAGAACGGCATGTTTTCCGTTCAGGATGAAAGCTCGCAGATAGCGGCGGCGATGGCGGCGCCCCAGGAAGGCGACACCATCATAGACGTGTGTTCCGCGCCCGGCGGCAAATCTCTGGCCATGGCTGAAAGGATGAACAACAGGGGCAAGATATACGCCTGGGATATATACCACCGCAAACTGTCACTCATAGAGCAGGAGGCGCGGCGCTTAGGCATAGATATTATAGAGACGGGTTCGTGGGACTCAACCCGCATAAATTCCGCGATGGTTAACAGAGCCGACAGGGTGTTTGTGGACGCGCCGTGTTCGGGACTGGGCGTGGTGCGAAGAAAGCCGGAGATCAAGTACAAGGAAAATCCAGGTGAATTGGCTGAATTGCCGAAGAAACAGCTGGAAATACTTACGGCTTCGGCGAACTACGTAAAACCGGGCGGCTTATTGGTTTATTCGACTTGCACCATCTCGAAGCAGGAGAATCAGGGAGTGATAAAGAGGTTTCTCAGGCGGAACAGGGGATTTGAAATAGTGGATACTCTTCAGCTCCTTCCGCATGTGGACAATATGGACGGGTTTTTTATTTGCAGTATGAGAAGAACGGAGAACGTTTTGGGAGAATGATATGGCTTTTTCGGTTAAGGCGGGGTTTCGAACTGACAGAGGCAAGATGCGGGGCAACAATGAGGATGCCCTTTTGGTGTTACCCAGATTCAGCATATACGCGGTTGCGGACGGCGTAGGAGGGCATAATTCGGGGGAATTGGCCAGCAGAAAAGCCGTCACGGGGATTGAGAGATTCATAGAAGCGCATCCTATAGACGCGGTGTATGAGGGTGATGATTCCAACGCGGCGCTCATGGATTATTTTCTGACGTGTTTCCGTGATATCAATGCTGAAATCCTGAGCCTTTCGAGAAGCGCCGTGTACAATTCGGGCATGGCTACTACCACGGTTGTCGCGCATATCTGCGAGGACAGGCTGTATATCATAAATATAGGCGACAGCAGGGCTTATATGATCCGTGACGGAGGAATCAGTCAGATAACTGTGGATCACACTGTGGTCAACAAACTGATATCTTCGGGCAAACTTACCAGAGAAGAGGCTCGCGTCCATCCGCGCAAGAATGAGATAACGAGGGCGCTGGGCGCGGAGGATGAGGTTCTTCCGGATTTTTTCGTCACCAAACTCGTCCGCGGCGACAGGCTTATATTGTGCACTGACGGACTCTATGGGGAGGTGACAGATGAAGAAATATGCAGAATTGCCGCTGTCCCCGGAGAATTGAATGAAATATGTAAGTCGCTGGTCGAGCGCGCCAATAAAAACGGCGGCAGAGATAATATAACGGTGATTTGCGTGGAGATAGAGTAGGAGGATCGTGGATGAGTGAGATGATACTTGCCGGCAGGTACGAGATCATTGAGAAGATAGGGGACGGCGGGATGGCCGTAGTATATAAGGGCAGGGACAGACTGCTTAATCGCCATGTCGCGATTAAGGTGCTGAGACCCGAGTATACAAAAGATGCGGTATTTGTAGAGAGTTTCAAGAAGGAATCACAGTCCGCGGCCAGATTATCACACCCCAATATCGTAAATGTGTATGATGTGGGCAAGGAAGGCAGCATCCACTATATTGTGATGGAATTGATAGAGGGCAAAACGCTCAGTGAGGTGATCGGCGAAGAGGGCGCCATGGATTACAAGCGTACTATCGGCATCGCGAAGCAGATAGCCTCCGCTCTCAGCATGGCGCACAAGAACAACATCATCCACAGGGACATCAAACCGCACAATATACTCATAATGCCGGACGGCAGCGCCAAAATTACGGATTTCGGCATCGCCAAGGCGGTAAGCGACGCTACGATCGTAGAAAAGAGCGAGGACGCCATCATGGGTTCGGTTCACTATTTCTCGCCCGAACAGGCGCGCGGCGGCTATGTGGACGAAAAATCGGACATATATTCGCTGGGGATTGTAATGTATGAAATGCTTACGGGTAGGGTGCCGTTCGATGCTGAAAATCCTGTTACGGTGGCGGTCATGCACATGAACGATAAGCCGACGCCGCCTTCGCAGTTGGTCTCCGGCGTACCGCCGGGACTTGAGCAGATCGTCATGAAGGCGATTGAAAAATACCAGATCAACCGTTTTAAAAGCGCTGACGATGTGTTCGACGCCCTTGAAAATGTCAATTTCATAACAGGTATCATAGAAGACAAAAATATCGCGGACATGGTTCGCTCGAAGGGTGCTGTCGAGGAAGAGGCGGAAGAACCGGAGAAGAAGAATGATGCACGTAATGGTAAAGGGGATATGAAGAAGAGTAAGAAGAAAAAGGGATTTTCCAAGATACGTATAGTAGCGGTGGCTCTGGCCTTGGTGTGTGCAATACCGGCGAGTTATTTTATCTATGTGGGGATTCAGGCTTTCAGCGCCCCCAAGGAAGTAGCGCTGCCCAATGTGGCGGGCATGACGGAGGATGAAGCGAGCGCGAAGCTGGAAGAACTGGGGCTTAAATTGGAGATCGGCGATCTCATAACGAGTCAGGATATAGAAGAGGGACTCATCGTTTCGCAGGAAAGACCGGAGGGGAATCTTGTAAAGGAAGGGTTCACACTGAGGGTGAATATAAGCCGAGGCGCTCCGGCGGGCGGAGGGGACGGAGACAGCGCCGATACGCCTCCTGCCGAGGTCGATGTGAAGATACCGAATCTTGTGGGCAGGAGCCTGGACGACGCGAGGCGGATGATATCAAACTACGGATACAAAGAAGGCGAAGTAACTCGTGAAAACAGCGAACTGCCGGTGGATTATGTTATAAGGCAGTCGCCTGATCCGGGAGTGGAGGCCGAAGCGGAAACCCGCATAAATCTTGTGTTGAGTCAGGGGAAACCCGAACCGACGACGGGGAATATGCCGAATCTGCTCGGACTTACGCGGGAAATGGCTGCCAGGCAGCTCGCCAATAACGGCCTGACCTTCGGCGCTATAGTCGAAGAGACGAGCGACAGGTATGAGGCGGGACAGATAACAGGGCAGCAGTATCGCCCGGAGGAAGCAGTTGAAGCAGGTTCAAAGGTGGATGTCAAGATCAGCGTAGGGACGGCGGCTCCGGCATCCGGACCCAAGACGGTGGTTCTGGATATAGATTTTGTGGACGCCCCCAGCGAGGTCTTTACGCTGACGGTGATGCTTTCGGACAGCCAAGGCAAGATGACCACTGTCATAGATAAGGCTGTGCGTTATAAGAGCAACGGCGGAGATGCGATACCGGTGAGCGGCGAAGGTTCCGGGACGATATATGTGCTCTTCAGCAATGAAGCCGCCATGTCGTATAGCGTTGATTTTACGGCAGGCCGGGTGACAAAGATATGATGGAAGGTCTCATAATTAAAGGGATAGGCGGGTTTTATTATGTTAGGGCGGAAGGGGGAGCTATCTATCAGTGCAGAGCGCGCGGCGCTTTTAGAAAAGACGGTATTACACCGACTGTCGGTGATGTTGTGGATTTCCAAATACTGGATGACGAAGAAGGCGTCGTCCATAGGATATGGCCGCGTAAAAACATATTTGTCAGGCCGCCTGTAGCTAATGTGGACTGCTTTATCGTGATGATGGCGGCGGCGTGTCCGGCGCCGAATCTGGAGATTTTAGACAGATTCATTGTAGCCGCGGAACGGGCGAATACAGAGGTGATAATCTGTCTCAACAAAGTGGATCTAAGCGACCCGGAGGACGTCAGAAAGATATCGGAGATTTACAGGACTTGCTATACGGTGGAGGAGGTGAGTTGCGCCACGGGTTTAGGGATCGACAAGCTGTCGAGATGGCTCATGGGGAAGCGCTGCGCCTTGGCGGGGCCATCGGGCGTGGGAAAGTCAACACTGCTCAACATATTTCAGCATGATCTGAAACTGGAAACGGGGGAGGTCAGCGATAAGACAAAACGCGGGAAACATACCACACGGCATGTAGAACTCTTCTTGATGGAGGAGTTCGGGGCTTGGGTATTCGATACGCCGGGATTTACATCATTCGAAACGAGCGGATTGACCGCTGACGAACTGGCGTTCTGCTACCCGGATATATGGCGATATTCGCGTGAGTGCAGGTTCTCCAACTGCCGTCATGTATATGAACCCGATTGCAGGGTGACTAAAGCCGTTAAGGAAAAGGAGATAGCCGTGTCGCGTTACGAATCGTATTTGCGGCAGCTGGAAGAGATAGGCGGCGGCAGGTACTGAGTCGGCAGGTACTAAGCCGGAAACGGAACAGGATAAAGATGTTAAAGGCAAGATCAGGAAACCCTTGCCGGATGACATAACGCAGGTTTCCGGAGCTTGTCTAAAGAAACTACCCGAACGCGATGCTTGAGTAGTAACACCTAAGGGAGGACTAGATGAAGATATTAGCGCCCTCAATACTGTCAGCTGACTTTTCCGCGCTTGGCGCGGATGTGTCAAGGATTGAAAAGGCAGGGGCGGATATGATACATATTGATGTGATGGACGGGCATTTTGTGCCTAATTTGAGCTATGGCGCGGTGGCGGCGGAAAGTTTGGCCGGTAAAACCGCGCTGCCTTTTGATATTCACCTCATGATCGAGAACGCGGATAGATATATTCCGGGTTTTATTACCGAAAACACAAGGTTTATCACTGTTCATCAGGAGGCCTGCGTGCATCTTGACAGAACGGTGAAGCTCATACGTTCGTTAGGGGTGAAAGCGGGGGTGGCGCTGAATCCGGCGACTTCACTCTCTACGTTGGATTATATGCCTGACGATGTGGAGATGGTATTGATTATGTCGGTTAATCCCGGATTCGGAGGACAGCAATTCATAAACGCGTCAATGGCTAAGATCGCCGCTTTGGCGGAGATCAGGGAACGCCGGGGATTGTCGTTTCATATAGAGGTGGACGGCGGGGTGTGTCTTGAAAACGCCGGGGCTTTAGCGGAAGCGGGTGCGGATGTATTCGTATCCGGCGCGTCTTTTTTCAAGGCGCCCGATATGAAGCAGTGGATAGAGGATTTCCATAAAGTGACAAAGGGCGCGTAAAGGGCGCGTAAAGGGCGCAAGGATGGCGCAGGGACGGCGCAGAATGGCGTAGAAACGGCGAAAGAAGTTGCATTATACGGCGTTCTATCGTATAATGGTGCATGGGATAAGGAATACGCTTTATGGAAAACGAAAGAAGTCCCGAGGAAATTATTGTACGCATTATCGAACTTCTTGATGCGAAAAAGTATATAAGAGCACGGGATGAGATACTCAGCCTTGACGCCGTGGAAACGGCGGAGGCCTTGGAAGAAGTATTGGAAAAACCCGGCATTGAGTGCGCCGTTATACTCTTTCGGATGCTTCCGAAGGACGTCTCGGTGGAAGTGTTCTCGTACCTTCCTGTCGATGATCAATTGACGATCGTCAACGCGATAACAGACAAGGAAGTCAAGTACATAATCGATGAGCTGGATTTCGACGACATGATCGACGTGCTTGAGGAGCTTCCCGCTAATATTGTCGATAAGATTCTCGAAAAAACAACAAAAGAAGAAAGAAAGCTGATCAATACTTTTTTGCATTACCCGGAAGACAGCGCCGGAAGTCTTATGACGCCCGATTATATCAGTCTGCAGAAGAATATGACGGTCGGGGAGGCTATGGCGCATATCAGGGCAGTGGGAATGGACAGCGAGACGATATACACCTGTTATGTCAAGGATCGCGGGCGCAAGCTCATAGGCATAGTCTCATTGAGAGCGCTTGTAGTCGCCGAGAGCGGCATGTTCATATCCGATATGTTGAACGGAGACATGGTGTATGTGAATGTCTATGACGATCAGGAGAAGGTTTCAGAGACGTTCAAGCGTTACGGCTTTCTTGCTATACCTGTCGTCGATAATGAACAGCGCCTTGTGGGAATAATAACGGTTGACGATATACTGGACGTCATCGAAGAGGAGTACAACGAGGACGTGGAGAGGATGGCCGGCGTTCTGGATTCAGGCGACGCGGACTATCTCGACATGGGTGTGTTCAGGCACGTCGGCAGCAGGCTGCCGTGGCTGATATTTCTCATGATATCGGCAATGCTCACAGGTACTATAATCAGGAGTTTTGAATCCTTACTCTCAAACGTGATAAGTCTTGCCGTGTATCTTCCTATGCTTATGGGAACGGGCGGTAATTCGGGTTCGCAGTCGGCGACTCTTGTAATAAGAGGCATGGCGGTAGGGGATCTGGAATTGCGCGACGCCGCGCGGGTGCTCTGGAAGGAAGTGAGGATCAGCTTTATAATAGGTGTCGTGCTCAGCTGCCTGAATTTCGCTAAAATACTCTTTCTGGACAGGGAAAGCCTATATGTGGCGGTGACTGTATGCGTCTCTATGGTGGTGATAGTCACTTTGGCGAAGTGCATAGGCGGTTTGCTTCCTATGCTCGCGAAGCGCATAGGTATAGACCCCGCGTTGATGGCGGCGCCTATGATATCGTCGCTTACGGATTTGATATCGTGTATGTCGTATTTCGCATTGGCGACGCTTATTTTTCGGCTGTAACAGGCTTGCGTCGGCTGAACGAGGAATGCGCTTCCCGCTGCGGGCGGGTTACGGTTTACAAGTATTCGGCGTTCAGGCGGCACCGGTTCCGAAGCAGGTTTGCCGCTGCGAAGCGGCGGGAGCAGGACGCGGAGTCCGGTTATGATTCGCGAATATGGGACGAAAGATGGAATTTGACAATATATTAACAATCGATAGAGGCTATGCAGCGGGTTTATTGGCGCCGCGGGAGCGTGATACGCATAAGGGCGACTACGGGCGTATATTGATCGTAGCAGGGTCTCACGGAATGGCGGGCGCGGCGGTGCTGTGCGCCCGAGGCGCCTTGAGAAGCGGCGCCGGATTGGTTCAGATGGCTGTGCCTGATGAACTGTTTCCTGTTATACACGCGGGAATTCCGGAGGCGACCTGTATCAGCCGCAGCGGGCTTTTTAGGAGCGGCGGCGACAGCGACGGCAAGAACGCAAACGGAGCCTTTCTTCGCGGCAGTAAATATTATGCGGACGTGATCGGCAGGGCGTCAGCGCACGTCGGCGACTCCAGCGCGGAGGCTGCGCATGTCGGCGACTCCGGCGCGGAGGCGCTGTCCGGCAGGCTCAGCAGGTTTGACGCCATCGCGGTAGGATCCGGAATGGGGAATACGGCGGAGACGAGAAGTTTGATCGTACAGTTGACCCAAAGCTACTCAGGAACGTTGGTGATAGACGCGGATGGTTTAAACGCCGTCGCAGGGAAGCCGGATGTGATCAAATCCGCGAAATGCCGTGTGATAATAACGCCTCATATGGGCGAAGCCGCTAGATTACTGGGAACTCCGACTGCGGAACTTAAGAAAGACAGGCGCAAAACCGCAGAGCAGCTGGTTCTTCTTTTAGGCTGTACGGCAGTCCTCAAGGGGGCAGGAACGCTTGTGTTTTCACAGGACGGGCGCGGGATGTTGAATAAGACAGGTAATCCGGGGATGGCTACCGCCGGGAGCGGAGACGTTCTGACAGGTATGATCGCGTCGCTTGCGGCGCAGGGTCTTGAGCCTTTCGAGGCCGCCGCCGCGGGTGTATGTTTACACGGAGCGGCCGGGGATCTGGCTGCGGCGGAATTGGGAGAGTATGGGCTTATCGCTTCAGATATAGCGGCGAAGATACCTGCGGCGATAATGGCGCTGCAAAGAAGTCATGGAGATGTGGTATAAAAGTCTGTATTTCATCACTATTTGTGCCGCAAGCGGCAGCAGCAACGGCGACAGTGGCAATGGCGACAGTAGCGGCAGCCGCAGCAGCAACGGCGACAGTGGCGACAGTAGCGGCAGCAGCAACGGCGACAGCAGCAATGGCGACAGTAGCGGCAGCAGCAACGGCGGCGGAATGGGGGTTAGTATGAAGCTATCAATGAAAAGAATGATTATTATGGCAGGCGCGATTCTGGCCGGCATAGTCCTGTCGGCGGCGGTTTATGCGGCGTCCCTTGAACCGGGTTCGGAAGAGGATCCGTTGGTCACAAAGAGTTATCTGGATCAGAAGTTGTCGGCGGCAGCAGTTTTTGTTCCTTTGGAAGTCAAAGAAGGGCAGACGCTTATCGGGGACGAGGGCGCTGAGATCATACTGAGAAGCGGCGAAGCCTCGGCCATAGGAAATGAGGAAAACGGAATCTCAGACCTTACGGCCGGTAAAGATCTTATGAGCGGAGACATTTTGGAGACAAACCACCTGCTCCTTATACCAAGGAGCGACGGTAGAGGGATAACGGCTATAACAGACATATGGCTGATGATCAAAGGCGGCTATAGTTTGCAGACGTCGTCGGAAGTAACGATGCCGGAAGAGCGGACGTCGTCAGGAATAACGATGCCGGAAGAACGGACGTCGGCGGAAGAATAACGATATCGGAAGATTAAGGAGAAAGACAATACATGTCGGAAGCTAAAATATTCATAAAGTCGAATTGGATTTTTTTAATAATAATGGCCGCCGCTGTCATATGCGGAATCACGGTGATGGTGTCGAGAATATATGTTGAAAGTCACAATAAAACATATGATATAGTGTTGGATTATCAGGAAACGAAGGCTTTGGCCGATCAGTCGGGGGAGAGCGTGTCGCTGTGGCTGAATCGTTTCAAGGATATGAAGATCAACAAGGTTGGGCTGGCGGAAGAAAGCCTGAAGAGCCTTATGGAAGGCGACGACATGCCTGTGTCCGCAGAAGTCATGGATATTATCACTCAGGACGCGGACTGGGAATCGGATTATCCGGAGGGATGGTTAAACAGTATAAAGCTGTTCGGCTATGACTCGTATGATGTAATGGTGAGAATGGCTTCGAAAGAGGCTTACGATTTTGTTACGCAGGCCTTGCTTACACGTTACGACAACGCAAATATATTGTATTATCCGGAAGAGGACGCTGAAAAGGGCGGCTATGTGCTTATAGACGGAACGCCGGATATTACCCTTTATACGCCGGAATATAAGGAACAAAATTCAAAGGGCGGCGGTTTTATCGAACTCATGGATATCGTAGATTCGAAACTCATGTACCTGAGTCTCGGCATGATCCCGGAAAAGGTGAAGATAATTAAAGACCTCGGAATGGAGATTGTACCGAGGACGGCAAGCTATGACACATGGAACAGCGCGCGGTACGCGAGGGCGGTTCTGGCGGATTACGATAGGTTGGGCGTCAAGCCTTCATATCTCATCGTGGGCGGTGAAGGCGTTCCGGGATACGACGACGGTATAGAGGTGATAGGCGCTTATATTGATGAGAATGATATAGATATCGGCGTTATTGAGGATACTACACAGCTGCAGAACATTCTCCAGCACGGGGTGCTTGAATTGACGGAGCACAGCGACTACAAGGCTGTGAGGGTCTTCTCCGTTTGGAACTATATACAGAATAGATATCAGTATTACGGCTATGAAGGCGCTAAGGAGATTGAGAATACGCTTTTCCGCACAGTGGTTGAACGCAATGTGCGTGTTATCTATTATAAGCCGATCAAAGAGATAAAGGATTTTCATACCTATGTGACGGACGTGGATGAGTATAGGGAGATGTTCGCGAATCTTGAACAACGGCTGGAGCGGCACGGCTTTTCACAAGGCGCTGCGTCGGTTATGGACGCCTATAAGGTTGGCTTTGCGATGAAGTTTGTGATAGGCATAGGCTGTGTCGCAGCGGCCTTGCTGCTTTTGCAGTTGGTATTGCCGCTGGCGGCGAGATTGAGGTATAAGTTGCTGGCTGCCGGAGCGTTGTTAACCTGTGCGGCGTTCTATATAGCGCCTAATACAACGGAGTTGATAGCCAGCCTTGCGAACGCCATTATATTCGGCTGCCTGGCTACGGTCTTCTATACGAAGACGGCCAAGGACTGTTATGACAGAGCCGCCGGGTCTGTACCGGGCGCTATAGTAACCTTCAAGTTTGCGGTATTCGCGGTTGTGGGGTCTACAGTCATAGCGCTCGTAGGCGCATTGCTGACCGCCGCACCGCTGTCGTCAGTCAACTATATGTTGGAAATTGACATATTCCGAGGGGTGAAGGCGGCGCAGCTGCTGCCGATAGCATTCTTCGCGGCGGCCTATCTCGCGTATTTCGGATTTACTAAGGAGAAACGCGAAAAAGGACGCTTGGAGATGGGCGACATAAAGGATTTGATGAACACATCCATAAAGGTGTGGATGTTGTTGCTCGGGGTGGTTTTCGCTGTGGGCGGCATGTATTATATACTGAGGACGGGGCATGAGGTTATCACTGCGAGCCGCGTTGAAATGATATTCCGCAACGACCTTGAAGAACTCCTGCTTGCGCGTCCGCGGACGAAGGAATTCATGTTCGCGTTCCCGGCGATTATGCTGATGATATACGCTTCATTCAAGAGGCTGCGCTTTTGGACTGTTGTTTTCGGGGTCTGCGGCGTGGTCGGGGTGACTTCGGTCATAAACACCTTCATGCATCTTCGAACGCCGCTCTATCTCGGATTCACAAGAACCGGTTATTCGGTGCTGTTCGGAATAATTATCGGTATAGTTTACATGCTGATATTCCATCTCGCGTATAAGATTTACAAAAGATTGGAAAGGCGATTCGCCGATGCGTAGGGTATTCAGGATACTTATTTCCGGATATTATGGTTTCAACAATATTGGCGATGAGTCTATTCTCACGGCTGTGGTGGATAATCTGCGCGCGAAGCTTTCAGATATAGAGATAACGGTACTGTCGAAAAGTCCCGCTGTGACTGCCGAGAAACACTCGGTGCGTACGGCAGACAGAAAATCGCCGGGCGCCATAATGGCGGCGGTCAGACGCTGCGATCTGTTGATAAGCGGCGGGGGCAGCTTGTTGCAGGATGTGACGAGTAAAAAAAGTTTGCTGTATTATCTGGCCATCATCTGGGCGGGATATCTGTTTCGCAAAAGGGTTTTTATATACAGTCAGGGCATAGGACCTATAAACTTGAAGATCAACAGGCGGCTAACGGCTTGGACGCTGAAGCGGGCGGCGGGGGTTGTTGTGCGGGATGAGGCTTCGGCGGAATTCCTGACGCAGATCGGACTTCTGCGTGAAAATGTTACAGTTACTGCTGATCCGGTGCTCAGGATAAAAAAGGCCGGGCTGGATTCGGGGCGCAAAATCCTTGAGAATGAGGGTTTTGTGAAGGAGGAAGGGAAGCTCGTTGTAGGATTTGCGGTAAGGGAGCAGAAGCTTCAGAGCGAGTTCGTGAATGAATTGTGCTTATCAATAGAAAGGCTCAATGCGGAATACGGCGCGCAGGTCTTGCTGATACCCTTTCATTATTCCGAGGATCTGCCCGTAATAGAAGAGATCGAGAGAAGGCTGCCGGACAAGGTACTCGCGGTAAAGCATAAGTACCTTACAGAAGAGATGTTGTCGATAATAGGCGGTGTTGATATATTGGTGGGGGTACGGCTTCACGCCCTCATCTACGCAGCGGTTATGGACGTGCCGATGATAGCCATATCATATGATCCGAAAATAAATTCATTCATGCATTCGCTGGGATTGAAGGCGATGTCGGCGGTGAGCGACTTTAAATGCGATTACTTTATGGAAGAGTTTGAAAAAACCGTGGAGAACGCGGATACGATTAAAGGAATGGTAAGAGAAAATGTTTGTGCACTGATAAAGAAGCTTGACACAAACGAAAAGATGATAGGAGATTTGATGAAGGTGACAGATCATGGGGAATGAGTCTATAAGCGGCGAACGCGGCAGACGCGGCGAACGCGTGGAAATTCTTGGGGTTCCGGTAGATATGATTTCTCTAGATGATGCAATGAAAAGCTTCATGTTGCTGATGGTAAAAGAGTTGAGACCTTATAATTATAAAGAACCGTGCGCCTATATAGTGACGCCGAATTCGGAGATTATTTGGAGCGCTTCAAGGCATGATATTGTATTGAAAGAAATAATAGAAGATGCGGATTTGATTATACCGGACGGCGTGGGCATTGTACACGCGTCCAAGATTATGGGTTTGCCGCTTCAGGAGAGAGTGACGGGGATAGATTTTCTGTATAATGCGCTGGAATGGATTTCAATGAGTAGGGGGAAGCCGTATTTTCTGGGAGGCAAACCGGGGGTTGCTGAAATGGCCGCCGCGAATATGATGAAAAAATACCCTGGCTTAAATATAGTGGGCTTCCGTGACGGCTACTTCACCGAGGAAGACGAGGCAGGCATTGTGGAGGAGATAAACGCGAGCGGGGCGGATTTTCTATGTGTCGCGCTGGGATCGCCGAAGCAGGAACGATTCATATACAGGAATAGGGGAGCGCTTGAGGTGAAAGTGGCCATAGGCGTGGGCGGCAGCTTCGACGTTATGGCGGGCGCCTTGAAACGGGCGCCGGAGTTTTACAGGAAACACGGGCTTGAATGGCTGTTTCGGCTGAAACAGCAGCCGTCGAGGATAAAGCGCATGGTGGTATTGCCGCTGTTTTTGATAAAGGTGCTGTTAAACAGTCGCCGGGGATGAACCGCGCGGTTTGCGAAACGGCTGCTGAGGGAATAAACCGGGTGGTACAAACCGCAGGTAATGAACCGGGCGACCGGCGCAACGATCGCCGCCGGGGATGAATCGTGTGGTTTGCGAAACGGCTGCTGAGGGAATAAACAAGTGGTTGGTACAAACAGCCGCTGCGGGGAATGAGCGGCGGCTGGTACAAACCGCATGTACATATAAGGGCAAGCTCCGGATAGCATAACGCAGGTTTCCGGAGCTTGCCTAAAGCGTTACTGTTCAAGGGATTCAATCGAAACTATTGGCGAAACTATTGAATGGTGACAAAGAAGGAGGACAAATAAATGCCCGATGCAAACACAATCGAAACAATCAAAAAGGCTGCAACTGAAATCCGCGTGGACATCGTAAAACAGGTGTATTTCGCGGGTTCGGGGCATCCGGGAGGATCCTTGTCCGCGGCGGACATACTCGCTGCGCTTTATTTTCATGAGATGAAAATAGATCCTGCAAATCCGCAAAAGGAGGGAAGGGATAAGTTCGTTCTCTCAAAGGGACACGCGGCGCCTGTGCTGTACGCTGCTCTCGCCGAACGCGGGTATTTCCCCAAGGAGGAGTTGTGGAAGCTGCGCCGACTTGATGTTATGCTGCAGGGTCATCCGAGCAGGAAGACTACGCCCGGAGTGGAGATGTCAACCGGATCGCTGGGGCAGGGATTCTCGGCTTCTATCGGAATGGCGCTGGCTGCGCGCATTGACGGGGCAGGCAGGGTTTATACATTACTGGGAGACGGCGAGCTTGAGGAGGGACTTGTCTGGGAAGCGGCGATGGCGGCGGGACATTATAAGCTTGATAATCTTTGCGTTATTGTGGACTGGAACGGGCTTCAGATCGACGGCAGGAACGACGATGTGATGACCGTAGCGCCGGTAGATGAAAAATTCAAAAGCTTCGGCTTCAGTACACTACTGATAGACGGACATTCAATTCCCGAGATAATCACGGCCTTCGACGCCGCAAAAGCTGTTAAAGGCGAACCGACGGCGATAATCGCGAAGACGGTAAAGGGAAAGGGCGTTTCATTCATGGAGAATGAAGCGGGATGGCACGGCAAGGCGCCTTCGGAAGAAGAGACAAAAAAAGCGCTTGAGGAATTGGGAGGTGAATTGTAATGGCGGGTAAGACGGCGACAAGACAGGCTTACGGGGAATTCCTCGTAGAGAAGGGGAAAACAAAGGCGGATCTTATCGTTATGGACGCCGACCTGTCGAAATCCACGATGACAAACGGATTCAGCAAGGCCTTTCCTGAGCGTTTTTTCAATATGGGGATCGCGGAGCAGAATCTTTTCGGTACTGCAGCGGGACTGGCGCTTTCAGGTAAAACGGTGTGCGCGAGCACATTCGCTATGTTCGCTTCGGGCAGAGCCTTTGAAATAATCAGGAATTCGATCGGCTACACACACGCGAATGTGAAGGTGTGCGCGACTCATGCGGGGATCAGCGTGGGCGAGGACGGCGCGAGCCATCAGACTTTTGAGGATATCGCGCTCATGAGAACGATACCGGGTATGACCGTACTCAATCCTTCAGATGGTGAATCGGCGAAAATACTGTTAAATCAGGCAGTAGATACGGACGGTCCATTCTATATCAGGCTTGGACGCGCCGCTGTAGAGCAGATCTACAAGCCCGGCGCCGACGTCAAGGTGGGTAAGGCTGTGTGTCTGCGTGACGGCAAGGATTGCACGGTAATAGCCACCGGCATCTTGGTGGGCGAAGCTTTGCTTGCCGCGGAAACGCTGGCGAAGGACGGCGTGGAAATACGCGTCGTAGACATGCACACGATCAAACCCATAGACGGTGAAATGATAGAGAAAGCGGCGAAAGAAACCGGAGCAATAGTGACGGCTGAGGAACATTCTGTGATAGGCGGCCTCGGTGGGGCTGTCGCGGAATACGCAGCGACGCACTGTCCGGTGAAAATGGCCTTCGTGGGGCAGCCCGACTGCTTCGGCGAATCAGGGAAACCTGCGGAGCTGTTGAAGAAGTACGGTATGTCTGCGGATGATATTGTTGAGAAGGTTAAGATGCTTGTAGGCTAAGTTCCCCAAAGAGTGAATAGTGTGACTTATAAAACCCCCTGCTGCGCATCTTCGATGTGCCTTAGGGGGTTTTTTATAAGTTGCCATGAAGTGATTCGCGGCTGCTTTTTATTTTTCAAACGTTTTTTACCTTTAATCCTTATCTCCGGCTGTTTCAGGGAGTTTTCCAGCCTTTGACGCGAATTTCTTTTCTTCCGACTTCACACGCCGTTCAAGTTTTTTAATATCCTCGGACGGAGGCAGATTCTCAGGCTTAATTCCGCGCCTGTCGAGCATATCTCGTACGCTTGTATTATTCTGAATGTGTTCAGATGTTATGGATGGTTCACCATATAAATCAATTGCCTCAACATTGTGGTTCGTCATTTCGGCAGCAAGGTTTTTAGCAGCTATCGTCAGCGTCGGCAAGAAATCGGCGAGCGGGCGATTATCACTTATAGCAAGACGTTTTTTCATTCCTGCGGTGTCAATGCCGCCGAAAAGAGCTTTATCGCCTTTTGAACGAATCCGCCCGAACCCGGCGTCATCCACACCGCGCTCGAAGATATTTTGCGATAATCTCTTTTCGGATTCGCGCAAACGCCCACGAGTTTCAATACGCTCTATGTACGCGACACGTTCCTCGATAAGCTCCTGTTTTCGCGTTTGTACGGCGAAGTAGCCTTGCGCGAAAGCGATTTCCTGCTTGCGTGGGTCTCCGTTTTGAGCGATAAGATAACAGGCATAACGCGTAAGCATATAATCCGTTACCGAGCGGTTCGCATTGCTTCCTATGGAGACCATTTTCGTGACCTCACGAAAATGGTCGGAGCCTGTTATTCCAGTAGTTTCACAACTCATAACGGCACGTTTGAGGGCTGTTTCAAAATTCTCCCACCGTAATCAGGATGTAAGTGCCGATGCTACGCCGATGTAAAATCAAGGATATAATGTAAAAAGATAACACTATAGTATCACGTATCTCTGCCTCCGTCAAGTACATAGGACTATTTTAATTCAGTTTTGCATATCGTTCCCGTAGTCAGATTGACAAATGTCAGCGTAGTTCCCATGATATTGACGCTGTCTATTCGCGCGGTGTCTGGCGTCTTGAAAACTGCGGCGCCTGACTTATCAAGAATCATGAGATGGTATTCTGATGGTTTGGTTTCCGCAAATGTACAAATCAAGTACTTGCTTTGATCACCGCCGATTTTCAATCCTTCGCACTCAGCATCCCCATTCACGTTGTTACCGTCATTATCATAAAGGATATTATTTTCAGCATCTATCCAATAACACTTCCCACCGATAATTTCGAATCTCGAAATATCGGCGGATGTATGCGTTAATTGTTTAACAAACTCTTCGCGCCTGTCTCTGTTTTCACTTTTTTTCCGGTCTTTTCTTCCAACTTCCGATATATATTCCGTTCCGCCTTTTTCCCTGCCTTCCGTTCCGGCGCTCATATAAATTCGATATAACGCGCCCTCGCTCACATAATATAGAAAGTTCCATTCCCGTCGAAAACCCATCGCTTCATGCTTACTTATTCGCACTGTTTCATTGGTATTGATGTTGATCCTGTAGATGCCGTTCTTTTCCGTCGATTCCATCCTTTTATCGAAAGCGAGAATGTACTCTTTTGTCGCGGCAACGTTGCTTATCTTTCCATCGCTGTCTTTCAGTATATCGCTTCCGCCGAAGCTGGTATGCTCAAGTGTACTGTCGTCGGATTCGATAACTGAGGTTTCATCATAACCAGATGTATAATCCGGAGCGGCTTCATAGACCGCAGCATTATATCTCGGCGAAACGACGGCAACGGGCTTTGATTTAACTCCAAAGCCCGTTGCGTACAGAATCAATACGACCGCAATAAGTAATATCAGTGGTATCGAAAGTATCAATAAATTTTTCGTCCTTGCTTTCATGCCTTTATCGTTCCTATAAACAATTCGTTCTCGTAAGGATTTGCCATATGTTTCACCGTCTATACACGGTTTTACCGCCCAATATAGTCTGCTCAACCTTCATTTCCAGTACACGTTCAGGTTCATCGTCTACAGCGGTCGGGTCGATGTCGGTGACGATGATATCCGCGAGCTTGCCGCTCTCAAGCGTACCCTTCTTATGTTCGTCAAATGTGAAGTGCGCGCCGGCGGCTGTATAGGCGTAAACCGCCTCCTGGGCGCTGATCCTCTGATCATCGCCGCATGAAGCCCCGCTCGCCGTCTTCCTCACCATAGCCGCGTGGAGAATGATTGTCGGATCGAGAACTGTAACCGGAGTGTCGCTGCCGTTGGCGACGATGAGACCGCCGTCCAGCAGCGAGCGGAACGGGAATGACTGTGAGACGCGTTCTTCGCCGTAATTTCTCGTGATCGTGTCGCCGAAATAGTGAAGGAAGCCGGTGTTCATGAGCGGATACACGCCCTCGTTGATCACCCTCTCCACAAGATGCGGGAAACAGAAGGAGCAGTGCTCTATCCTGTGACGCGCGTCGGGGCGCGGCAGTCTATCCTGCGCCTTTTTATAAGCGTCGAGGAACATGGTAATGGCAATATCGCCTATGGCGTGACCTGACAGCTGATGCCCGTGTGAATGCGCTTCCCAAACCATGTCGTCAAGCTGCTCCTGGGTGTAGTAGGTGATGCCCGCATTGCCGTCAAACCTGCTGGGTTCGGACATCCTTGCGGTTCCCGCGCCGGCAGTGCCGTCCAGTATGATCTTACGCCCCTGGAATTTGAGCAGATCATCGCCGAATGGGAATGGTATTCCTGTGTCGATGAATTTGCGGTACATGGGTTCCAGACAGTACGCGGCAATTCTGACCGTGAGCCAGTTGTTTTTTATCAGATTGCCCCAAGCGGAGAAATAGACCTTGCTGTCGTCGAAAGCGGCCATTTCGGTCGTGCTGGTAATACCGAACGAGTTGTAGACGCCGCTCAGTGTCTGCATCAATTTCGCGAGTTGGTCGCCGTCCAGCGGCGGGACGACCTCTTTCATGGCTATAAAGGCTGTCTCGCACAGCCGGCCTGTGAGCTTGCCGTCTTCGCGCACGATTTCGCCTCCGGGCGGATCCGGGCTGTCGATATCGTAGCCTCTGAGCGCCAGCGCCCTTGAGTTGGCAAGCCCTACATGCTGACATACGCGCGCGATGCACACGGGATGATCGGGAAACGCCGCGTCCAATTCCGCGAGTCCCGGCTCCTTGCCTTCAAGGAAAAGTCCCTCGTCATAGCCGAAGGCTTCAACCCAGTCTCCGGCGGGGGTCTTGTCCGCCCTGGCCTTTAGACGCTCGAAGAATTCACTGTGTGATCGCGTGCCGGTGAGATTGACCTTGGAAAGAGTACCGGCGCAAAACAAAGGATGGCTGTGATTGTCATTGAAGCCGGGCAGAACAGTCTTACCGGAAAGATCGATGATCTCGGTATCAGCGCCGATTACTGTTGAAAAATCTTCGAAGCTCCCCACCCCGAGGATGGTGTCGCCGAGCACAGCTAGGGCGGCGCCCGTGGGATTTTTTTTATCCATTGTATGGATATTGGCATTTTTGAGCACTAGATCCGCTTTTATTGACATTATACAACCTCCTTTTTTATGATTAAATCATAACTATAAGTTTGGTATCCGTCTGTATTTTCATGCAAGCCGACGGCATACGGGTTTTAAAGATTGTAATCGGTATACCAGCCGACGGGACCGGGATTCAGCAATATATTGATCTGCTTGACTTCCTGATACTCTTCGAAGCCTTTCGCGCCCAGTTCCCTGCCGACGCCGGATTTCTTGTAGCCGCCCCACGGCGCTCCGGTGAACGTCGGATTGTAACAGTTGATCCATGTGATGCCGGCTCTGATGCCTTCCACCACGCGGAGGGCGCGGGCGCCGTCTGTGGTAAATACCCCGCCCGCCAGGCCGTATTCGGTGCTGTTGGCGATGCTCACCGCCTCTTCTTCCGTTTCAAAGGTCTGTATCGTCACCACGGGGCCGAAGATCTCTTCACGCACAATCTTCATGGCGGGGCTGCAATCGTCGAATATAGTGGGCGCAACATAGAAGCCCTTTGCACATTCGCCGTCTGTATATCGGTATCCGCCGCAGACGCACTTCGCGCCTTCGGCCTTGCCTGACTCTATATATTTCAACACCTTGTTCATGTGAGACTCCGTGATCAGCGGTCCCATGTCCGGGTTGTCCAGAGGATTGCCTATGGTCATAGCCTTAGCCCTTTCCGTCAGCCGCTTCACGAATTTATCCTTGAACGACGCTTCAATGATAATACGGCTTCCGGCGGAGCAAACCTCGCCCTGGTTGAAGAAGATGCCGATCATCGCCCATTCGACCGCGCCTTCGAGATCCGCGTCGGCGAATATGATGTTAGGGGACTTCCCGCCCAATTCCAAACTGACT
Source organism: Eubacteriales Family XIII. Incertae Sedis bacterium (assembly GCA_031264295.1). Taxonomy (GTDB): domain Bacteria; phylum Bacillota; class Clostridia; order Peptostreptococcales; family Anaerovoracaceae; genus JAISED01. The sequence goes on along the minus strand of JAISED010000064.1, from coordinate 2,575 downwards.
TTTTTAAGATTGCCCGCGGCGCGGCGCGAGATGTCCTGACCGGTCGCCGTGCTTCCTGTGAAAGAGACCATATCCACATCGCTGCTTTCCGCGATCTCCTGACCCACCGACTCACCGGGTCCTATCACCATATTCACAGTTCCGGGAGGCAGACCGGCCTCATCGAATATCTCAAAGAGGATCTTTGCCGACAGGGGAGTGTTAGAGCTGGGCTTGTATACTATGCAGTTTCCCGCGGCCAGAGCCGGTGCGATCTTCCATACGCCCATGAGCAAGGGGAAGTTCCAGGGGGTGATCAAGCCGCATACGCCAACGGGTTCGTGCACGGAAAAAGACCGCATTTTACCGAAACCGTCGGGTACTTGGTATGAGCCGCCCTGCGGCGCGGCAGCCAGCCCCGCGAAATAACGGAAACAATGCACGGCGTCCCACACATCGGCTTCCGCCTCGCGCAAGGGTTTACCGCTGTTGATACTCTCGATGCGCGCGGCCTCATCAGAGCGTTTTTCCAATAAATCGGCTACTTTCAATAAGATATCCGTGCGCTCTTCCACATTCATACCCGGCCAGATCTTGTCGTCGTGAAACGCGCGTTTCGCCGCGTTGATCGCTTGAGCAGCGTCCTCGCGCCCGCTGTTCGTATGCGTCCCCGATATACTGCCGTCTGCGGGATTGATCAATTCCTTTTTGTCGCCTGATACGCTGTCGCGCCAAGCACCGTCGATATAGTTTTTAACATGTAAGATATCCACTGTTTTCCTCCGTTTCCTTTGAGGGACTTATAATACTATTTTCTGCCGTCTGTCCAATTATTTTGGACGGAATCTAAATTGAGAATAGTATAAAAATGATTTACATCTGTTAAAATTATATGGTATACTGAAACATGAAAATGTTCTTGCTGGAACATTTACCGATTTTTTTGATTGAGACAATATTTTTTGACCGGGCGCCGGCGCTGTAACGATGGGGGCTTGCCAAAAATGGAGCAGACCCCATACTTTAACTATAGGGAACGTTAACGATATGCAATTGGAAATGCTGCGAAATTCATGGCTCTTCGGCGGATTAACCGACTGGGCGTTTGCGCGGATATGTTCGTCCGTGCGGCATAGGGTACAGGATTTCGAGAAGAAGAGCGTACTGATCCATCAGGGCGATCAGGTTACCGAAATCGGGGTTTTACTAAAGGGGAACCTGCTGAGTGAAAAATACCATTTAAACGGCAGAGTGCAAATAATACGCATATTTTCACCATACTCCGTCGTAAATCTGGACGCGGTTAATTCGTCTTCCGGTGTAAGTTCCACCACAATAGCGTCGAACAAGGGCGGGAGCATCGTATGGCTCTCATTCGACGATCTGACGCGTGGAGAAGGCGTGCCGGCAGAGACGCGCAATATGATATTGAAGAGGATGATGACCATCATTGCGGACGATAACATACACCTTACATACAAATCCGAGATTTTAGCGGTGCATACCGTGCGCGGGCGAATCCTGGCGTATCTCGGCATTGTCGCAGGGAATACCGGCGGCGCAGGAAGCCGCAGCAGCGGCGGAAATAACGCAGCCACCGGAAATAACGCAGCCACCGGAAATAATGGCGGAGTGGGAAGTAGCGGCGGAAATAATATCGCTGCGGGAAATAAGGGCGGAGCAATGAATGGCCACGGCGCGGCGGTGCATATAGGGATGAATCAGGAAGAATTCGCTCAGTACCTCTGTGTGGACAGAAGCTCACTCTCATTAGAGCTTAATAAACTGCGCAGGGATGGGATCATAGACTTCGATAAGGAGAATATACTATTAAAATGAACACGGCCTTAGAAAAATAGGCAGAACGCCGGAAAGAAGAGGTAGGGATGGACATAAAAATCATAGACGGCATTGCCGTCATAAACAGCGAAACACCGATCATAAGTGATGCGCAGGCCGCACTTGACCTGATTGCATCGGTCAGTTACGAGCATGACGTCAACAAAATAGCGATCAATAAAGCCGCCGTCAACGAGGACTTCTTTAAGTTGTCCACGGGTCTGGCGGGCGATGTCGCACAGAAGTTCGTCAACTATGGCTGTCGGTTGGCTATATTCGGCGACTTCTCAGCTTACACAAGCAAGCCGCTCCGTGACTATATGTACGAGTGCAATAAAGGCAAAGACCTGTGTTTCGCCGCCGATGAAGCTGAAGCCTTGCGGAACTTATCCAAATGATTAAACCTTTCAGAGAAATACCGAAAATACGCTGACATTTCCGGGTTCCGGGCTCGTCGGTGTCGTCCCGTGTGTCGTCCCGTGTCAAAAACTCAGTTGACACAATCGCGGAAACTATAGTAAAATGTTAAAGTATCAGGTGTTCGGAGGGTATTCACAGCGCGGGTCTATAAGTCGCCGCCCGCCGGACTTCGGCGCGCTTGCCGGAACAGTTATTTTTTCACAGCTCCTTAATAGCACGGAGGTAAATTAAAATGGCAAAAGCTAAATTCGAAAGGACAAAGCCGCACGTAAATATCGGCACAATCGGTCATATCGATCACGGTAAGACGACCCTGACGGCGGCGATAACCAAGACC
>JAISED010000049.1 GCA_031264295.1 Eubacteriales Family XIII. Incertae Sedis bacterium | reverse complement strand
TTGAATGCGTTTAAGGCGATCCTTCTTTGGCCTATTCCATAGTCCCATAAAAGCTTATCTATCAGATAGCTGTCATAACCGGAGCTGTCATATTGGAACTCCGGCGGAGCAGACGAACGGATCTCATCTATCCAATTTATAGCCTCCTCTATAAATATTTCAAGAACTTCGGAAAATATAAAGGCGTTGCCGATTTCATTGGCTGTATAACCGCCAATAAGGAGAGCTGTTAATCCGCCGCTCTCATCTGCTTCAAACAACTCCGGATGTTTTAATCTATAGAAATCGAAAATATATGCCTGAAGAGCGGCGGCTTCTTCATCACCGCCATAATTGTCTATCATTGTCAAGACGTCGGCAAGGGAGCTGTCGGTGTAGCACATGATCTTTGCCTTGACATATGCGTCATAGATGCCGAATCCGCCGTCGGCGCATTCAGTCATAGCCTCGTCAGTCACGCTTAGGCAGAGGTTTAAAGTTTCGATCTCCTCATCACTCAAATCCGTGTAAAGCTGGTTCGACGACATCAAATCCTGAATATATTCAATCTGATCGCCGTAAGGTGTGTAATACTCGGATAAATCAAAGCCGTCCGGTAAGGAGGAGGTGTATTCCGTACTTGCCGGAAGTTCCGCGCCCGGCGGAATATCAAGCATAGCGCCTACATTGAGCAGAGGCGCATTTGTTCCCGCCGCAATCGGCGTAACGGGTTCATCTTCTCCGCGATAGCTGACGCTTTGCCTGACAGCGGCTGCGATATCGCGTCCGAGCGCACCGGGATAATACTGCAGGTATATCGCCGCCGCCGCGCTGACAAATCCGGCGGACATGGATGTTCCGCTTACGAAATCATAGCCGCCGTCCGGCATTGCAGTATATATATTTACTCCGGGCGCATACAGATTCACATAATCCCCATGACTCGCGTTTATATCGGCTAAGCCTTTATTATCCGCCGAAGAAACCGCCAGAATGTTAGAAAGACCGAAGGCTGCCGGATAAATCGGCTGACCTCCGTCGATATTGCCCGCCGAGCATACAAATAATATATGGGGATTATCTGATATGGCTTCGTAAAGCGCACGGTTATAGAATGTGCTGCCCCAACTGCAGTTTATCACGCGAATACCGTTAAGTTTCGCGTATTCTATAGCGTTCAAAGCGTCGGATGTATATCCCGCGCCGTTTTCAATGAATTTCAGCGGCATAATGCTGACATTCGGCGCAGCACCCGCGATTCCTTCAAGGTTATGCTTCGCCGCGATTATTCCTGCGATCTGCGTCCCGTGAGGATCGCCGTCGAGCGGCAAAATGTTCGATTCCGGACCTGTGAAATCATATCCTTCAACAACAATATCCTGTAAATCGGGATGATCAATATCCACACCCGTATCAAGAAGTCCGACGACTACACCGCTTTGCGGCGCAAGCTCATCCCATACGTCAGTCACATTGATATCGGCGCCTGCGGTTCCACCGGCGCCGTCTATGTCCTGCCCAATATTTTTAAGCCCCCATTGCATATCAAAATCCGGGTCGCCGGGTGAGGAAAGCGGAGTAAAAAGAAAGTCTTCCTGAACATACTCCACATTCGGATCTGTTTGCAAATCCATTATAAGACTCTCTGTATCAAGTTCTGATTCAGCCGCTTTTTCAAATGAAAACACCTCTAATCTTGAGGATCCGTCCATGCTGATCTGTTCCGGATTATCAATTGAAAATTCTCTGGCGATCTTTCTGGCAGAGACCTCAGCCATCGCCTCACTGACATCGTCCTTATACTTCACAATCAGTTTTCGCGGCAAAGCGGGGCTGTCAGAGACGTAGGCGTCTTTAAGGGACGTCCCCGAAACTGCAATCGCTTCAACCGCATCCTCAAGAATCGGCTCAAACGTACCGACAGAATTAACTTTTGACATATCTGCGGAAGAATCGGCATAGTCATCCATACTGAAATCAACATACTCATTCTCAATAGCGGAATCTTCGTACTCGTCCGCAATGGAGGAATCGGTATACTCCTCCGCAATGAAAGCTTTTGCACCAAGTCCATAAACATTTGACGGTAAAAACACAACACAGATCAACAGAGCCGTAAGTCTTGTTCTAAAAGTCTTTTTCATAATGTGTCCCTCATTGTGTTTTCGTAGTGCGCCCTTTTGTCGACCGTTCACATAATGGAGGTCACAGTCTCCATTATGTAAACCGCGAACTCTATAATACTTCTTAATGACACTTTAACTATACTATGCCGCGTGTGAGATCTCAATATATATTTTGGTAAGTTGACCATATTGTGCCGGTTTTTTGAAAGCCAGGTAATATTATGAGAATAATTTAATATTTTTTTGAAAGAAAGGGTCTTGAGAAATGAAGATGAGAAAATCGAGAACAACTGGGATTATTTTTTCAGTGGTTACCGCAGCGCTGCTGTCACCATCAGTAACGCTAAGCAGGCTATAACCGCCGCAAGTAATGATCCTATGGTTCGGGCGGTGAACGGCGGTCTTGTCAGGGCAGATCTTGCAACGGTCATACTAATGAATGCGGAAACGGCTCGCAGCGCGATAGAGCTTATAGCAAATGTAATAGACGCTAAAGGCGCGGGAGGGCGAGAGGCGTTCACTGTCAGCGACCCCAATGAAGTGTGGTATATGGAAATATTGTCGGGTCACCAGTATGCGGCAGTAAAAGCCCCGGACGACAAGATGCGGTGGACGAGGAGATGTTGCGAATATATGCCGTAGATCCAGAACTGGCGCAGGCAAAGATCACCGAACTCAGCAAGGCTGTCGCGGGAGAAGCCTTCGACAACGCCAGGCAGCTTCTGGCGGAGTTGCAGGCTTTTGATGCGGAAACCGAGCATATGAGCATAGTCATTCCTTAAAAAATCCGAAATGCTTCAGGCGACATTTGTATCAATGGGGAGCTCGCGGGTACAAACAAAGGTAAATAGCTCGCTGCAGATTAATCCGATAATAGATGGAGTCGCGTATGAGATAACGTCTTCTAATCCTGCTGTTGCTTCCGTAAATCATTACGGAACAGTAACGCCCCGTAAAGCGGGAACAACCATAATCACGCTAAGAGCCACAGATGGCAGTGAACTGACCGCTTCGGTTCTGGTGACTGTAACCATATAGATTTTATTGATTCAGAAGGGCTTGACAAGAAATATCGTATGTGATATATTAAAGGCATGAAATATGAAATCGAATTATATGAAAAAGCGGACAACAAAGTACCTGTCCTTGATTTTATCGTATCGCTAAATCCAAAACAACAAGCCAAAATAAAAGTATTTTGCTACATGGTTTCCCCAAAAAGACAGAAAAAACTCCGACAAAAGAATTAGATATAGCACTAAATCGGATGAATGATTATATAGCAAGGAGCAAAAAATGAACTGGGATGATGCAAAGAAAAAGATCCTTCAGAATGAAGATGTACGTGAGGAACTCAAAAACAACGAGACTGAGTACAAAATCATTGAGGAAATAATAATGGCCAGACAAGAAAAGAATTTGACGCAAAAGGATCTAGCAGATCTGGTTGGGACAAAACAATCGAATATATCTCGCCTAGAGAGCGGGAATTATAATCCAACACTTGGGTTTCTAAATAAAATAGCGAAAGCTATTGGAAAAGAATTGGAAGTGCGAATAGTATGATCCATGTAAATCAAGGATGAAAAGATGTAAATAAAAAAACTTTAAAATCCTCTTGAACCTGAGTGAATGATACTATATAATGTATTCCTGATGTGAAATTGCCGCTATGAACATCCATATGTTGGAGCGGTGGCTTATAACAAACAGAGTAACAAACAACAGGAAAGAGGGATGAAAAGCAATTATGAAAACTGTAGTCAAACGTGACGGCAAGTACGTCGATTTTAATGGACTGAAGATAAAACTGGCTGTTGAGAACGCCATGATGGAGACTCCCGGCGGGATAGATGAAAAATTGTCATGGGATATCGCGGCTGAGATCGGCAGGCAGATCGAGAAGGCGGAGAGGGTAGTCCATGTAGAGGACATCCAGGATCTGGTGGAAGACTTTCTGATGGCCAGTGAGAGGAAGGACGCCGCCAAGAAATTCATTATTTACCGTTATGAGCGGGATAAGACCAGGGACGCCCGCAAACGGCGCGACGGCCGGGTCATATCAGACGAGTTTGTCAGCAAGTTTAAGCATATGCCCTCGCCGATGAACCAATTGGGAAGCTTTGTTTATTACCGGACTTATTCGCGCTGGATACCGGAAGAAATGCGCAGGGAGTATTGGTGGGAGACGGTAAGGAGGGCGGTGGAATACAACTGCAGCCTGGTGCCGACCTCAAAAGAGGAAGCGGAACAGCTTTACAGAAATGTATATGACTTGAAGCAGTTCCTTTCAGGCAGAACATTCTGGGTCGGAAGCACTGATGTATCCAAATATTATCCCATGTCGAACTTTAACTGCTCGTTTCAGGTCATCGACAGCTTTTCAGCATTTCGCGACATCTTCTACCTGCTGATGGTGGGTTCGGGAGTAGGGGTGCGCCTGCTGAAATCGGACGTAGCGAAGCTGCCTGCCATACGCACAGACGTGGAGATCATACATGAATCATATACTCCGGCGATGAAAACTCTCAGACAGGACAACACGTCGCTTGAATTCAGCCACAATGACACAGTGAAGATAACGATAGGCGACAGTAAAGAGGGCTGGGTACAGGCTATGGACTACTTTATGAAGGCGCTGTACAGTACGGAATACAGGAAGATGGCCACGATCATTTTGAATTATGACAATGTAAGACCAAAGGGCGAGAAGCTGCGAACCTTTGGCGGCACCGCCAGCGGGCATCAGAGCATGAAGAACATGTTCATGAAGATCGGCAGGGTCATCGAGAAGGCGGGAAGCCGTTCCACGTCGAATTCGGTAAGACTCCAGCCTATCGACTGTCTGGATATCGCGAATATAATCGGTGAAAACGTGGTTGTGGGCGGCGTCAGACGGACGGCGGAAATAGTCCTGGTGGATCAGGACGATAAGGAATGCATACAGGCGAAGAGTGAGTTATTCAAAAAAGTAGATGAAAAGTGGGTCATAGACCAGGAAATAGCGCATCGCCAAATGAGTAACAATTCGATTTACTATACGAAGCGGCCTACGAGAGAAGGCTTGCACTGGCATCTCGGACAGATGCGGTATTCAGGAGAGCCGGGATGGGTGAATGAAATCGCAGGCAGTAAACGGAGACCGAATTTTCAGGGCGTGAACCCTTGCGCGGAGATATTGCTTGATTCTAAAGGGCTTTGCAACCTCACAACGGTGAATGTAATGGGTTTTGTTAGCGGCGAGGGGCTTGACAAGGCAGGTCTGCTGAACGCACAGCGCCTGTCCGCAAGGGCAGGCTACCGGATGACATGCAGCGAGCTTGAAATACCCGAGTGGAACGCGGTTCAGCAGAGGGATAAGCTCTTGGGCTGTTCCCTGACCGGGTGGCAGGATATGGTGAACGCCGTCAAGCTTTCGCAGGAAGAACAGATACAGCTGCTATGCGAACTGCGGGAGGCGGCAAAGACAGCCGCCGCGGACTATGCGGAAGAACTCGGTATGCAGAAGCCCTTATTAGTAACGACCATAAAGCCCGAGGGCACGCTCAGCCTGCTGCCGGTAGTTTCCAGCGGGGTGCATTTCTCACATGCGCCGTACTATATAAGAAGGATACGCATCAGCAGCGACGACCCATTGGCAAAGGTATGTACAGAGCTGGGGTATCCGGTATTTCCGGAAATCGGCCAGTCGGAGGAAAACTGTACGACAAAGGTGGTCGAGTTCCCGATCAAGGCGCCGGACGGAAAGATCAAACGCGACGTTTCAGCGGTGGAACAGCTTGAGATATATCGTATGTTCATGAATAACTACGTAGATCATAACTGTTCTATTACGATCCACGTCCGTGACGACGAGTGGGAACAGGTAGAGGACTGGGTGTGGGAGCACTGGGATGATACAGTAGCGCTTTCATTCCTGTCATTCGAGGATAATTTCTACGAACTTTTGCCATATGAGGAGATCGCGGAGGAGGAATTCGAGAGAAGGACAGCTCTAATGAAGCCGTTCATACCATCGCTTATTTCAAAGTATGAAAAGGAAGAACAGGATTATGACGTGGGCACAGACGGCTGTGAAGCAGGGGTCTGCCCGATAAGATAGGGAGCTGACGCGCCGGATGTCGGCGTATCAGGCGCCGGTGCGGGGGTATGGGAGACCGCCCGGCGCGTGAATGATGAAAGCAGGTGATGATGATGAATTTTAAGATGGTTCACAACAATTTCAACGTACTGGATCTTGATAGGAGCAGGACGTTTTATGAAGAGGCGATGGGACTCACAACTGTGAGGCGCAAGGAAAGCGGAGACGGCAGTTTCATATTGGAATTCATGGGAGATGGAATATCCGAGCACCAGCTTGAATTGACATGGCTAAAGGACAGAACCGAAGCCTATAATCTGGGCGACAATGAATTTCATCTGGCATTTCGTGTGGATGATTTCGATGCGGCGTATAAAAAACATAAAGAAATGGGTGTTATTTGCTACGAGAATGAAGGCATGGGCATCTATTTTATAGCGGATCCCGACGGGTATTGGCTGGAGATCGTGCCTACGCGTTAGCGAAGAACAAAGCCTGTCTAGGCCAAGCTTTCAGTATTAGACGTTTTGATTAACCGCCTCCTATCTGCTGCGTAAGCGTCGGGAGGCGGTATTAATTTACTTATACTGAACCCCGTATTAAATGCGGGAACTGGCCTGCGAATCATTCTTGTTAACAGCAGACAGAACGAGGTATACGATGAAACCTATCGCAAATCCGAATATATACGCGTTTGCCGATATCCATTTGAATGCCCCGCCGCCGAGAGCTGTTGTTGAACCGATGGTTGGAAGAATGAAACCGCATATCCAAGCGATGATGGCGTTGGGATTCAAACCGTGAGTATACCAGTATCTTCCGGCCTTGCCCTGATATAGGGACATGAGATCGACGTTCCTCTTCTTGACGATATAATAGTCGGCTATAAAGATGGCCGCTATGGGCGCGAGTATGCCGCCATAGACGTTCAGCCAGCCTATAATGTAGTTTCCGGCGTCGCTCAATATCCACCAGGGACGGTATAAAACAGCGATAAGGCAGGAGATGAAGGCGCCCAAAGCATAGCTTATACGCTTCGGCCAGAGGTTGGAGATGCCGTTTGCGGGCGCTACTATGTTGGCGGCTATGTTCGTGGTGATGGTCGCGATTACCACGCCGAAGCCGATTAGAAACGTGATAATGGGGAAGTCGATGTGGTTCAGCGCCTCAGTGGGGTCAAAGATGGGCATACCGTCGCCGCCCAGGTTTACCAGCTTGGTGGCTTGGGCGAAGAAGGCGCCGACGAAGGCGCAGATCGCCATTGTGAGCGGCATCCCGAATAGCTGCCCCTTGAACTGCGCGGACTGGCTTGAAGCGTATCTGGAAAAATCAGGTATGTTCAGCGCCATGGTCGCCCAAAACGCGATGCTTGACGTCAGACCCGCCATAAAAATATACCAGAATCCACCGTTGGCTTCGATCAGCACTGTATCGGAACTCGCACGGATTACGTCTTCAAATGTGAATGTGTTGCCTGCGGCGTCGCCGTTTCCGGCGAGCATAAATGACCAGACAAACAGACAGAATGTCAGGATTATCAGAACAGGCGCGCCTATGGCTTCGAATATCTTTATCGCGCCCGCGCCTGCGGCGGTTATGATGCAGGCAAAGGCGAGAAAAACGAAGAAACCTATATAATGGGCATTGTCGAGATCTTTTATCGAAGGAACGAAAACGGCAGCCATAGCTATGAGGGCGCCGCCCCCGAACCATGACTGTATAGCGTTCCACCCGCAGGCGGTGACTGCCCTTGACAATGAGGGGATGTGGGCGCCGATGGGGCCGAAGGTCATTCTCGCAAATACAGGGAAGGGTATGCCGTATTTAGTACCGGCGTGAGAATTCAGCTGTATAGGTATGAGAATGATGATATTGCCGAGCGCCACGTTTAACACGGCAAGCCACGGCGACAGCCCGAGGCTGACGAGTCCTGAAGCCATTGTGAAGGCGGGCAGACATACAGACATGCCTATCCAAAGCGACGCAATATTGTAGGTGCTCCAATTGCGCTCGGAGACGGACGTGGGCGCCAGATTCTTGTTATAATACTTGGAATCTGCGAGTTCGGCGCGAGCCGTATCGGTAAGCTCATAAAGACCCTTGCGCCGTTCGCGTACATAATCTGATTGTGACATGATAACCTCCGTTCTCATTCTCCGCTGCCGACAGGAAGGAGGCCGGCCGCTTCCAGACGTTTCATTTTGAGATGCTTCCTGTATTCGCGTTTTGCGTTATACTTGATGCTCTTGTCGTCTACTATGGTATAGATGACAGGAACAAGTACAAGCGTTATCACAGTGGAGAACAGCAGCCCGCCTATGACTGTTATTCCCATAGGCGCTTGTAATTCGGCGCCGGAACCGATCCCCATGGACAGCGGCAAGAGACCCAAACAAGTGGTAAGACCTGTCATGAGTATGGGACGGAGCCTGAACCTGCCCGCGTTGATTATAGCTTCATCTCTAGTGGCGTAAATACTCTTGTTCTGGTTTATGAAGTCTATAAGCAGTATAGAGTTGTTGACTACTATACCTGACAACATGATTATACCTAGGAAGGCTATCAGTGAAAGCGGCGTATTCGTGACGAACAGAGCTATGAAGGCGCCTGTCAGCGCGAACGGTATGGCAAGCATGATGATAATAGGCTGAATCAGCGACTCGAATTGAGAGGCTAATATCATATATATGATCAGAACCGCGAGCAAGAGGGCATAAAACAAGCTGGTGAACGATTCCATCATTTCTTGAACCTCACCGCCCATGTTCCAGTCGTAACCGTTTGGGAGCCTGATGGCGGAAAGCGCTTTTTCGATGTCGGAAGAGATGGACGAGAGATCTCGGCCGCTGATTCCGGCAGTGATGGTAGCCGTTCTGACCTGATCCTCTCTGTCAATGCTGGCAGGGGAATTATCATATACGATATCCGCGATATCACCGACGTTTACAGTCTGACCCGAGGACGACATAACGCCGATCTGGAGCATCTTCTCGACAGAGTCGCCGTAGCCGGAATCCAGGGACAGGACTATATTAGTCTCTGTTCCGTCTGACTTGAAGGTGCTCGCGGTGATGCCCCCCAAGGAGTTGTCGAGCGCCTGCGCGAGCTGATAAGCGGTCACGCCGTAAAACGCCGCGTTATTGCGGTTGATGCGCACCTGAATCTCCGGCGTGCCTTCGCCCATGCTGTTGCTCACATTGATGGTTCCCGGAACGCTTTTAACGATCTCAAAGAAATCGTCCGCGATCTCCCTCAAGGTATCAAGGTCGTTACCCTGAACCGAGATCGCTATGGGATTTCCGCTTGAGATTAGATAGCTCATAGACGAAGTCGCCGCGACGCTCGTTTCCGCACCGACGATTTTTTCGAGATGTGATGAAACATCCTTCACAACATCGGCGACTTCTCTGTCGCGTTCTTTTTTGTCCACAAGCGTTACCGATATCGACGCTGCATTCGAACCACCGGAGCCGACGAGCAGCGATGACGCGCCGATAGAAACAGAATAGGATTTTAACTCCGGTATGTTATTTGCGATATAGAACTCCGCATCTGAGACGATCGCGTCGGTAGTATCAATGGAAGTGCCGTAAGGCGTACTGATAGAAACCGTAAAGCTGCCCTCGTCGGCTGAGGGGATCAGAACGCCTCCAACCATGCCGATTAGGGCGCCGGACATTATCAGGAGGATGAGGGCGACAGCGATGACGCTTTTCCTATGTCTGATAGAATACTGGAGAAAGTGCGCGTAGCCTTCGGTCAGCGCGTTGATGGCTCTGTCGAATTCCGGTAATATAGGAATACGCACGGCGCGTCTCCCGAGCAGGAACTTGTCGCCTATGTCGCCGCCGCGCAGCAAGCGCGAACACAGCATAGGGACTACCGTGAGGGCGACCACAAGGGAACATATAAGCGCAAAGCTGATCGTATATGAAAACTCTTTGAACACTGTTGACGCTATGCCTTCAACGAAAACGATAGGCAGGAATACCGCAATCTTTGTCATGGTTGCGGCAAAAACAGGCATAGTAACCTCCTTCGTCCCTAATATGGAGGCGTCTATGCCGGACTCTTTGTCGATACTTCGTCGTCGGAATATATTCTCCATAACAACGATAGAGTCGTCAACCAGCATACCTATGCCGACGGCAAGCCCTGACAGCGACAGGACGTTCATGGTAAGCCCTGTGAAATACATCAATATGAATGTGGCGATTATAGATGTAGGTATGGAAATCGCTATGATCAATGTGGAGGACAGGCTGCGCAGGAAAAAGAAGCAGACGATGACCGCGAGAATACAACCGGAGATGGCGGTCTCGGCCACATTATTTACGGATCTGTTTATAAAATCCGCCTCACTGTAGGATACAGTAAAATTGATCTCGGGATTTAAGGCGTTAAGCTCCGCAAGTGAGGCGTCAATATTTCTGCAGACGGCTACTGTATTGGCGACGGTTTGTTTTGTGACGTTCATGCCTATGGCGGATACGCCGTTCATACGTCCCATAGAGCTTGCTTCCCTTTCACGTTCTTCTATAGTTCCCAGATCCCCGAGCTTGATGACCTCGCGGGTGGGGAGAAGCAGAGGGATCTCTCCGATCTCATCTATCGTTTCGAATTCACCTATAGTTCTGACGATCATGTCGCGTTCCCCCAGGGTAACGTCGCCGCTGGGAAGGGTGATGTTTTCCGCCGCGAGGATCTGACTTAGCTGTGAGAGTGTGAGATAATAACCGGATAAGCGCTCCTGGCTGATCTGCACGCGTATTTCCTTCGAACGGCCGCCGAATGTGCTGACGGCGGCTATACCCTCGGTGCGCTCGAATATAGGAACAACTTCATTTTCGATGAATTCCTGCAATTCTGTGAGTGGCAGCGTTTCGCTGGAGGCGTATATGACGGATACCGGCATCATAGAGGGATCCATGGCGTATATCGTAGGCTTACCCGCTTCTTCAGGGAGGTAGCCGCTGACCATTTCAACGTTTTCGCGCATATGAAGGGTCGCGAAGTCCATATCTGTACCGTTGATGAACTGCGCTACAACCACTGACATGCCGTCCATAGACATGGACGTCATGCTGTCAAGGCTTTCGACGCGGGCGATTTGGTTTTCTATAGGTCGTGTTATCATGCTTTCGACTTCAGAAGGCGCCGAGTTGGCATACTGGGTCACTACGGCGGCGATGGGGAGCTGCATCTTGGGCAGCAGATCCAGTGAAAGCCTGGAAAATGAAACGACGCCGAGTACAACGATTATAAGCATGAACATTATAGTCGTAACGGGGCGCTTTACGGCAATTTTCGAGAAATTCATAATTATGCCCCCTTACTCGACGATATTAACAGCGGAAGATTCATCAATATAAGTCTGACCGTCGGTGACCACGATGTCGCCTATATTCAAACCCTCTTTGATCTCCACAAAAGCGCCGTCGTCAATGCCAATAACAACATCCACAAGTCTGACCCTGTTGTCGGCGTCCAGCGCAGCGACTACACGGCGGCCGGATTTGATCATGACAGCCTTTGAAGGTATAGTCAGAACTCCGGATGAAGTATCAACAGCCAGCATGACTTCCGCGAACATACCCGGTTTAATCCTGCTGTCACTGTTTTCGAGGCTGATCTTGATGGGATATGTCAGAGAACCCGTTACGGGGGCGGGGGATATGGCGGTTATTCGGCCTTGCACCGATTCTTCGGAAGCTGATTTTACAAGAACGTTTACCGTATCGCCCAAGGCGACCTTGTTGATCATCTTTTCTGAGAGTCCCGCGTTGATAACGAGACGATCGATGTTCGCTATAGTGACGGCGGGTACGGCCTGGGTCGCCAGTGTTCCCGAAGACACGTTGACGGAAGTGACATAGCCGCTGATGGGCGATGTGACTACCGCGTTGTTATATGCGTCCTGCGCCGCCGCATAGGTCTCGTAAGCTAAAACGTATGAGACCTGAGCCTGTTCGTAGTTTTGAAGCGGAATCACACCCTCATCCAGAAGGCGTCCCATCCTTTCATAGATTACAGAAGCGCTGTCTAAGGAGGTTTTGGCCTGATTCAGATTCACGGCGAGCTGCGTGCTGTCCAAACTGAACAGAATCGTTCCCGCCGACACCCTGCTGCCAAGCTCGACATAGACATTTGTTACCGCGCCTGCCATCTTAGGCAGAACAGAAACCTCGTCCACCGCCTCAATACGTCCGGTGATGACGGAATCCAAGCTTATATCGTTGTAAGCCGCCGCAGCCACGCGTACATTGACAGGTACCTCGGGTTCGGGTTCTATCGGTTCCATGCGCGACACTACGAGGTTGTAGGCCGCGTAGCAGAAAACACCTGTTATAAGTATGAAAATGATAAATTTGAGGACTCCGTTCATGCCTCTGCGGCGATATTCAGGGAAAGGTGCGCCGGCAGGCGCCGCCTGAAATCCGGTGTTTGCCGGAATGTTGTTGTTTTGAACCCCATTGTTGATTTGAGTGGCTTCTCCTGTCGGAAGAGAGAGATTTTTATTACTGTTTGAATTTACTTTTGAATTGGCGTGAGTGTCGCCGCCTTTATTTCCCATTGCCTTTCCTTTCTGCCTGTGGTATAATAATTAGCTAACTGTATTGTGACTATATTCTACGCGATGGCCTGTTAACGTGCAACACAGTCGTGTTTTTATAAGCATAGCCGTGCATTATCGTAAACTGAGATAATGACGGAATTATAAGCCGACCCGAGGGTCGGGCGTCTTCTATATCATACCTTTTGACGCTGTATGTGTCAAGGGGGTTTATTTAACTTAGAACAACTTTGGCGTTTTAAGGTAACTACTCAAAAACCACGCTATTTTTGCCCATACTGGAACCTGGCGACGATTTCCGGCTTCTCACGTAGCTTAGAGTACGCTCCGAGGCCGCAAATCGCCTCCAGAACCCAGTCTGAACAAAACTACCGCAGCTTTTGAGTAGTTCTGATTGAAGTTTTTGATAGGTAACTACTCAAAAACCACGCTATTTTTGCCCATACTGGAACCTGGCGACGATTTTATGCTAGATTTTATACTATTAGGTGGTAAATATGTCGATTATGTCAAAAATTGAATGTGCAGCTGTGCTTGATGTGCTGGCGGAATTATATCCCGAGGCTGTTTGCGCCTTGGAACATGGTTCGGTGTTTCAGCTTCTTGTAGCTGTGGCTCTCTCCGCGCAGACTACGGATAAGAGTGTAAATAAGATCACTCCGAATTTGTTTGAGCGCTATCCCGACGCCGCATCCCTAGCGGAAGCGGATGAAGAGGCGCTGCAGGGAATTATTAAAACTATAGGTATGTACAGGACAAAGGCCGCCAATATAAAAAAAATGTCGGAAATGTTGGTTTCCGACTACGGCGGTGAAACGCCGGGGTGTTTTGAGGAACTGATAAAGCTGCCTGGCGTAGGCAGGAAGACGGCTAACGTCGTTCTTGCCGTTGGATTCGGCGAACAGCGCATTGCCGTGGATACCCATGTGTTTCGGGTAGCAAACAGGATAGGACTCTGCGATGAAAAGGATGTACTTGCGACAGAAACGGCGCTTATGGCGAATCTGCCGGAGAACAGATGGACGGAGGCTCATCACAGTCTGATCTTCCACGGCCGGAACTGTTGCCGGGCACGGAATCCGGAATGCGAAAGCTGCGCCCTGAGTGATCAGAGACTATGCCGACATGCGGATCACGCCGCCGGGGTCTGAACTGCTGCCGTAGTCTGCGGCGCCGTCGGGGTCTGAACGTACGCCGCAAGTCGTGTCGCCGCTGGGGTCTGATACGCGGTTTTTACTCGTATCTGAGGGCTTCAATGGGATCGAGCTTGGCGGCTTTCCGTGCGGGATAAAGTCCGAAGAACATACCGACGAGGGCTGAAAAGCCTACGGCCAGCAACACGACGGTGGGATCTATACTCACTTTTACCTTCGCCATACTCAGACCGACAGAGGCTGCCCCTATGCCGAGCGCCGCACCTAGAAATCCACCCAAGGCGGACACAAGCATAGCTTCTATGAGAAACTGAACCAGTATATCACCCGTTTTCGCACCGAGGGACTTTCTTATACCGATTTCACGCGTTCGCTCTGTGACCGAAACAAGCATGATGTTCATTATGCCTATGCCGCCGACAAGGAGTGAAATGGCCGCTATGGCGCCGATTGAAGCGGACAGAATCCCGAGAATCTGTGACATTGTGGCCTGCTGAGACTCAACGCTGTTGCTGACATAATATCCGGGTGCGAGCTTATGAATAAGAGCCAGATAACTCTTTATTTTATCTAAAACCTTTTGTACGTCATATCCTTCATTTATATATATGTCAAGAACACTGGCAGGACGGTCTTCCCAAAGCGTATACGGCACGTATACCGTGTAGGACGTGTTGCTGGTGAGCCGGGAAAATATAGATTCGCGGGGACGATAGACTCCGATGACTGTCATTTCCCTGAGCTTGTTGTTTATGTTGATGCTGAGCGCCTGACCTGTCACATCATCACGACCGAAAAATTTCTTCGCGGCGCTTTCAGGGATCATTATGTAATCCCGCCTGTTTTCAACATCATTGGTGGTGAACTCTCTGCCGTAGAGCAGATCGACGCCCGTGATGCGCATATAATTGTCAGCTATGCCGCTGATGTTGAATTGCCCGGTCATGCGGCCTATTTTTATCTCGCTGGAGCCGTTCATATATAAGGCTACATATCGAAGCTCATCACCGAATCGTTCTTTCAGGGCGTTGATGTCCGACAGAGTAAATTGGGATGGAACACCAGAGGTGTCTTCTTCTGATGAATTCGGATAGATATTGGCGTTGTTTTTCCCAAAGGCGTCGAATTCCTTGCTTACGACAGAATTAGCGCCGTTGCCTATGGTCGTTATAGCGATAACAGAGCTGACGCCGATTATGATCCCCAGCATTGTCAGAAAAGAACGCATTTTATTACTTTTAATAGCCACGAGGGCAAGTTTTACATTTTCAAAAAATAACATAAATTTATACCATATTATTCGGATGTTGTATTCGGCTGATTGAGTCTGTCGTCTATCACCAGACCATCGCGGAATGTTATAACGCGGTGAGTCCATTCGGCGATATCGGGTTCGTGTGTAACGATAATGACCGTGTTGCCGTCTCGGTTAAGCTCCGAGAAGATCTCCATTATTTCCAGGGATGATCTTGAATCAAGGTTGCCGGTCGGTTCGTCGGCGAGTATTATCGGGGGCTGGTTCGTCAGGGCGCGGGCGATGGCGACACGCTGTTTCTGCCCGCCGGAAAGTTCATTGGGCATGTGGTTATAGCGTTCGCCAAGGCCGACCTTTTCCAACAGTTCATGGGCGCGTTTGCGGCGTTTTGACGCCGGAACCTTACCATACACCATGGGGAGTTCGACGTTTTTCAGGGCGCTTGTACGCGGTATCAGGTTGAAAGACTGAAATACGAATCCGACCTTTTGGTTGCGGATGAACGAAAGCTCGTTGTCGTTGTAATCGTTTATGTCCAGCCCCTCGAGGCAGTAAAGCCCTCTTGTGGGTCTGTCGAGGCAGCCGAGGATATTCATAAATGTAGACTTGCCTGAGCCGGAGGCGCCCATGATGGCGACGAATTCACCTTTGTGTATATTCAGATTTACGCCGCGCAGGGCGGCGACTTCGATGGCGCCGTTTTGGTATACTTTTTCTAAATCTTGTATTTCTATAATTGTTTCCATAGTGCTGATTTCACCTATACGCCCGATCAGTTAGGGGCGGTTAAGACGGTCATGCCGTCGGAAAGTTCGAAAGAAGGACTCAGAACGATCCTATCTCCGTCATGGAGTTCATCAGAGATAAGCTCCAGATAGAGGGAGCCTTCGACGCCGACGGTCACAGGTACAGCCTTGAGCGTGTTATCGTTTTTTACGACAAATATCGTACTTTCTCCGGTCGTTGGATCCTGCAATACGGCGTCCAGCGGCGCCGCAAGAGCGCCTTCACTGCGCTGGATGAGTATAGACGCTTTGCCTGTAACCCCTGCTATAATGCCGTTGCCTTCTGTTATTTCGATATTGACGGGAACGACCATTTCACTGGAGCCGGCATCCTTTTTCTCACCGGTGGGCGCTATATTACTTACAAATCCATGAGCGTCGCCGTTTCCGAGCACTTCGGAAGAAATAGTGACGTTTTGATTGATTTTGATCTTGCGTATATCATACTCGTTAACGCGAACCGTCATCTTTAGGTGCGAGAGATCCTCAATGACGAACAGCGCCTCGCCTGCCGCCATGTTTCCTGTTTTACTGCCGATATTGGCGTTCACCCGTGTAACAGTTCCCGATATGGGGCTTTCGATCCGGCTTTTAGAACCGATGTCGAATGAATTTACTGTGATCAGATCGCTGTTGTAAGCGGTTTCCGCTTGCTTCATATCCTGTTCGGACACTGCGCCCTCTTCGTAGAGCTTCTTCATGGCGTCATAGCGGTATTTCGACGAGTCAAGCGCGGTCCGCGCCTTGCTTTGCTGATCCTCAAGCGAGCTGACGTTAAGGCGCGCGAGGGTCTGCCCTTTGGTGACTGTATCGCCTACCGATACAAGTATTTCGGAAATCTCGAATTCAGAAACAGACATGACTCTCGCGGATTCACGGCCTTCTATCATGCCGTTTATGATGACCTTATCCTCCACATCCATTATTTTAATCTGACCGGTGTCAACAAAGGGGCCGCTTGGTACGGGAGCGCTGTTACGCGGCAAGACGTACAATGCCGCCGCGCCCGCCAAAAGGATAAGCAGTACGCCCACAGCGATTTTCTTGCCCACACCCTTTTTGCGTTTTTTCAGCACGCGCACATTATCCGGTTTAGCGGTATTATCGCTCACTGCTTCAGTTCCGTGAGCCGGTGAATATTTTAAATCTGACAAGTTTATCTACCTCCTGAAAAAAGAACCTGTGATACTGAGTCCGGTACTAACTCACCGTATCATTATACCACGAATTTCAGGTTTTAAGATAATAAATTTCAAGAATAGTGTGCAAAAATGAACGGAAAATAAGCGGAGGAGCAACCAGAAAGCCTCTGCTTTTCCTCATTCCGGGATAAAGTTACCCTTGAAGATCTGCGGCAGACGGATTGATGCGAAGTCGAAGTATTGGAGCAATGCGTTTCTGAGAGTTTCGCTGAGGGAGACTTTCGACTTGATCTGCAACGCATTTAACAGATATGAAGACTCGTTCATATTATAGCAATGCGAATCAGCGGTTCGGCAAAGTATATCTGACCGCCCGCGCAGCACCCTTTTTTACAATAGTCCCTTCATCCACAAGTCTGTTCAGCAACGCGATGGCCGGATTTCTGGAGATGTTCAGTAGCGCCTCCACATCGGAGCGCGTGACGAAACCTTTGGCGGCAATCAAGCTGATCACAGATTCCTCCGGGGAGAAACCGCTTTCCCCCAGAGATGAACCGCTTATCATTTTGGGCAGCATAACGACGAATGACGCCGGATTGGGACGGAACATCGGCCGACGCAGACAATTTTCATAACTGTCCATAATGCGTCCGATACCGGTACCATAACTTTCAATCAGTTCCAAACGAAAGAAAATATTGGCGATGATCATGTTGCGCGGTTGGGAAACGCCATCCATGATGTCATCAAGCGTGAGCCCCTTGACAAGTCCGCCCAAGGAAACGAACTCCATCCGGTCATCGAAGATATTGACGAGCGTACTGCCGGAGTAGTCATAGTCGCGGTGCGCGATAGAGTTCATCAGCGTTTCTCGAAGGGCATAGGGCGGATAATCGGGATGATCCACCCGTTTCAATTTATCGAAGGTGGAATTCAGGTTGTTGTTTATGCTGAGATATTCGTAAACATCGTCCATCTGCTTTAGTACGGAGCCGAAAAACTCTTTGCGCGCCTTGAATTTCGTTTTGCTCATCCCGTCATAGACGGCGCATTTGATGCTGTATTCGCACTGATCGGAAAGCAGCAGCGCCGCGTTGGTGAAATATCCGTCCGCGTCGATAAGGTTCAGCGTGCGTTTGTTGCTGTCGGAAAAAGGGAGGTTGGCGTCCATAAAGTATTTTCCGGCGTAATCAAAGGTCAGTTCCTGATTGGCGCTGCGAGACTTATCGAAAGCGGCGCCGTCGCTCTCCCGCAGCATGGAGCGGATCGCTTCGACGGAGCTTTCCTCATATTTTACCACTGCTCTGCCTCCGAATCGTAATTATCATCACTATCGTCATTATAGTACGATTCCGTGACGATTTCAAGAGGAATTGCCAGCGTCATTGCACAAAAATTTTCTTTTCCGGCTTACGCACCCATGCTGCAGTCGCAAATCTTTTGCCGCATAAGGAACTGTGAACATATAACTTGACTATAATGTCGAATTTCCTCATTCCGGGATAAAGTTACCCTTGAAGAACTGCGGCAGACGGATTGATGCGAAGTCGAAGTATTGGAGCAATGCGTTTCTTAGAGTTTCACTGAGGGAGACTTTCGACTTAATCTGCAGCGCAAAACGTTCGTATAGATCCTCCCATTCTTTTTTATCCTGGGACTGTGTTTTGTATCTATCATAACTTGAACTGCGCAACTGTCGATCAAGCTCAGTTAGTATTTCGTTATATTGGTCGCTGTAGAAAAATCGCCGATCCGCCGCATTGGTGAAAACCAAACCCTTGTTTAGGATATCGTCCGTCAAGCTATACGCGGTATTGCCCTGAAGCAGATGCTCCTTGGCGTTTTCATATAATTTCAACAGGTCTTTACGATAAACCGCTGCGTCTTTCTCCGCTTCGCCGGGGAAGTAAGGCGTCGCAATACCCATCAGCATAGTAGGGTTGAATGCCCGCGCATCGTTAACCGCCCATTCGTCGAACGCCGTGCTCCAAGCAGCCAAGTGTTTTTCGTATACGCCTTCCTCGAAACCGAAATCACCGCGCTCATAGCGCATTTTGATGTCATTCAGGGAATCTTCCCAAGCTGAAAAAACATCAGTCCCACGGGAGACCTTCATATAGTAATAATCGGTCATCCCGAAATTCCCGTATTCATAGGCGAACTTATCATAGGTTTCGTTTATCATATTTTGACGAACCTTGTACGTTTCCTCGCTTATCGCGCCGCTTGCGCGATCTTCTTGCAATTTTTTGACGAACTCATCTATTGAATTCGCAAAATTCGTACGAATCTCTTCCGCGTGAGGAAAACGTTCGGCAGGTTCTTCTCTATATAGCGTTCTATTAACTAGATAATCCAACGGTATGAGTCCTTCTCCCTGATAGATGTTTTTGCATCTGTTCACTATGGCCATACTATATATGTTATATGTGTTTCTGCTTTCCTCAGTCGCCAAGAAAGGAAATGAAAAAAACCCCTTATACATGTCAGATGCGAGGTCTTTGCCCGTGAAATCTTTATACATTTCGCGGACGGCTTCTACACAAAATTCTGCATTTATACCGGAAAGCGTTGAGTCTTTCACCAAGGGAAGTTTCTCAAAACCATCCTTGCGCATTACCTGTTCGGTCTCATCCCAGATGATTTTATCTGCCCCGACGACTGTATTGGCGCCAGTCTGTTGCAACTGTTTCTGCAACTTCTGCAAGGTGCTTTGATGTAAAGTGTTTGCATTAGTACCGACTAAAGTGATATCCATAAATTTCGTGTCTCCTTTCATTTTAGCACCCATTCTGCCGCTACTATTTGCGGCACAAATAGTAATAAAGGACAGACTTTCACATTAACCAACATCGGCGTATTGTGAATTCGTTAGCCGCACGCCATTATTAAAGCAGAGTACTGGAGTGTTCATTACTAAATAAATAATCGGTCATTATATTGGTAACTTTAATAATAACAAAAAAAATAATAAAAATGCTTATTTTGCATTCGTTGAATTATTTTGACGATTAGAGGGAAACGATATTTTTATGTAACTATAAGGGATTTTAGGCGAAAGTATAAAATTTATACAAAAACTGGCATGGAAATATGTATAAGAATAGAAATAATCGTAAATATTTTTGTATATAAGAACTATTTATTGACATATATTCGAATTAGCGTTATAATTATTTTAATACGTTATCAATATATTATTAATCTAGTTAAATATGTAAGAATTTCACAAGGGGGTGAAAAAATGTTAAGCAAAAGGGAGTAAGTTCTGTATCGTTATCGCTATTGTGTTCGTTTTATCAACCGTAATGTTGCCTGTGTCGCAGGTGACAGCATCTACCGATTCATTGTCGCCTGCCGAGGTGGGCGAAATTGGAGCATTTAGCTTTGATACGGTCGGCGCTGATGGCTCAAGCGCAGCCGATGAGTCCGAACTTCTAAGACTTGATCTTGATGAAGAAACATTGTTTTTGGATGGAAATGCAACAAGTATTGCTCTAGGAGGAAGCGAAATTTCCACAGTTGATATCGGCGACAGCGCTATTTTACCCGTTCCGCAGCCCTTGACTTCAGGAAGGGCGAACCGAACGGCAACTGAGGCGTTGAATGACAACCCAAATGACGCCATCGGATTGGCCTTAGGCAATTGGTATCCGCAAACGATAGACGCTGTCGGTGATTCGCGCTGGTTTGCCACGATTACAACCGCCACGGTCACTAAGCTGACAACTGCATTGGCCATGGCGTCCGGTGTGGATTTTGATCTCTACATATACAAGTTGAGCGGCAATACGCTGAACCTTGTCGCGTTTTCCGAGATCGCGAGCGCCGGAGCTCAGGAAGTCACAAATTATATGGCAGCCCCGGGAACCTATTTTTTCAGGGTAGTTGCTTATTCGGGAACGGGTGGCTTTGCGATTTATAACTTTGCGTCTGATGCGTTTGACGCATATGAGTTGAATGAGTCCCTTAGCAGCTACTCCAATGTTGCGGCGTCAGGTGCGACTGCGGATGTTTCCATCGTCGGCAATATCGACAATCCATTGGACAAAGATTTCTATTCGATTACCTTGCCGCCAGGAAGGAGGGTGGCTTTTGAATTAATTTCATCTTCCGATGCTGATTATGTGGCTGTTGATCTTGGCACTAACACTGTTATATCTTCCGACGCGCTTTATGAACTGGATGGCGACATCAATGATCAAAATGAGGTAGCTACAGTTTATGTCGAGATTTTATCCTTGGAAGGTTATTTCGATGATACAGTCGATTATACTTTTAGGGTAAAAGAATTGCCGCATATCCCAGGAAGTGCGTTGATATTCGCCTCGCCTAGGCATTCGGTTGTTGTCGAAAGAATTTTGGCGGACAATGGATCTATCAGTGAACTGTATATCAACGGACACTTGTTCAACTGGTATTATCATTGGGTGTATTCATACAGCAACAGCAGTGCAGGCTACACTTATATGGTTGATTTCAGTGGAGATATCTCTACAAATCGAATTTTGGCTCCCACGCACGTGTACAGTCCCAATATTGACTTGCCTTCCATATGGCTCGCGACGTACAGTTCCAACTTAAACGATCATGAAAAAGTGTTTACGGCAGCCGAGCCTGCGCTGATTATGGGATTTGATAATATTTACGCCTATTCTACCAGAACCGCATATGGTAGTTACGCCGGTCCCGGCGCGAATTGGGATGATACGCAGTATAACGCAACGGTTGTGATAGATCCTTCAACCGGCAGCATCATTGATGTGATAGAGCCAAACTGCCTCTATGATCGGATACCGTGGGAATACAGCTTCAATATCAGTCAATTAAGTAGTTAGCATTCCCTGTTAACAACTGATCGGCTTTATCACAAGATTTAGTTATATCGCGGCTGCCCTGCATGTTACATAATGCGGGGCGGCCGCTGCTCTATATTTTCCATTTGCGCGCGTGCCCATTGTATATTATCAAATTCATGTGTAAAATCTCATAAATAGTGATATAATAAATCAGGTTATCTATTTTCGATTTAGTGGCTATTATGCGCCGGCGGCGGCGGGAAAGCGGGGTAAGCGTATGCCTTCTCCTCCAGATAGGATTGCGTTTTCTGTATTTGGATTCGATATCATGTGGTATGGAATCATAGTCACCTTGGCCATAGCTACGGCGGTCTTCATAACCTGCTACAGGGGTAAAGCGCATGGGATTAGCGCGGATAAGGTGATAGACTTCCTTATAATATGCGTACCGATGGGACTTGTGGGGGCGAGACTCTACTATGTGCTGTTCAACTTGAACGCGTTCAAGGACGCGCCGGCGCAGATCTTTAATATAAGAGCCGGTGGTCTGGCGATCCACGGCGCGCTCATTTTCGGGCTTTTGACGGCGGTCATTCTGTGCAGGCTATGGCGGGTGGGAACGCTGAACGCCTTTGATCTGGCGGCGCCGTCATTGGCGATAGCGCAGGCTATCGGTCGCTGGGGCAACTATATGAATCAGGAAGCGCATGGCGGACCTACGGATCTGCCGTGGGCAATCGTGGTAGACGGGGTCAAGGTACATCCGACGTTTTTGTACGAGTCGCTTTGGTGCCTGCTGCTGTTTTTCATACTGATTTCTATAGATCGCAGGCGGAAGTTCGATGGACAGATATTCCTGATCTATTGCATGATGTATTCGTTTGAGAGATTTTTTGTAGAGCAGCTGAGGACGGACAGCCTTATACTGTTTGGAATGTTCAAGCAGGCGCAGGTATTGAGTTGTATTGTATTCGTCGTGTGCGTGCCGGTATACTTCTGGTTGAAACGGCGCGCCAGATTCAGCGACAGGTTGTTTTATTAATATGGAGTGAAATTATGAAACTGGGAATCGTGGGTCTTCCTAATGTAGGAAAAAGCACACTTTTTAACGCAATAACAAAGGCGGGAGCGGAAGCCGCTAATTACCCCTTCTGCACGATTGAACCTAATGTGGGCGTTGTTACAGTACCGGATGAGAGGATCGACGCATTGCATAAGGTATACAACTCAAAAAAGACTGTATATACCACAATTGAGTTCTATGACATAGCGGGACTTGTAAAGGGCGCGTCGCGGGGCGAGGGGCTTGGGAACAAATTCCTGGGGCATATCAGGGAGGCTGCGGCCATTGTTCACGTTGTGCGCTGCTTTGAGGAATCGGATGTTGTTCATGTTGACGGACGTCTGGATCCCCTGTCGGATATTGAAACCATCAATCTCGAACTCATATTTTCGGATCTTGAGCTTATAGAGCGCCGCCTGCAGAAGGCGCAAAAGGGATTAAAGGTCGATAAGAGCATGGCTGCGGAGGCGGAGCTGCTTAAGCGGATAAAAACCTATCTTGAGTCGGGAAAGCCGGCGCGGACTATGGAACTCGACGATGATGAAATGGAATTTGTGAAGTCGCTTGAGCTGTTGTCTTCCAAGCCGGTGATCTATGCTGCGAACGTATCGGAGGAAGACGCCGGAAACACCGATGAGAACGAGATGGTGAGGAAGACACGTGAATACGCCGCTTCGGAGGGTTCGGATACGGTGGCGCTGTGCGCGAAGGTAGAGGCGGAGATAGCTGAGCTTGAGGGTGAGGAAAAGGAGCTTTTCTTTGAAGAGCTTGGAATAAAGGAATCGGGGCTTGACAAACTCGTCCATGCTTCATATAGACTTTTGGATCTGATATCATTTCTTACAGCCGGGGAGCCGGAGGTCAGGGCGTGGACTATAAAACGCGGGACTAAGGCGCCGAAGGCCGCGGGACGCATACATACGGACTTCGAAAAGGGCTTCATCCGCGCCGAGACCATAGCCTATGACAAGCTCATGGAGTGCGGCGGAAGCCTGAGCGCCGCCAGGGAGAAGGGATTCATCCGCTCAGAAGGCAAAGAGTATGTTGTCAAAGACGGCGATGTGATTCATTTCTTGTTCAACGTGTGATTGAACTAGACTGAGGCGCTTAAAGCTTCGGGAGCAATTGCAGCTACATCTTGTTGGCGAACGTATATTCTGTACGACATGTTGATAATAATCGCAAGCAGGCGGCGCTTTGACCGTCTTGCGAAAAAAAAGAGCTTATTGCTCCTTTTTTTTTTGCTTAAAAGATTGCGTTTTGGAGTTAAATGGAGTATATTGGAGTCGATATAAAAATAATCAGTCATTTTATTCTTAGATTTGGAGAGGCAGCATGTTTGTTGGGCGTTATGACAACTCCATAGATGACAACAATCGCATGTTTATGCCTTCGAAGTATTGTGAAGATTTCGATGTATACCGCATCGAAGGAAAACCGGAAACAGCTGAAAAACAGACAAAACCAGGGAAATTGAGGAAGGATTATGAGGGGAAATGCGTTATTGTGCACGGCGCCGAGCATTGTCTGTATGCATTTACGCTGCAAGGGTGGGAGAATTTCATTGAGGAACTGAACGTTTTACCGGATGATGATGAAAACATAAGGGATCTGCTCAGGCACTACTACACCTCGGCCAGTTATTGCGATATCGATAAGCAGGGCAGGGTGACAATACCGCCCATAGCGCGGGAGTACGCGGGCATTGTCCGTGAGCTGGCGACGGTGGGGATGAATAAGTTGGTGGAGATCTGGGACAGAAAGACCTATGAACGGACTATATCCGGCAAGGACGTAAAGGCGCTGAGCAACTACGCGTCACAGCTGAAGCGCGGCGCGGCGGCGCACAAGACGAACGCTTAACGACAGAGCGGGGATTGGAACCTTGCACCGGCTAAGCAAAGCGGAATCCCCGCGCCTGGAGGCAGGGGAATGTGGGAGGCGTTGTTCAAATGGAATATTCACACAGACCGGTTATGTATCAAGAGGTTATGGATAAGCTAGAAGCCGCTTCCAAGCCCGACGGGGTTTTCGTGGACGGAACCTTGGGGGGCGGATCTCACGCTGCGGGTCTTTGCGAACACCTTGGCAAGAAAGGTCTTCTGATAGGGGTGGATCGCGACGTGGATGCATTGAATGCCGCAAAGCAGCGTCTTGAAAAGTTCGCATGTAAGAAACTACTAATTCACGGAAATTTTAAGGATATCAAAGAGATATTGGATGATAGGGGAGTCGGGGGACTTGACGGGGCTTTGCTCGATCTGGGCGTGTCCTCGTTTCAGCTTGACAATGCCGCGCGAGGCTTTTCTTATATGGAAGACGCGCCTCTGGATATGAGAATGGACGCATCCGGGGAAACGGGCGAACTCACGGCGTATACCGTGGTCAACAAGTACAGCGGCGACGATCTCACGAGGATATTCAGGACATACGGCGAAGAACGCTGGGCTTCCAGGGTCAGCGCGTTTATAGTAGAGAGACGAAAGAAACAGCCTGTTAACAGCACAGGCGAGTTGGTTGACATAATCAAGGCCGCCATACCAGCCTCGGCCAGACGTGAAGGACCGCACCCGGCCAAGCGGATCTTTCAAGCCATAAGGATCGAGGTTAACGGTGAGCTGAGCATACTGCCCGAAGCGGTGAATGATTTTATAGATTGCTTGAATCCCGGAGGACGTCTGTGCGTGATCACATTTCATTCTCTGGAGGACAGAATAGTAAAAGAAGTATTTGTAAAGCGCGAAAACCCTTGCATTTGTCCGAAGAACTTTCCAAAATGCGTATGCGGTAGGACGGCTGACGCAGAAAGGCTTACAAGAAAGCCGATTTCACCTTCGCTTGAAGAACTGGAAGTGAATCCAAGGGCGCGCAGCGCAAAACTGAGAGCCATAGAAAAGTATTGATAGAAAAGTATTGAATCAGATAGAATATAGGAGAAGAGAGATGACGCCGGCAGCTGAGAGAAGAACGGAATACAGATACGAGAAGAGAAACGCGTATTATGGGATGGACATGGCCGCCAAACCCAAACCCGAGCGGGAGCAGAGGGTCAGCAGACCCGCGGCCGGAGTGAATCCCTACGTAAAGATAAATCTGTTGATCATACTGGTGCTGGGCGGCGTCATGGCTGTGATCTTCGGCATAATGCCGGCGAACTATGAAGCGTCCGTACAGCAGGAGATAAATCAAACCATAAAGGATATAGCCGCTGTAAATGTAGAGATAGAGAGCCTGGAGATTCAAGTCAAGAATGTTTCGGGCATCAGCTATATCGAATCCAGGGCGATCGAGGAACTGGGGATGATATATCCGGCGCCGGAGCAGTTTGTCTTCATCACAAATAATTCCGTAAGGGTCAATGATTTCGCCCAATACATCAAGGAAAACGCATATGAGTTATGGTAACGGGAAAAGAACTAAGCGAGGCGCAGCCGCTTGGATAGGCGGGCAGTTCAACAAGGATGCCGACGTGCGTACACAGGGCAGGCTGATATTTGTATTTGCTGTCGTCGCGTGCTGTTTTGCCGTTTTGATCTGCCGTATCGGATGGATATCAGTTGTGGAGAACGGTACATATGCGGTGGAAGCGGCTGAGCGCCAGACTAAGGATGTGATGATTCCGGCGCATCGCGGCAGCATACTGGACAGAAACATGAAAGAACTGGCGATAAGCGCGGTTTCATACCGAATCTGGGTGAGACCCGCCGAATTCGGCGTTTCGAATAAAAACGGCGTTAAGAGCGTTGCAACAGAGGAAATAGTGGTAAGCCTCGCCGATAAGCTCGGGATGGACGCGGAAGAGCTGAGAAGCTTGGTGACACAGGATAAACAGCGCGTCAGGGTAGCTCGTGACGTAAGCAAGGAAGTCAAGGACGAGATAAGGGCA
Source organism: Eubacteriales Family XIII. Incertae Sedis bacterium (assembly GCA_031264295.1). Taxonomy (GTDB): domain Bacteria; phylum Bacillota; class Clostridia; order Peptostreptococcales; family Anaerovoracaceae; genus JAISED01. The sequence goes on along the minus strand of JAISED010000049.1, from coordinate 23,394 downwards.
TGGGCAAATGAGATAGGTATCGGCGGCATAGAGGTAGAAGACGACGTAAGCCGTCACTATCCATACGGCGCATTTGCGGCTCATGTGCTGGGTTCGGTGAACGACGACGGCTACGGCCGCAGCGGTCTCGAAATGAAGTATGATCAGTATCTGACAGGTATAGCCGGAAGATGGATAAAGAAGACCGACAGATATGGCGACATCATAGCCTACGGCACAGAGAAGCATTATGAGGAAAAGAACGGCTTGAACGTCGTGCTCACTATAGATGAAGCGATTCAGCATTATGTGGAAAAGGCTATTTCAAATGTCGCGGAAGTCACATCCGCGAAGCGTGTGATGGGCATAGTTATGGATCCGCGCACCGGGGAGATTCTCGCTATGGGGATGACGCCGGACTACGATCCCAATGATCCGAGAACGCCGATAGACCCCTTGGAAGCGGAATATATGAGCACTCTGACGCCGGAGCAGCAGGTAGAATACTGGAATAAAATGTGGCGCAACCCCATGGTGAGCGACGTTTACGATCCGGGTTCGACCTTCAAGCTGATAACCGTTTCAGCGGCTCTGGAGGAAAGGGTCACCACACCCACCGAACCGTTCTACTGCTCAGGAACGTATCAGGTAGGCAAGACCACCATCAGATGCTGGAGATACCCTGATCCGCATAAGGACGAAACACTCACGCAAGCTGTAGGGAACTCATGCAATCCCGTAATGATACAATTGGCGCAGCGCATGGGTCTTGATACGTATTATGACTATTTGGAACGTTTCGGCATAAGATCGAAAACGGAGATCGATTACCCCGGAGAGGGTACGGCGCTGGTGCAGCCCAAGGATACCGCCGGTCAGCTGGGATTGGCGACGACCTCATTCGGCCAAGGTATATCGGTTACGCCCATTCAGCTTATCAGCGCGGTTTCGGCTCTGGGCAACAATGGCAAGCTCATGCAGCCGAGATTGGTAAAGGCTATAGTCGATAAGGACGGCAATGTGGTCGAGGAATTCAAACCCAGGGTGGTCAGACAGGTTGTGAGCGAACAGACTGCGGAAGAAGTGATGAAGATAATGGAGTTCGTCGTTTCTGACAGCGGCGGTAAGATAGCTTCAGTTCCGGGATACAGGATCGGCGGTAAGACGGGTACGGCGGAGAAGCTGGATAACGGAAGTTATAAGACCGGTAAGGTGACGGGATCGATGATAGCGATGGCGCCTATGGAAGACCCGCAGATTGTGGTATTATTGATAGTGGATGAACCCCAGGGCGTTAAGTACGGAAGCACGACAGCCGGACCCGGAGTCAAGGAGATCATGACCAATGTACTGCGGCATATAAATATAACGCCGGTATACACGCAGGAGACATTGGCGAAGATGCAGAGTTCATATGTGACGGTGCCGGATCTCAGGGCTATGAATTTCAGCGACGCCGCCGGGCTGCTGATGGGAAGCGGTTTGAACTACACAGCGTCGCCGGAAGGCAGCGAGGCCGAGGATTTCATGGTCGACGATCAATACCCCAAGCCCGGAGAACTGCTGCCGAAGGATGGAACGGTATTTTTGTACCGATGAAACGCCGCACTGAGCCGGCGCAGTGTTTGAATAGTTACCGCAATGAAAAAATACAAATAAATATGAAAACACTAGTATTGACAAATAGGTAAACATTATGAAAGAATTATCTATGGCGGAAATAGCGGCGGCGACCGGGGGTGTGCTGATAAGCGGCGATCCCGGAGCGCTTGTCTGCGGCGTATCCAAGGACTCAAGAGACGTGGGAGAGTCCGACCTTTTCTTCGCGCTTGCCGGGGAGAATCATGACGCGCATAATTTCATCCCACAGGCTGCGGGCGCAGGGTGCCGCAGCTTTGTGATATCGGACGCGGGCGCGTCGCCGGGCGGCGATGCGAACGTGATATTAGTGGAGGATACCGCCAAAGCGCTCTGCGACGTCGCCGCATACTATATAAAGACCTTCGATATAAAAAAGATCGGCGTGACCGGCAGCAACGGGAAGACCACTACAAAGGAGATGATATATCACATATGTCAGGGACACTTTGAAACCGCGAAATCGGCCGCGAACATGAACAATGAGATCGGTCTCCCTCTATCGGTGCTTAATATGGAAGAGGGGGTCGAAGTCGGAGTTTTCGAGATGGGCATGTATACGCCGGGCGAGATAGATATGCTGGCGGGCATAATAAAGCCTGACATAGGGGTTATAACAAATATAGGAGCGGCGCATATACAGAACTTTGAAAGCAAGGAAGGCATAAGGGACGCCAAGCTTGAGATCGCGAATTATATGGGTTCCGATGAGGTTCTGATCATAAATACCGACGGCGGATATCTGACGGAAGAGACCGCGTCGGGTTCGTACAGGCTTGTCAAGGTAGGGAGCACGGGTAAGAACGATTTCATCGTGTCAGCGGTTGAGAGCGCGGGAGAAAAGGGCGTGACTTTCTTCCTGGAGCACGGGGACGAGATGGTAAAGTTCTTTATTCCTATCCTCGGCGGCCACAACGCGGTCAACGCCGCCCTAGCCGTAGCCGCGGCCTTCAATCTGGGCATATCCATGAAAGAGGCGGCGGAAAGGCTTTCGACCTTTACGATCTCAGGACGCCTTGTGGGTAAGGATGGGATGAAGGTACTGGACGACACCTACAATGCCAGTCCCGATTCCATGAGAGCGGCTTTGGATATGCTGGACAGCGTGAAGGGCATAAGGAAGATCGCCATCCTGGGAGATATGAACGAGCTGGGGATACGCTCGCCTGAGTACCACCGCAATATAGGCGCTTACGCGGCGGGTAAGGCGATCGACATATTGGTGACAGTAGGCGAAAAGGCGGCGGACATCGCCGAAGGCGCCTCCGCTATAGATACAGACAGGCACATGAAGGTGCTGAGCTTTTCAACGAAGGACGAAGCCTGGATGAATATAGGCAGCATGCTGAGCGCGGGCGATGTGATTCTGGTAAAGGGTTCCAGGGGTATGGCTATGGAGGTATTGGTAAAAAGGATCTTGAAATGACGGAATTTTTGAGTGGATATTCGGTTACGATTCGTCTGCTTCTGACTATAGTGACGGCGTTCGCGGCGGCGGCGGCGTTCACCGTGCTGCTGCTGCCGGTTTTAAGGCGGATGAAGGCAGGACAGAACATAAGAGAAGACGGCCCCGAGTCGCATCAAAGTAAAAGCGGAACCCCGTCTATGGGGGGGATCGCGCTCATAGCGGGAACTATCGTGAGTTACATCGCTTTCAGCGGCGTTTCTGCGGAGGGCGCGGTGCTGTTGCTCACGTTCGCCGCTTTCGGCGCCTTGGGTTTCTTTGACGATTATGTAAAGGTCAGGATGAAAAGAAATCTCGGTCTGACTGTGATGCAAAAGATCGCGCTTCAGACCGCTATTGCGGCTCTGGCGGCCGCTTACAGGTTCTTCACATCGCCGGACGCGTCGGAACTCTTTATTCCGTTTATGGATGAAAAACTCGACATAGGGGTTTTTTATATACCGTTTGCGGCTTTCTTGATAGTCGCGGCCGTGAACAGCGTGAATCTGACGGACGGACTCGACGGACTGGCCTCCGGCGTTACCGCCGTCGTAGCTATTTTTTTCGCTGCCGCAGCGAGTGTGCAGGCGAACAACCTGCTGCCGTGGAATCTGCAGACAGGCGAAATCACGCCGGGATCGGCGTTCTGCGCCGCGCTTGCGGGCGGCTGCCTCGGCTTTCTTATATTCAACCGCAACCCCGCGAAGATATTCATGGGGGATACGGGTTCCCTGGCCTTGGGCGGCGGTTTGGCCGCAGCGTCCATGTCGTTGGGGATGGAACTCATGTTTCCGATAGTAGGACTTGTTTATGTGTTGGAGGCGCTTTCAGACATAATACAGGTTGTAAGCTATAAGACAAGGGGGAAAAGGGTATTTAAAATGGCGCCGCTCCACCATCATTTCGAATTGAGCGGCTGGTCGGAGCAAACTGTGGTGTTTGTCTTTTGGGGATTTACGGCGGTGATGTGCGCGGCAGGTTTGCTAATTTATATCAGATGAGGTCAATATATCATGATTTCTTTAAAGGGACGCAGGGTATTGATCGCGGGACTCGCGAAATCCGGCGCCGCAGCAGCGGCGGCGGCAGTGAAAATGGGCGCGGAAGTATGGGGCTATGATGATAAGACTGCCGATGAGATCGGGAGAGCCGGTCTGGATGTTTTCGCCTCGGCGCCAAAAAGGAATGTGAGATTATTTCTGAACGGGGAGACGCCGGCGGCGGACGAAAAGTGGGACTATCTGATATTGAGTCCCGGCGTACCCCCCGACGCGCGGATTGTATCGGACGCCAGAAGAAACGGCGCGCTTGTGATGGGGGAACTGGAATTTGCATGGCGGGCGGGACGGGCTAACTTCCTGGCTGTCACAGGAACGAATGGAAAGACGACGACGACTTCACTGATCGGCGAGATGTTCAAGAATGCCGGGATGCGTGCGGAGATCGCCGGGAACATAGGTATACCCGCCGTGTCCAAGGCACTGCTTGAGGACATGGATGAGAACTCATGGATGGTGACGGAAACCTCCAGCTTTCAGCTTGAAACGATAGTGGATTTTCATCCTAAGGTGTCGGTGCTGCTCAATATTACACCGGATCATATGGACAGGCATAAGACTATGCTGAATTATGCCGCGGCCAAAGCGCGGATATTTGAAAATCAGGATGAAAACGATTTTTTTATCGTGAACCGCGGCGAGGTTTTATCATGGATCTTGGCGAAAGGCTGCGCCGCGCAGGTGAGACCATTCAGCAGGACGAGGGAGCTTGGCGTAGGCGCCTTTGTGCGGGACGGACGGATAGTGCTTAGTGATCGCAAGGACGAGACGATCCTATGCGGTGTAGATGAACTGATAATACCCGGCGCCCATAATCTGGAAAACGCCCTTGCCGCGGCGGCCGCCGCAGACAGCGCGGGCGCGCCCAGGGAGGCGATAGCCGAGACGCTGAAAACATTTAAAGGCGTGGAGCATAGGCTTGAATTCGCGGGCACTGTAGGCGGAGTGCGTTTTGTGAATGATTCAAAGGGAACCAACCCCGAGGCGTCCATAAAGGCCATCGAAGCGATTGAAGGCGGCATATGCCTGATCGCGGGCGGCTACGACAAGAACGCTTCGTTTGAGAGTTTCGCGAACGCTTTATGCGGCAAGGTTAAGAAGCTGGCGCTGATGGGACGGACGGCCGAAAAGATCGCGAGCGCCGCGCTGAAATCCGGGTTTGCGGAAGAGCGCATTGTTATATGCAGGGATATGGAAGCCTGTGTCAGAGAGGGCTTTGAAGCCGCTGAGCCGGGAGATACGGTGCTGCTTTCGCCGGCCTGCGCGAGCTGGGATATGTACGCCTGTTTCGAGGAACGGGGAGAAGATTTTAAAACTTGTGTAGAGGAGCTAAAAAGATATGCCGGATAAAAGGGTAAAGGCAAACGCAGTTGACTATGTATATCTGGCGGCTGTCACAGGGATCGTGATCTTCGGCGTTGTCATGGTGGGAAGCGCCAGCAGCGCCTTCGCCCTGAGCGAGTTCGGCGACCAGTATCATTTCCTGAAACGGGTGATCGCCTTCGCCGCCGCCGGATTTGCGGTCATGACATTGGCGGAGATCGTGCCGGTGAGATATTTCTACAGGTTTGCATATCTGACAGGCATCATAAGCTTGATCCTGCTGTTGCTGCTCTTTACTCCTCTGGGTGTGGTGAAAAACGGCGCGGCCAGATGGCTTTCTGTGTCGGGAGTGACATTCATGCCGGGAGAGATCGCCAAGGCTGCTGTTATATTGGTAACCGCCAGATTTTATGCCGCCGATAAGGAACGCATACGATCTATGATGCGGGGGGTTCTTCCAATGCTGATCTTCGGCGGGCTTTTCGGTCTGCTGATCTACAAACAGCCGAATCTCTCCACTGCTGTTGTGGTGTGCGGGATTGTCGTGGGCATGATGTTCATAGCCGGTTTGAATATAGTCTATCTCGGAAGCGTGGTCGCCGGTGGGGTGGGCGTAGTGCTTTATAAGCTCGTATCGGATGAAGGCGGCTATCAGGCTCAGCGCCTGACGGATTTTACGGATCCGTTCCTAAACCTGCAGGGCGGGGGATATCAAGTGGCGCAGTCTATGCTGGGCATAGGAGCGGGCGGGGTCTTAGGCGTCGGATTCGGCCACAGCGTGCAGAAAATGCTGTACCTGCCCGAGGGCTATAATGATTTCATATTGGCGATAATAAGCGAGGAACTGGGACTTGTGGGATGCATACTCCTGTTGGCCGCGTACCTGGTGTTGATCTTCAGGGGGATGTATATAGCGATGAAGGCGCCCGACAGGTTCAGCATGTTGCTTGCGGGAGGGGTTACCATTTTCATCGCTATGCAGGTTTTATTGCATTTTATGGTTGTGACGGCGTGGATGCCGCCTACGGGGGTGGCGCTGCCGTTTGTGAGCTACGGGGGCAACGCGCTCATGATCTATATGGGGCTTGCGGGGCTGGTGCTGAACGTCTCCCGGCGGATCGAAAAGCGGCAGGGGGCGGCACAGTGAGGGCGATACTGGCCGGAGGCGGTACGGGAGGACACATATATCCCGCTGTGGCTATAGCCGATAAGATCAAACGCAGGCAGCCGGACAGCGAAATACTCTTTATCGGCGGCGAGAGGGGACGCGAGAGGAAGCTCGTGCCGGACAGCGGCTACCCTATACGCCTGATAAAGATAAGAGGCTTTGACAGGAAGAATCTCCTGAAAAATATAGGCGTGACGGCGGATCTCATAAGAGCGGGAGCGGAGGTTCGAAAGATTCTCAGGGAATTCAAACCCGACGTGGTGATAGGCACGGGTGGTTATGTATCGGGTCCCGTGGTGAGGGAAGCGGGTAGAGCAGGGATAAGAACATTTATTCATGAGCAGAACGCCTTTCCGGGCGTGGCGAACAAGATGGCAGAGAAGTACGCCGAAAAGGTTTTTCTCGCCTTTGAAGAAGGCAAGCGGTATTTCAAGTCTCCGGACAAATTGGTGGTGACGGGTAATCCGGTACGCAAGGAGTTTGTTACAGCCGGGATAATGAATTACAGGGAAAAACTGGGAATAGAACCGGGCGTCTTCGTACTGCTCTGCTTCGGCGGCAGTATAGGCGCGGGAAAGATAAACGAATCGGTGGCGGGCATATTAAAAAACCTACATGAAGAACCTGACATGCGGGTCTTTTTTATCACAGGAGAGAGATATTACGACAGCATCATGGGCGGCGTGAAAGCAGATGGCTTGGAGACGGATGGGCGCATTACGGTGATGGAGTATTCGAACAATATATATGAATACATGTCGTCGGCCGATCTCATCGTATGCCGCAGCGGGGCGCTTACTGTATCCGAGGTGACAGCCTGCGGGAAGGCGTCCATCATGATACCGTCGCCGAACGTGGCGGGGGATCATCAGCTGTACAACGCGAAGACCGTGTCGGAACGCGGCGGCGCGATACTCCTTGAGGAAAAGGATTTGAGTCAGGAAAGGCTGCTTGACATGATACTGCGGCTTAAAAATAACAAGAGAATCATCAATGAAATGAGCGAGGCGAGCGGACGGTTGGGAAGAATAGACGCCGCCGACGTCATATACGCTCATATAGCGTCGGGTGGGGATCATGAAGGACTATAAAGAGCCGGTGAGAAAGAAAAAGAAACGCAGGAAAAAGCATTACCTGTTGAAATTGACGGGGCTTATTCTTTTAAGCACGGGGCTTTACTTTTTTTTGACCTCACAGGTCTTCGGCATTCAGAACATAGTGATCGAAAACAATAATTATTACACGTCGGAACAGCTTATAGAGAAAACAGGGGTTCTCATAGGCGATAATTTGTTCAAGACGGATGTAGGAGAATTAAAGAAAACCCTCATGAGCGATCCCTACATTATGAATGTAAAGACGCGCCGCGAGCCCCCGTCTACCCTGCTGATTCACGTATCCGAGAGGGAGGAGGCGGCCTTCATAAAGTATAATGGAAATTGCGTGATAATAGATGAAGAGGGCTTGATACTGCGGGTGACGGATACGGAACCTGTACTGACGGAACTCTCTTCTATGACTGTAATAGAAGCAGAAACAGGCAAGACAGTCAAGGTTGAAGAGAACGCAGCATTTACCGACACATTAAATCTTATGAAAGATGTAAAAAAAAGCGAATTATACTTTAAAAAGATTGACATTTCGAATATAATAATAAGGGCTTATGTTTACGACCATCTGATCTGTGAAGGCACACCCGCCAACTTTGCAGAGAGTCTTGAGAGGCTGAAGGCGACGCTTTTGGATTTGGATGCGCAGGAAATACAGAGAGGGACGGTCAGGATCGGCGGTGATAACTATATCGCGTGGCAGCCGCTTGCTGAATGAGGGGGAATATTGCTGTGAATAAGTATGGAGGTATGTTGGTAGTAAGTCTGCTGGCAGTCTGTATCGGTTTCGCTATATCCGTGCAGATCACTTCGGGAGAAATGCCTGATCAAGGGGGGCTTGTGCCTATCGGTAAGGTGGCGCCTTACCAGGACGAGCTTGAAAGGCTGCAGCTCGAAAGGGACGCGATGACGGAGGATCTGCGGGTTAAGGAGGAGAGACTGGCGGCCTATGAGAAGGAAGCCGCGGAGGAGGATACATTTTTCGCGACGACCTTGAGCGAGCTTGAACGCTATAAGATGGCTGCGGGAGTGGTTGACGTGGTAGGACCGGGGCTGATCATCACCCTCGATGATCCTCTTCCCATGGAGGGAGCGGAACAGGATCGCTACAGTGAGATAATGACGCATTTTGAACTATTGCTGGGTCTTGTAAACCGTCTCAAAGAGGCGGGAGCGGAGGCGGTTTCCATCAACGGTCACAGGGTGGTGAATCTGACGGAGATCGTTCTTGCGGGCGATAATGTAAATATAAACGCCAGAGCGACAGCGCCGCCCTATAAGATATTGGCGATAGGGGATCCTGATACAATGGATTCGGCTATTAACATAAAACACGGCATTATGAGCACCATTAAGTATTACAGTATTCGTGTATCGATCGAGAAAAGCGATACGGTCAACATCGCCAGATATAACGGCAGCGTTACGGGTTTCCGGTATGCCAGAGCGGTGGAGGAAGCGGGGCAATGAAGAGGATTGGTCAGAAGACCAGAAGAAATTTTTTTTTCGTGCTGAGCATAATCATAGGCTTTTCCATAGTGGCGCAGGCGAAAAGCGCCGACGGGATGAATCTCTTCGTTTCCAGAAAGACCATCACAGACCTTGAGGTTTCTATAGCGAGTGAGGAAGCGAGTATCGGCGATATTTACGAGCGAATGGCTGAGACCGAGCAGAAGCTGGAGGAGTACGAGCAGATACAGGCGGATATAGACAGGGATTTTTATGAGACTGTATCAAGTGAGCTTGCGATGTATAAGACTATGACAGGCGCCACCGCTGTTCATGGACCGGGGATCACCATAGTGCTGGATGATTCGCCGGATGAAATCCCGGAGTGGGCGGATGTGAACCCGTTTATCGTTCATGATACCGACATACTGAGGATTTTGAGTGAGCTGGGCAAGTCCGGCGCTGAAGCGATCATGATAAACGGGCATAGAATATACAGAGGAACGACTATATATTGCAACGGTTATACGACGCGGATCAACGGGGAGCCTGAAGCACGGCCGTTTGTGATACAAGCCATAGGGGATCCCGCCAATATGTCGGAAGCTATGATAAGTAAGAACAGCTATGGTATGATGCTTAAGGACTATTACGGACTTATATATAAGGTTCAGGTGGAGACGGACGTGGAGCTTCCGGCGCATCCGACGCGAAGGACGACATTCAGCAACGCGCATGCGGTACAGCAGGAGGCTGGTGATTAACGAAAAGGGGCAAGGTAGGGCTTTATGATAATTGCTATGTTTTTGGGCTTGGCTGTGGGCATAGGATTGGGCTTCGTGTTCAATTTCACATATCCCACAGAGTATGCTTTTTATATAACAATGGCGCTTCTGGCGGCGCTTGATTCGCTTCTGGGCGCCGCGCGGAGTCATCTTGAAAAAAGATACAGCAACTTGATATTTGTAAGCGGATTTGCGATCAATGCCATCCTGGCAGGTGCGCTGACATACTTAGGCGATCAGTTAGGGGTTCCGCTTTATTATGCCGCGATTCTTGTATTCGGAGGGCGGCTGTTCAACAATAGCGCCACCATCAGGCATTTGATAATAGATAAATATGTCGCAAAAAAAAGGCGCGATTCCGATGATAAGTAGTGCAAAATATCTGGAATTGTGATACAATAAGCGCACAATAGCCGAAAGGTGGTAATATTTGGTTATTATTACTACTTTAATCCGAAGCGACGGGAGGATGCTGAAGAATGTTGCAATTTGAACGAAATATAGAGAGTGCCGCTCAAATAAAGGTGATCGGCATAGGCGGCGGCGGCGGCAACGCGATCAACAGGATGATAGAAACAGGTATGCAAGGTGTGAGTTTCCTGTCGATCAATACGGATATACAGGCGCTTTCTTTATCAAAAGCTGAAAACAGGCTTCAAATAGGCACGAAGCTGACGAAGGGACTCGGCGCCGGAGGAAACCCCGAGGTGGGGCAAAAGGCGGCGGAAGAGAATATGGAGGATCTGAACCAGTTTTTGTCGGGTTCGGATATGGTCTTCATAACCTGCGGAATGGGTGGAGGCACCGGGACGGGCGCGGCGCCTATAGTCGCGAAGGCCGCAAAGGATATGGGCATACTCACCGTAGGCGTTGTGACGAAGCCTTTCAGTTTCGAGAGGAAGGCGCGCAGCGATCACGCGGATCTCGGTATTAAGTTCCTTAAAAAATATGTGGACTCGCTGGTTGTGGTGCCCAACGACAAGCTGCTTTTGGTTGCGGAGAAGAAGACGACGCTGAACGAAGCCTTTAGAATGGCGGATGATGTACTGAGGCAAGGCGTTCAGGGCATAACCGACCTTATAACGATACCGGGGATCATAAATCTCGACTTCGCCGATGTGAAGACGGTTATGAGCGACCGCGGCATAGCGCATATGGGCGTAGGAGGCGGCAGCGGCGAAATGCGGATAAAAGACGCGGTGAGATCGGCTGTGGCCAGTCCGTTGCTTGAAACCAGCATAGACGGTGCGAACGCCATCTTGCTCAATGTGACAGGCGGCTATGACCTCGGAATGATGGAGGTCAGCGAGGCCGCCGATGAGATCGCTCAGGCTGCGGATAAGGACGCCATCGTGATATTCGGTGCGACCGTCAGAGAGGATATGGGCGATGAGATCACGATCACGGTCATCGCGACGGGCTTTGAGGGCAAAGCGCCGGTGTCTGTAGACATTGATTACATACAGCCTGATACGCAGAAAGAAGCTCCGGTAGGGGCGCGTCAGGACGGCATAAGCGCTGTAGGCAGGGACACGCAGCCTAAATTCGATATTCCGCCTTTTCTCAGAACAAAGGAATAAATATTGCCGATGTAAGCGTCAGAGCCGGGATACCGGCTCTTTCGAGTTCAGGTGTTGATAGATCAGACGTGCAATGAAAAGAATCGTATCTGCGGATAATAAAATTATAAAACTCGTGAGACAGCTCAAGAGTAAAAAGGGACGCGATAAGTCCGGTTTCTATTTGATCGAAGGGCCTAACTTATTAAGGGAGGCTGTTGAAAACGGTGCTGAGATTGCATTTGCCCTTTTCTGCGAAAGCGAAAACGGAGGCGGTGCTGAGGGCGCTGAGGGCTTTGCTTCGGCGGTCTTAGACGCGGGCGCTGAGGCGGTGCTCATCCCCAGGGAACTCTTTGTTTCACTGGCGGATGTTGAGACGCCGCAGCAGCTTATGGCAGTGGTGAGAAAGCCCGTTTGCGGCTTGGGGCTTGTAGTTCCGGGGAATTGGCTGATCCTCGACAAGATCCAGGATCAGGGCAATATAGGAACTCTTGTAAGGACGGCTGAGGCGGCGGGATTCAAAGGGGTCTTGTCCGTCAAGGGCAGCGGGGATGTGTTTTCGCCAAAGGCTGTGAGAGCTTCCGCGGGAGCGCTGTTTCGCATAGAACTCGGTTTTGCGGAAAGCGCGGCGGATGCGGTAAGGATCGCACGGGCATCGGGCAAGAGGATAATCGCGGCGGATGCCCATGGAAGCGTTTCATGCTACGAAGCCGATTTCAGCTGCGATTTAGCGCTGGCAGTGGGTAACGAGGGCAATGGACTCAGCCGTGAGTTCGTTGAGAACGCGGATATGATCGTGAGGATACCCATGCCGGGGAAAGCGGAATCGCTGAACGCATCTGTCGCTGCGGCTATAATCATGTTCGAGACAGTACGGCGCGGCTGAAGCGGCTGAAGGCTTCGTGTTCGGCGGCGAGGCAAGGCGGCGGAAGACTTGGTTTAATACGGCGCGCGGCGGCGGCAGTAGAGCTGAAGCGGCGCCATGAAATATAAAGGAGTGTGCTGATGAGTGAAATACAGTCAGAACAATTAAAGGCGATACTTAGGGAGGCGGATGAACGGCTCGAAAGCGCTTCTGTTAAAGCGGATGTGGAGGATGTGCGTATACGGGTTCTCGGGAAAAAAGGCAGCCTTACCGCTATATTGAGGAGTATGGGTTCCCTTGCGCCTGAAGAGAGAAAGGAACTGGGGCGTCTGGCGAATGAAGCCAGGGCGGAAATCGAGGAAAAGCTTTCTTTGAAGTTCGAAGAGTTAACGCGGTCTGAACAGACAGCTCGTTTCGCCGGTGAAGCCATTGATGTAACGGAACCGGGCGAGAGGATTCACCTTGGAGTACGGCATCCCATTACACTTACCATTGATGAGATATCGAATATTTTCATGAATATGGGATTCAGTATAGCCGAGGGACCGGAGGTGGAGACGGTTTTCAATAATTTTGACGCGCTGAACGCCGCGCCCAACCATCCGTCGCGCGATCTATCGGATACCTTTTATATAACGAAAAACACATTACTTAGAACGCAGACCTCGCCGGTTCAGGTGAGGACGCTCATGAAGGAGAAACCTCCCATAAAGGTGATTTCGCCCGGACGCTGCTTTAGAACGGATACGCCCGACGCGACGCATTCGCCCATGTTCCATCAGGTGGAGGGGCTTATTGTGGACGAGAACATCACTATGGCCGATCTTAAAGAAACCCTCGACGCATTTGCGAAACGCATGTTCGGCGAAGGTGTGACCACCAAATTCCGACCGCATTTCTTCCCGTTCACGGAGCCGAGCGCCGAGATGGATATGTCATGCTTCAAATGCGGCGGAACAGGATGCCGGGTTTGCAAGGGCAGCGGATGGATTGAGATATTAGGATGCGGCATGGTTCACCCGAATGTCTTGAAGGTGGGCGGCGTAGATACAGAGAAATATACAGGCTTCGCCTTCGGCATGGGCGTCGAGAGGATAGCCATGCTGAAGCACGGCATCGACGATATAAGGCTTTTTTACGAGAACGATATGCGCTTCATAGAGCAGTTTAAATAGTTCGGTTCGTATTATAATCGAAACTATTTAAACGCCGCGTTAGGTTTGTTCAGACCGGGTTCTGGGGGCGATTTGCGGCCTCGGAGCGTACTCAAGGTACGTGAGAAGTCGGAAATCGTCACCAGGTTCCGGTATGGGCGAAGATGGCGTGGCGTTTAAATAGTTACCATATAGGAAAGGGAATTACATATAATGTTAGTGCCGCTAAATTGGATAAAAGAATATGTTGACATAGACGCAGGTATTGATGAATTCTGCGAGAGGATGATAATGTCGGGTTCCAACCTTGAAGGGGTGAGAACCTACGGTGAAGGTCTGCATAAGATCGTGATCGGCAAGGTTCTTTCTGTTAAGCCTCATGAGAATTCGGATCATCTGGTGGTTGGCCTGGTTGAGGTGGGCGCGGAGGCGCCTGTTCAGATAGTTACCGGGGCGCAGAATGTGACTGAGGGCGCGTATGTTCCGGTCGCACTTGTGGGCAGCGTACTTCCCGACGGTCTTAAGATAAAGAAGGGCAGACTCCGGGGCGTAGATTCCTACGGGATGATGTGCTCAGCACAGGAGTTGGGTTTCGACGACAAGGTCGTGCCTATAGCGCATAAGGACGGCATTTGGCTGCTTGAGGGAGAATACGAGCCGGGTACGGACTTTGCGGAGGCTGTGGGTCTCAGGAATGATGTCGTCGATTTTGAGATAACCCCAAACCGGCCTGACTGTCTCTCCATCATAGGGATGGCACGGGAAGCGGCGGCGACATTTGACAAAAAACTCCGTCTTCCGGATACCCGCGTCAACGACGCGCATGAGAAGAAGGCGAGCGATTTTATAAGTGTGGAAGTTAAGAATCCTGAACTATGCAGCAGATATATTGCGCGCGTGGTGACGGATGTGAAGATAGAGCAGTCGCCGTGGTGGATGCAGAAACGGCTTATGCTGGCGGGAATGCGCCCTATCAACAATATTGTGGACATTACGAATTACGTGCTTTTGGAATACGGACATCCATTGCATGCCTTCGATATTCGCACGGTAGAGGGCGGCAAGATCATCGTAGACACGGCGGAGGAAGGCGAGAAGTTTGTCACCTTGGACGGGTCGGAGCGCCTTATGTCAGGCGATACCTTGATGATAAAGGACGCTGCGAAGCCCATAGGCATAGCGGGGGTCATGGGCGGTCTTAATTCCGAGATCCAGAATGACACCGAGACGATACTGATCGAATGCGCGTGTTTTAACAGCGACTGCATAAGGCTCACTTCGAAGAAGCTCGGACTGCGCACGGAGGCTTCCGCCAGATACGAAAAGGGTATAAGCCCGGAATTAGCAAAGGAAGCAGCGGACAGGGTCTGCGCTTTGATCGTCTTGCTGGGCGCGGGACGCGTCGTAAGCGGCGCGGTGGACATATATGCCGGGCAGGCGGCGCCGGAACCCATAAAGCTTCGTGTGTCCAGGGTGAACAAGGTGCTCGGCGGAGAGATGAGCGGAGCACTGATAAAGTCCTACCTCGAACGGCTTGAGATGAAGGTCGCGGGCGCCGGAGACAGCTTGGAGGTTCTGCCGCATTATACAAGACTGGATCTGAAGGAGGAAGTAGATCTCATAGAGGAAGCCGCGCGTATACACGGCTACGACAAGCTTGGCGTGACATTACCTGGAGGAGGCGGCATCGCGGTGAAACCGCGTTCGAGAAGCCTTTGTGACGCAGCTCGCGGCGCTCTGACGGGTATGGGATATAACGAGATACAGACATATTCTTTTGTCAGCCCTAAAGGGGTTGAAACCGCACGCATACCCGAAGAAGGCGGGACGCGAGACTTTGTGAGGCTCATAAATCCGCTGGGGGAAGAGAACAGTGTCATGAGAACGGTACTCCTGCCGAATCTGCTTGAAGTGCTGGGGCGGAATTATTCGAGGAATATAGAAGCGGCTAGAGCTTTTGAAATAGGCAATACATTCAGGATGGCGCCGGCTTCGGCGGCGGACGGCATTACGGCCGCAGCGCTCAGCACTAGCGGTGGTGTAGTCTCGGCGGCGAACGATACGGCGGCGAACAGCCTTCCGACCGTGGCGCTCAGCACGAGCGGTGGTGTAGTCTCGACGGCGGACGACGCGGAGTTGCCGAAGGAAAGAATTTCCATGTCTATAGGCTTGTATGGGAACGGCGTAGGATTCTTTACGTTGAAGGGCGCTCTGGAGACGCTGTTTGGAACATTCGGGCTGACGCCCGAATACAGAGCCGAAAGGGATGCGCCCACATATCATCCCGGCCGCTGTGCCGCTGTTTATCTGGACGGTGAGCGTATAGGAACATTCGGGGAGTTGCATCCTGATGCGGCTCGCAGATATGGAATCGGCGTCAGGTGTTACGTCGGCGAAGTGGACATGGAGAGCGTAGCCGGCAAGGCTGATGTGATGAGATATTATCGTCCGTTGCCTAAATATCCGTCTGTGGACAGGGACATGGCTCTTGTGGTAGATGAAGAGGTCACCGTCCGGGAGCTTACGGATGTGATACGCTCGCATGGGGGCAAGATCCTCGAAAGCGTGAAGATGTTTGATGTATACAGGGGTAAACAGATTGGAGAGGGCAAGAAGAGTGTCGCGTTTAATCTGGTATACCGTTCGGCAGAACGTACTCTTACGGATGAAGAGGCTGCGCTTGAGTATGAGAAAACGCTTACCGCGCTTTCGGAAAAACTCGGCGCTGTCCTTCGGGATATATAGTTATAGGCTTACTACTTGAGCACCTTCGGGTTTCCGGAGGTTGCCTAAAGTTCAGTTTTTCGCCGTCTAACACAGGCGATGAAATGGAGTCAAGTATGGAAAGGGCAAAGGTCAAAATCTACGGGCAGGAATATACCGTTTCCGGCGACAAGACGCAGGAGTACATCGAAAGGGTCGCTGCGTATGTGGACGAAAGGATGAGGCAGATGGCAAGTTTACTTCCAAGCGGTTCTGTCTCAGAGCTTGCCGCGCTTGCCGCGCTCAACATCGCGGATGAACTTTTTAGCAGTTGGAATGTGAATGACGAATTGAAAGGCCGCAGCGAGCAGATGGAAAACGATACGCAGCACTACATCCAGCTTTGGGAGGAGGCAAAACGAAGCTTCCTCCAATACAAGGATGAAGCGCAGCACACTCTCAACGAAAAATCCGAACTCCAGAAAAAGTACGATGAGATTTTCAATGAGTCAGAACGCTTGAAAGAAAACCAGAGCAATCTTGAGAGCAGACTTGCGGACGCGGAGCGTCACCGTGACAGCCTTGCAGCAAGCTTGAACGCCCATGAGGAGGGCAGGCATGATTCCGCCGAGCTGATAAGGGATCTGGAATACAAGAATAAGGAACTTGAGAGAAGCTTCTTCGATCTTCAAATGGAAAATACCCAGGCAAAGAGTGAACTCGAAAGATACAAGAAGCTTGTCGAGCAATGAAACCCATGAGCAAGAGGGAATACCGAATACTGGAGTTTGACAAGATCAGAAACCTGCTCGGAGATGAAGCGGCGTCTGATTTAGCGCGCGCGGAGATCGCCGAACTGACGCCGGTCACATCGCCGCACATCATCAGACAGAGACTCGCTGAGACGTCTGAAGCGGCGGCGGTGCTTATGCGTAAGGGAGGCATTCCGTTAAGGAACATCCATGATGTAAAAGGCAGCGTAATATATGCGGAAAAAGGCGGAGCGTTAACGATGCGCCAGCTTCTTGATGTCTGCGGTCAGCTTGTATCCGCTAGGCGGGTAGCGCAGTTTCTGGGGAGCGATCTGCCGGATCTGCCCATAATCTCAAGCCTTGCGGGTGTTATAGAGCCGCACAGGGAGATCGAAATAAGGATAGAGACATGCATCCTTTCAGAGAGCGATATGGCGGACAGCGCAAGCCTTGAGCTAAGGCGGCTTAGACGCGCTATAGGCATACAGAATGAATTGATCCGAACGAGACTTAATAATATAATCACATCTTCCAGCAACAAGGGTTTACTTCAGGACAGCATAGTCACCATGAGGCAAGGGCGCTACGTGATTCCTGTAAAGCAGGAGCACAAGGCGAAATTCCCGGGCATGATACACGATCAGTCTTCCACAGGCGCAACATTTTTCATAGAACCTCAGGCCATAGTAGACTTGAATAATGAGCTGCGCGAACTGGAGCTGGCTGAAGCCCGCGAGGTGGAGCGTATTCTCGCAGAGCTTTCCGCCGAGGTCGCGGAGGCCGGGCATGATATCATCAACAATCAGGATATGTTGGTAAAGCTGGATGTAATATTCGCCAAGGGCAGGCTTTCGGCTAAGCAGAAGGCGTCGGAGGCGCATATAAACGCGGACGGATATCTTCGCGTCAAAAACGGCAGGCATCCGCTGATTCCCGCACGCGAGGTCGTTCCTATAAGCCTGGAACTCGGCAAGAATTATAAAACCCTCATAATAACGGGTCCTAATACAGGAGGAAAAACCGTAACGCTGAAGACGGTGGGGCTGTTCGTGCTTATGACGGAGGCGGGTCTGCATATACCGGCTGACGACGGCGCGGAGATACCATTGATGGAGAATGTGTTCGCGGATATAGGCGACGAACAGAGCATAGAGCAGAGCTTATCGACATTTTCTTCGCATATGAAGAATATTGTGGATATTACGAGCCGCAGCAACGCGAGAACCCTCGCGCTGCTTGATGAGCTGGGCGCGGGCACGGATCCGACCGAAGGGGCGGCGCTGGGCATAGCGATCATCGAGAGACTGAAAAGCTTGGGCGCCATGACGATAGCTACGACACACTATACCGAGCTTAAGAAGTTCGCTATAGCGACGGACGGCGTTGAAAACGCGTCGATGGAGTTCGATGTAGATACGCTCAGCCCTACGTTCAAGCTTAGAATCGGAACCCCCGGGCGCTCAAACGCTTTCGAAATATCCGGTAAGCTTGGCCTGGATGAGGGTATAATAAGAAGAGCGGCGGGACTTCTCGGAACCACGGACATGCAGTTCGAATCGGTAATAAGGTCTATAGAATCGGATCGTAAGGCCGCCGAGGCGGAGCTTGATGAAGCGGCAATGCTGAAACTGCTCATGAAAAAGCAGAAAGATGAGTTTGAGCGGGAGAAGGCGAAGTTCGAGGAGAAGAGGGATAAGCTGATCAGCGCCGCCAGGGAAGAAGCCCGCGCCATGGTCAGGGAGACTAAGGAGATTTCAGACGAGATACAGCGGGAATTGCGGGAACTCACACTGATAACGGATTCCGCTGAAAAGAGCCGCAGACTCGACGCCGGGCGCAAGAAGCTCAGGGCGCTTGATGAAAAATATCACGAAAAATCGCGTGTTCAGGTGAATAAAAACCCTGTCGATCCCACGAAGCTAAAGGTGGGGGATAAGGTCAATGTGCTCAGTCTCGGGCAGAACGGCGAGGTCATAAGCCCGCCCGACTACAAGGGCGACGTGCAGGTGCAGATAGGACGGCTCAGGATAAGCGTTGCGGCAGTAAATCTTTCAAGGATTGACGGCGGCAAGCAAGCGGGCAGGCCGCATCAATCCGGTCACAGCACATTGTTCAGACAAAAGGTGGAATCCGTGACGCCCAGTATAAGCGTCAGGGGTGAAAATCTGGAGGGTGCGCTTGCGGCAGTGGATAAATACCTCGACGACGCATTCATCGCGGGGCTGGGCGCGGTGACGATAATACACGGCAGGGGCGAGGGCATACTCAGGGACGGCATACAGAGGATGTTAAAGAGCCACCGCCATGTAAAGAGCTTCCGCAGGGGCGAGTATAACGAAGGCGGCGACGGCGTCACCGTTTGCGAGCTGCGTGAGAAATAACGGCGAGTATAACGAAGGC
Source organism: Eubacteriales Family XIII. Incertae Sedis bacterium (assembly GCA_031264295.1). GTDB lineage: Bacteria > Bacillota > Clostridia > Peptostreptococcales > Anaerovoracaceae > JAISED01. The sequence goes on along the minus strand of JAISED010000049.1, from coordinate 4,008 downwards.
GGCGTCACCGTTTGCGAGCTGCGTGAGAAATAGCGGGTTAAAGTTAAAAGGTTTGAATAGTAACAATAAGGAGAAAGAGTTGCAGAATTTTAAAAAACAAATAGCCGGTAAACTTGAAGAACATATAACGGAACTCAGCGGCGCGGAGATCTTGAATATGGTGGAGATACCGCAGGAGAGCAGTATGGGTGATTACGCCTTTCCCTGTTTCAGGCTCGCCAAGCTCATGAGAAAGGCGCCGACGGCGATCGCGAAAGAGCTTGCTGAGAAGCTTGAAGGCTGCGCTCTGTTCGGAAAGGTTGAGGCGGTGAACGCCTATGTCAACATGTTCATTGACAAGGAGATATTATTACGGACTGTGCTCACATCTGCTCTGGGAGAGGGGGACAGATTCGGCGGTTCGGATATAGGCGCAGGCAGGAAGGTCATAGTGGAATATTCCTCGCCGAATATAGCCAAGCCCTTCCATATCGGGCATATAAGAAGCACGGTAATAGGCAACGCCATCAACAATATTTACGCGTTTCTGGGATATGATACGGTGCGTATAAACCATCTGGGCGACTACGGGACGCAGTTTGGCAAGCTCATAGTCGCATACAGGAAGTGGGGGAAAAAGGAGGATGTCGAGCAGGCGCCTATAAAGACATTGCTTGAGTATTATACGAGATTCCATGACGAGGCGGAAACGGACGAGGGGCTTGCGGATGAGGCGCGGCTGGCCTTTTCCAAGCTCGAACAGGGCGGCGCTGAGGAAACGGGATTATGGCAATGGTTCAGGGATGAGAGTCTCAAGGAGTTCAGCCGTGTGTATAAACTGCTGGGCATAGACTTCGACTCATATGCGGGCGAAAGTTTTTATTCCGATAAGATGGGCAGGGTTATAGACGCATTGACGGACAAGGGACTGCTTGAGGAGTCAGACGGCGCTCTCATTGTGAACCTCGAAGAGTGGGATATGCCGCCGGCGCTTATTACCAAAAAAGATGGTTCCACACTGTACATTACAAGGGATATAGCGGCGGCGCTGTACCGTAAGGATGAATACAGCTTCCATAAGAATCTATACATAGTCGCTTCACAGCAGAACCTGCATTTCCGGCAATGGATAAAGATCATCGAGCTTTTAGGATTGGACTGGGCTGACGACTGTGTGCACATACCCTTCGGCTTGGTGAGCCTTGAGGATGGGGTCATGTCTACCAGAGCAGGTAGGGTGGTTTTCCTGGAAGACGTGCTGAACCGTGCGATAGAGCGCACAAGGGAGATCGTGAAGGAAAAGAATGTGAACACCGATAATATGGATGAGACGGCGAGGCAGGTGGGCATAGGCGCGGTGATATTCCAGGAACTTTCGAACAACCGCATTAAGGATTATGTATTTTCATGGGATAAGATACTCAATTTCGAAGGTGAGACGGGTCCGTATATTCAATACAGCCACGCGCGGGCGTCGAGCCTTGTGAGAAAGGGCGGTGAACCGACTGCGGCCGCGGCCGGGCGTCCCGAATCGCTGGACTTGTCCTACCTGGAGCCGGAGAGCGCGTTCGAGCTTGCGAAGCTGATATATCGTTTCCCGGACATTGTGCTGGAGGCGGGTGAAAAGTACGAACCGTCAATAGTGGCGCGGCACGTGGTGGACATAGCACAAGCCTTCAATAAATTTTACCATGACGAGCATATTTTGACAGACAATGAGGCGGAAAAAACCGCTAAGCTTTCTCTTGTGCTCGCCGCTAAACAGACCATAAAGAACGGGCTTTTCCTTTTGGGGATAGAAGCGCCCGAGAGGATGTGAAAAAATGCAGTATTATGGCAGTGTATACAGACCCCCCAGCGAGGCGTACAGTCTGATCGTTCAGGTCACTCTGGGATGCGCCCACAACGAGTGCACGTTCTGCAGCATGTTCAAGGACAAGTCGTTTCAGATAAGGAAGGAAGAGGACGTTGCGCGGGATCTCACCGAGTGCAGACAGAGTTACAGAAGGGTAGATCGGATCTTCCTCGCGGACGGGGACGCGCTTGTGCTCAAGACCGGCAGATTGTTTAGGACGCTTGATATGATCAAGGAATTGTTCCCGGAATGCGGCAGGGTGGGGATCTATGGTTCGCCCCAGGATGTGCTGCGAAAGAGTGTAGAAGAACTGGTGGCTTTGCGCGAGCACGGTCTGGGCATAATCTATATAGGTGCGGAATCCGGCAGTGACAGGGTCCTTTCCAATGTAAAAAAGGGTGCGACGAGGGCGGAGATCATAGAATCGGTGCAGAAAATAGAGGAATCAGGCGTGGCGTCGTCGGTTACATTTATATCGGGTCTTTCAGGCAGGGACGAGTGGGAGGAACACGCCGTAAGCTGCGGTACGATGATAAGTGAGATGAGTCCGTCATATGTTGGACTTCTTACACTCATGGTAGAACCGGGCGCTCCCATTTACGAGGATATCGCCGCGGGACGCTTTGAGCTTCTTTCGCCGCTGCAGGTAGTGGAGGAAACACGTTTGCTGCTGGCAAATATAGAAGTGAAGCGCGATTGTGTGTTTCGCAGCAACCACGCGTCCAACTATATTTCCCTGCGGGGGACGCTGCCGCGGGATAAGGAGCGGATGCTCGGGCAGCTCGAAGCTGCTAAGGAAGATGTGAGCAGGTTGAAGGATGAACGCTTTCGTATGTTGTAGAAATCGGGAAGGAGAACAATCTGGCGTTTATTTTATTTATCTTAAATTCTCCAAGAGCATAGCGTATACTAAATAGTATATTAAGTATCACGCTATGCGTGGGAGAATAAATAGAGCAGAAGCGTTACACGATGCAACAGAATCCCCTCCCTGATATTTGATGCGTTTGTCCTGGTGCTCACACGGGTGTAGATATAAAAATAATGTATTTACAATATGATATAAATCGTGTATAATTGATCCTGTAAATAGGAGGTGCACGATTCAATGCCGGAACAAGAAGAACAGGCCGACAAGATATATGTCGAAAAACTAAGCCATTTGGTTGATGAGTTTTGTGAAAAGATTCGTGAAGGCACATCAAATGCGGATAACTTTTTGACCATGTCGGAAATAGAAAGACTCTGGAGCGAACTGAAAGGAAATACCAGTGTTATATATTCAGATATGCTTCAAGAACTACTGTCTTCCGCAGACGAATCGGACTTGATACGCAAAAAAAAACCGAATACCGAGCCAAAGGAATAACGTTGCGAACAAACAAGCGCTGTTCCCGCTCCATACTGACGATCAACGGCAAGATCGAGTTTTCGCGGTATGTTCTCCGCCCAAAAACGAAAGACGACAGTGCGGCGTTGATCGACACCGAAGGAATTTCTGCCGTTGTGCCGATGGATTGCTATTTGGGTATAACTGAGCTCCCTTTCAAAATGACCGCCGAAGCCATGCTCGAAGTGGCTTTTTGGGCGCAAAACCAAGCCTCGTACCAAACCGCTGAAGAGGCGGTTTTCAAATCGGTCGGAATCAGAGTGAACGACGACACCGTGCGCCTGATTGCAAACCATATCGGCTCAATGGTATTCGAAAGAGATTGCGAATTGGCGGAAGCAGCATACGACAAGCTGGTTTCGGGGAAATTGTCGTTTCCCGAACGCAAGAAATCAGGTGTGCTTTATATCGAAGCCGACGGCGCCGCTTTGAACACGCGCGAGAAAGACAATGACGGTTCCACTTGGAGAGAAAACAAACTCGGAGTGGTTTTCTCATCCGATAACATTCATTTTTGGACAGATAAAAAAGGCGTTCGGCAACACAGGATCGAAAAAAGGGAATACGTCAGTTATGTGGGCAGCGCGGAAGAGTTCAAAAAACATCTCTTCGCCTGTGCCGTACGAAACGGTTACGGAACATACGGCGAAACGGTTATATTGAGTGACGGCGCGACATGGATAAGGAACATGAAAGAAGAACTGTTCCCCGACGCCCAACAAATATTGGATTATTACCATCTGTGCGAAAACGTAAACGACTTCGCCAAGCAAATATTCAATAT
>JAISED010000071.1 GCA_031264295.1 Eubacteriales Family XIII. Incertae Sedis bacterium | reverse complement strand
GTATTGATGTACGTCCAAGCGTCCTCCCTGGTGCTGAACTTTTCATCCGCGTAAACATAGAAGACGGGGGTCATCATAGGATGCGGCACATTCAAGTCGGGTGCTACGTATGTGTATGTGACACTGCCGTCTGCGCCTAGATCATTTACTTGGGTAAAGTTGTCGGGTGGAACTGTCAAATCGACGCTCAGGAAGTCATTGGCCATAATGTAGAACAACTGCGGCCAAGTCGCCCAATCGTGCGCTCCGGGTACTACAAAATGAGCAGGGTCAAGCCCTTCCGCACGCAGTTTCGATACGAAGTTCTCAATATTCTGATTAGCGTTGTTCATCTCGGAATAATATTTGCGTTGCGGATCCCATACGCCCGCGCCGCCCATAACCTCAGCGAAATCAAGGTTTTCCAGCGCGGACAAGTCCTGACCGCCGTTGCCATTGCTCCATACACCAAAGTAGCCGAATTCCGTCGGGAATTCATAATAAAGGTTCGACGTGAAGCCCCCGCCGGAAGACAGACCCGCAAACGCACGGTCTTTGCCTAAAGCGGAAACGTTATAATTATCCTCAATGTAAGGGACGAGACTGTTTACGACGTCCGCTCGTCCCAGACCATTATTGTTATCAAGGGATACAACAACAGCCGGTTCAATGAGACCTTCAGCGATCAGGTTGTCCATGATCTGCGGAGCGCAGCCGTTGGTCATCCAGTCCATCTCGCTGCCTCCGGAACCGTGCGTCAAGTATATTGTCTTGTACGGCGCCGCGCGATCCGAATCGTAGTCATAAGGCAGGTAAACAAGGATGTGCCTTGTTACTGCTCCGATGTCGTATTGCTCATAGTTCACCTCGCCTTTGTACATGTCATCTCGGGGAAGCACATAAGAACGGTTGTGAGAGGAACCTTGCTTTTCGTCATAGGGCATATAGATCATGCTGAACTCTGAGTACAAGCCCGAAGCCTCATTGTACCAACGGGGATTCGCGGGGTCTTCTACCCTTGTATCCCTGTCTCCGTCTATCGCGAAGTAATACGGATAGTTGCCGCTGGGCAGCGGAAGGGTGATCGTCCAATATCCGTCTTCAAGAGCTTCCATCTCTTTATAATAGATAGAAGGTGAAGAATGGAGTCTGCCGCTGGGTGATGCGGAATATAGACCGGGTCGCCACTCATAAGGCGTATACGGGTGATCCATCATTTCATCATCTAACTCGAAAAAGTTAAACAACTGACCGGCAAGCTCGACTTTTGTTGCGGTATCATTATGGTAAACAAATGTCGCGGTATAACCTGTAGGAGAATCGCTATCCCTTTGGATAGTTACTCCAGTCGTCAGATCATTGTCGGCGGCTTGTATGGGTACAGCAGGAACACATGTAATCATAACGCAAACCGTCATCAAAATAGACAGAAATTTAAATAGATGCTTCTTTTTCATGTTCATTAACTCCTTTTTGTTTTCGCTCGTCGTTCTTTGCAGTTCTTGCAGCCCATAGCAGTCCATCGTAGCTCATTGTGGCTCATCGTGAAGAAGGTCAATAGCTCACATTTACAACAATAGACGAAGTGAGATTACTCCCGTCTGTCAGTCTCACTGAGACTGCGGCGGTTCCGGCTCTTAGACCTGTGAGCAGGCCATTAGAGTCTACCTTAACTATTGACGGATTACTTGAAACGAATTCATAACGCAAGGTGTCGGTTGAAACATTGAGCTGATAAGAAGCCTTAACCTTCATAGTTACGCGTGCAGAGGGATTCGCCTTCAAGTATGTTCCGGCGGCGGGTTCCGTGGTGTTATACCAGAGACCGGCCTGACGGTAGGTCAACTGACGAAGATCTTGCACCGTATTACCGACGTTGCGGGTGTAGAGCTTGCCTGTCCACTCGGCTTTGAGGACTTTCTCGGCAGCGATCCGCATATCTTTCACCATCTGAATGCCGGCCAACCGCTGCAGCGGCATGGGCGCGTTCCACATAGGCCCATAGATCGGCTGCATGTTCGCGGTCTCCTGCCAAGAATGTCCGGACAAGAAATACAATCCCTTTACATCCTCGAAGCTCACATTTTGGTTCGTGTCGTAGAAATCGTCACTGAACTTTGCGATTTTACCCTCAAGTTTTTTTAGATCGCGCAGGAAGGCGGTAAGGGGCGGTTTGCCCGAGCCGAAGTTGAAAACGTAACTGCCCGAGCTGACGGCGTCGCCGGTAACCAGATAGCTGTTTTCCAGCGCCGTCTGCGCTTTGTTGTCATAAAGATAACACATGGAACCATTGGTATGCCCGACCACTTCAATAGCCTCAAAATTGATGGGAGTTTCACCGAATTTGGGACCGGTGATGACACCGCCGTCCTGGACATATACGAATTTACTCGCGTCCAAGGATGCGGGGACAACTTCATTCTCAGGCCAGTAGACTTTACAGTCGGCGAATTGGCTGAGCTTTCCGATATGGTCGGGATGGGCGTGGGTGACGACTACTTCGATGGGTTTTGAACCGGTCAATCCCTCTACAAACGCGCGAAGGTCGCCTTCGCCCATGCCGGTGTCAAAGAGCGTGGCCTTATCATCGCCCACAAAGAGATACATATCCTCATTGGTTACAAAGCCGTCCGCGTCCTGTATGCGCCATACGCCGGGTTCAATCTCCTCTTTGACGTACTTGTCCCACAAGGGTTCGGCGTTGATGGTAAGTGTATACGTCGTCGGGTTTGCGTTTCCGACAACTATGGTGAAGACGTTCTCGCCCCGGCTGATTTCAGCTCTGTAAGGAATGGGGAATTCGCCCTCGGTTCCGTTGATCGTATAGAAGACGCCGCTGACCGGATTGGTCGGAACCGGCGTAATATAAACCACGTCGCTGGTACGCGTCCCCCAATCCATAGTCGCTGTAAAATCGCGTTTTTGGAACATAGTGATGTTAAATGGTTCGTCTCGCGTGATAATAGGCTCGTCCAGAGCGATGCTATAAGGTTCCAACCGGCCGCCCTTGAAGGAGGAAATCTTGATGTCATTCAGGGTGTTTGCTCCAGCGACGCTTATTGTCGGTTTCGCGGAGGTGGTATAAGTAGAGACGGGCGGAAGCGGATAAAGGGCGTTATCGTTGATCGTTCTGATATTGACTGTGTATGTCATGAAAGCGCCGGAGTCCGGGTCGTTGACCTCGATTTTGACTGTGTTAAAGCCGGACGAAGCGGCGAGCGCGTCGTCGTCCGAGGCCATGATATCCAATCTATAACCCCTGTCGCCTGCAGGGCCGGCATTGCCAGCGGACACTTCGGTGCCGTTCAATGTCACATTGAGAGCCGCGTCTTCGCCGAAAGCCTCGGGCAAGAGATACAGGGGAGCGGCACTCGGGACGGTGCAATTGAATCCGCTTGTCAGTGGATTGAAGCTGGGGATCCAGTTTCTGGTGGGGTTTTCTTCCACCAAGTTGAGATAGAGCAGATGAGCGGGCGTGATCTTGTCCTTGATCCTCACGCCGTCACGGAAGTCATACGCGCCGGCGTCGTTATACCAATGCCCCGCAGTGCCATATGAGAATTTACGCACGTATACAGTAGAGCTGGTTGTATCATACTCTCCCAGGAACGGATTGTCCATGACCATAGAAGAAGCTATGTACATGTCTTCAACATAGGACTTTCCGGCTTCACCGGTGGCGGTTATGCGCTCCTGCCAGGGGTGACCGCCCAGGCCATGCAGACCGCTAAGCCCCTTGATTCTGTTCCAAAACTTCTCCACGCCACGGTTAAAGACGGGAACTAGTGTATTACTGGTTTGATTGAAAACATAGCTGCCCGAGCCGATGGCATCGCCCATGACCATATAGTTCTGCGAAAGCTGACCGTCAGCATCGTTGTCATATAGGAATATCGTGCATCCGACGCTGTGTGTATTAATTTCGAAAACTTCAAACTTCAGCGGACCATTGCCGAAGTCGGGGCCTTCGATGATGTCGCCGTCCATGAACGCTTGAGATTCAGTGTTGGCGACGTTCACATTAGTGAAGTCGTTGAGCGGCCAGTAGAGAACGCCTTTACCCTCGCCCCTTCCGGTAAGCATTAGTTCAGGGGGCGTGTTGGTGTTCGTCGCCATACCATAATGGTCGCCGTGACTATGTGTAATGACCACATCGATCGGGAAGTTATCCGGATCGGCAATGCCGAATTTTTCGCGTAATATCTTATAGATTTCGGCCTTGAGTTCGCCGCCGCGCCGCGAACCGGTGACGCCTCCGTTGAGCGCGTCGAAAAGCATGGCGCGATCCTGGGTAATAAAGATGGAGCAGCTTTCTGATGTGAGAAAACCGTTAATACTGATAAACTGGTAAACGCCGGAGTACGGCAGATTTTCTTCTATAACCCTGACCTCGCACTTGTCAAAGAGATCCTGCGCCACTGCCGTCAGGGTATAGGTAGACGTGCTGAGTCCGTCCCCTGAAGTGACTTTAATAATGCAGTCAATCTCCACAGGCGGATTGCCGGCAGTGACGTTAGGGATGTAGAGCTTGTATGGGACATTGAAATCATGGGGGAAACCATTGATGACAAAGGTAGCGTTCTCATCGTAGGCCACGGGTTTGACCAGCAGATAGCCTGTGAGCTGCCGCATGTCAACATTTATCGCATAGTCGTACTTGCCGGGTTTGATCGGCTGTTCGAGCGGAACATAAAAATACTCGTTCCGACCACCCTTGAAGCCTGTGAGTTCAATGTCGATCAACTCCGAGCCGATGTTCACAGATTCCTGCGCCGACGGAGCATCGTCGTCCGCAAAACTGATCGGCGGCAGACCGAGTAAAAGCAGTAGGGATAATAATATTGAGATCATACCTTTCATTTTCATTGCTTTCATTGCTGTTTTTTCTCCTTTTCTTCATGGATAGATGTACATAGTAAGGGCTAAGGCTTGTGCAGAACAGTTTGTGATAGCTCCATAACGTTGAAACGCTTGGATTGTTCACCTCCTTTCGGCGGAGGGTGGTTACTAAAGTAAGGGTTTTTAACCACTGGGTATTGCGAAATAAATACAAAAATAGTAAAATATAATTAAAAGATGACCTTATTCTCCGATAAGCTTGGAAATGCCCGCATATGGGGTGTTTTTAGCTATATGAAGTGGCAAAAATTAAATAGGAATTATTGATATTATTAGATTAAAATAGAATATATGAGAGTGGTTAAAAACCCTTACTTTTTTAACCACTCTCTATTACTTCTCATTACATTGGCATTCATGAAACCTTGCTGCCATTGAGCAAGCCTTCACATTTCAAGCTTTCCCATTTTGCAAAAGTCCGTTGCAATCCTCAAGGTCATTGCGTATAATGGAACTATACCTGCAAAAGTATCAAGACAAATAGCATTGACGTTAATGGCAATGCCGTAGGCGGCAATGTTCCTTGTTAAATAGCGATGGTGAGTTATGGATGAATTTCAATATAACGGTAAACGCCTGTACGTTGATTTGACCAAATTAAACAAATATCGTGAGGGCAACCGACTTGAAGCCAAGAAAGCAATAGGCGGTTTGCCAAACAGCCTATGGGAAACATATTCTGCATTTGCGAACACAGATGGTGGGATGATTTCGGCTGATGAAACGCAGGATAAGCTAATGCTCGCTAATTTTAAAACTGATGCTTTTGATTTCGAGACTGTTAACCGATACCGCAACCGCTTCAAACTGGAAAAGCCGGAACATGCATGGACCTATATTTCAGATGTGGAGTTCCTGCGTTCCATCGGAGCCGTAGTGATGGATGAAAATGATATCCCGCATCCATCATTTGCCGGGCTTTTGATGTTTGGTTATGAATATAGGATCACCGATGAATTCCCACATTATTTCCTTGATTATCAGGAAAATGACGGAGGCAATGAGCGGTGGACAGATCGGTGGATTTCAAGTTCCGGTGACTGGAGCGGAAACTTGTATGATTTTTATATGCGTGTGGCATCGCGCATTTCGCAAGATATACGGGTTCCGTTTCAATTGGACGATCAAGTTTTCCGTATTGACGACACGCCGGTGCATAAAGCTCTGCGCGAAGCGGTAGCAAATGCCCTCGCAAATGCCAGTTACCATGATAGACGTGGGATTGTAATCAAACGTTCACCCAAAGCAATCACTATGGCGAATCCAGGTGGGTTCCGCATTCCCATTGAAGAGGCGATCCGCGGAGGCAACTCCGATCCGCGGAATGAAACATTGCTAAAAATGTTCAATCTGGTCGGCATTGGCGAACGTGCAGGCAGTGGTATCCCGAACATCTTTCATGTCTGGGCCGAACAAAAATGGAAATCTCCGTCCTACCATGAAACATTTAGCCCTGATAGAACTACGTTGACCTTGCATATAAATAGTTTTTCTGCCGATAATTTAGCAGAAAAGTCAGCAGAAAAGTCGGCAGAAAAGTCGGCAGGAAAAATCACCCAAAAGCAGTCGGAAGTCTATGAGATCATCAAAGGAAATCTAAACGTGACAACAACCGAGATAGCCAATATGCTTGGATTGTCCCGGCAAACCGTAACGAGTAGAATAAAGAAGCTAAAAGACAAAAACGTGATCCGCCGTATCGGCCCCGCCAACGGCGGTTATTGGGAAATCATTAGATGAAGCAACTGATAGGGTGTATGAATTGACGAATAATAGATTTCAGATTATACAAGGAGAAAAGCAGAAATGTCTATAAGGATTACCATAACCGGCGACCTCGGGAGCGGCAAGAGTACTGTTTGTAGGGAGCTTAACAAAAAATTTGATTTGCAGATCTTTTCAACCGGAACAATCCAAAGAAAAATTGCAGTTGAGATGGGCATGTCCACTCTTGATTTAAATAAGTATATGGAAACGCATCCTGAAATAGATCAACTGATCGACGGTGAACTGGTCAATCTTTCAAATTCCGCCGATAATATTGCTATTGATTCGAGAATGGCTTGGCATTTTGTAAAAAATACATATGATGTTTTCCTCACAACTGATGAAACTCTTGCCGCTCAAAGGGTGGTTTCTGACAAAAGAGGCCCGTCGGAAGGATATACCGACGTCCAACACGCTATAGAATTATTGAAGGCAAGGAAGCAAAGCGAAAATTATAGATATAATGAGAAATATGGCGTAAATTGTTACGATTTTTCGAATTATGATTTGATTCTTGATACAACTGATATCTCTCCGGATTGCGTCGCTGAGGTTATTATGCATCAATATTCTCAATGGAAGCCCGATGATAAACCTGTTTTTTTAATCTCCCCACTTTGCTTGTATCCCACTCGAAGCATTACAAATACTTCGCCGCAGACCATAGACGAATACTGCTCACTGATTTTGAATAATAAACCGGTTCAGCCGGTGGAGATTATCGTTTCAAATGGGTTTTTCTATATTTATGACGGGCATCATCGCGCGAGTGCATTCTATAGATTAAAAGAGACGCTTGTCCCCTGTATAATGATAGCTCAAAATGAAGAGCTTGTCGTCAACGGCTTGTCTGCTGACGAATATGCAGAGGGCGAATTCGAATTAGCCAAAGTACATGATTGGGAAGATTTAAATGGATTTAAGTTTTTTACATATCCTTGAAACGGAGGTAACATGTCTGATTTTGAAACTATTATCGGGAGTGAGGAGTGGATAAGAGCCGGCGCGTACTATGTCAGAACGGAAGGCATGGTAAAGGATTTTGCTGTTCCGTTGTCAGCCGAGTTCGATTCTGACGGTTCGGGTATGCAGTACGTCGTTCTTCTCGACAATCTCCTTCCTGTCGCCACAGCCCGGCCTGTTATGCTGGATGCGCATACCGCGCGTATCGGCAGGGTCTGTGTGATTCCGCATTATAGAGGAAGGAATGTGGGGCGCTTACTGATCGAAGAAACCGAACGCTGGCTTAAAAGCCTTGGCGTTGATAAGGTCGTCATCTACAGCAGAGACGCCGTCGTCCCATTTTATGAAAAACTGGGATACACTGCGGATTGGAACGATACCCACCAAGGCTTTTTCACGGAAGTTTATACGGAGAAGAATTTATAAGGGCAGCCTGCGCGTCGGCGTTACGGTTAGCCGTGAGAGAACACCTCTTCCGCCCGCTCGCGAAAGAGATCGGCTGAGTAGTCGGAGACACCAGGTATGCCTATTGCATCCGCCCGGCAATGCTGACAATGTCTGAATACGTCAACGTATGCCCCGGCTTTCTCCCTGGCTTCGTCTATCTGAGCGCATGTGGGCGCTTCAAGCTCTGCGAATCGGTGCTGCGGTATCAGCGGAATGATATTGTACATAGCTGCGCCAGCGTCTCCCACCGCCCTTGCGATCTCCGGAATATGCTCCCCGTTTATCTCAGGTATCAGCACAGTATTCACCTTTATTACCGTGCCCGCAGCAGCCATTTTGCGTATCCCCTTAAGCTGATTCTCGATCAGTATTGCCGCGCCTTCTGTTCCGGTGAGCCTTACGCCCCTATAATGAATCGCCGGCACTATTTGCGCTAGAATCTCAGGTTCTACGGCGTTCACAGTTACCGTGAGCGTATCAATACCCAGTTCTATCAATTCGTCCGCCCTCGCGTAAAGCAAAAGACCATTCGTGCTTATGCATCTGAGCAGTTCGGGATGCGTCACTTTTAAGATTTTGAATGCCTCGAAAAGATTATTGCCAACCAATGTGTCTCCAGGTCCCGCAACGCCTACCACCGACAACTCCGCGCATTTTTCCAGGGCTGCGTCCACATAGCCCGCAACCTTACTGACCGGTAATATAAAGGAAGCAACACCCGGTCTATTTTCATTGGCATTGATCGAGCGTCTGCAAAATCCGCATTCTATATTACAGGCAGGGCATATGGGCAAATGCATACGCGCCTTCGTTTTTACCGCGCCGAAGCAAGGATGTAGGTTTTGTAGATTTCTTGTCTTAACGCTTCCCTTTAATTCATGTATCATGGAGTGTCTCCCTTCTTTCACATTTCCGAGGCCACCGGACGTCACACGCCCGCGCTCTTACATTTTCGAGGTCGCCGGACGCCGTCGTCGTGACTGCCGCCGTCCTACGCCTTCGAGGCCGCCGGACGCCGTCGTGACTGCCGCCGTCCTACGCCTTCGAGGCCGCCGGACGCTGTCGTGACTGCCACTGTCCTGCGTTGTTTTCGCCGTCGATCTCACACAGTGTTTATCCTCTGCCATGCGGCGTATTCCACACCGAGAGATCCGGTCCCTTGGGCACCAGCTTGTACTCATTGCTCGGTACGCAGCACAGATGATAATGCCTCTTTATGGCGTCGAAATCTGTCGTTTCACCAAATCCGGGGGACTGATACAGATCCCGCGCATAGCCCCAAAGGTTCGGGAAGTCAACAAGTCGGTTCCTATTGACGCGAAAAGCGTTGTAATACGCCGCGTCAAAGCGCGCCAGCGTAACCCATAGCCTTATATCCGAATCGGTGATATCATCGCCGAATAGGTAGCGGCGGCTTTCCAGTCGCTTCTCGAACTCATCCAAACGTCTAAATACATCGTCATACGCCTCTTCATATGCCTCCTGCTTAGCCGCAAACCCCGCACGATACACACCGTTATTGACGTCAGTGAAAATCACTGCATTCAGCGCTTTTATGTCGTCTCTCAGTCTTTCAGGGAACAAATCCGGCGCTCCTGTCTTGTGGAAGGCTGAGAATGCATCCTCCCAATAATATGTCATATTGAAGTAATCGTTGTTCACGATCTTCCCCGTTGTTAAATCTATTACGGCAGGCACGGTAAACCTGTCGGCATAGAGTGGATCCGTCTGTTTGTACAGATCGCTGAGATACTCGGCGCCCGTTACCGGATCCCTGCCGCCCGCGTCAAGTGTAAACGCCCAGTCGCTGTACGGCTTTTTCGGACGCACGGGATCTACAACTCCTATGCTTATGACTTCCTCCAGACCGAGCAGCCTTAGGGCGATCAACTGCCTGTGAGCCCAAGGACACGCCCTGCTCACTATAAGACGATATCTGCCTTTCTCGACCGGCAGATCGTTTTTCCCTTTACCGAACGGCGTCGTAAACCTGACCGCTTGCCTCACGAAAGCGCCGCCGGCGCTCGTCTCCTTCGCGAAGAGTGATTTAAACTGCCGTTCCGCTGCCCCGCCGCCGAGTTCCACCGCGCATGCAGCGCCTTCAAGCGTCACCGTTTCCGCCGCGCCAAGCCCATTAAAATCCGCACTCATATTTACCTCCATTCCGCTGCCTTGCGGCGGCGCCCGCCCGTGTCACCCACTCGCCTGTCCGCCGTGTCCGTTCATCACTCGCCTGCATCGACATCACTCGCTTGCACCGACATCACTCGCCTGCACCGACATCACTCGCCGAACAAGCGCGTAGACAAATATCGTTCGCCTGTATCCGGCGCTATGCTTATAACCCGCTTGCCCGCACCTGCTTCCTTCGCCGCCTGTAATGCCGCCGCCACCGCCGCGCCCGACGAATAGCCCAGCAGCAAGCCCTCCTCTTTGGCGAGTTTCTGCGCCTGTAAGGCCGCCTCATCGTTTTTTATTCTTATTATCCGGTCATATATATGCGTATCAAGCACCTTTGGCACTATCCCCGCGCCTATGCCCTGTATATCGTGCGGTCCTGCCTGCCCTCCGCTGAGAACAGGAGACGCGTCAGGTTCCACCGCGATAATCCGCAGCTCCGGCTTCTTCTCCTTCAGATAACGACCCGCCCCCGTGATCGTGCCGCCGGTTCCTATGCCTGCAACAAAATAATCCGGTATATCGCCGTCAAAGGCAGCCTCTATCTCCGGCCCGGTAGTAGCGTAATGCTTCTCGGGATTATGTGCGTTCTGAAACTGTTTAGGCTCGAAATATCCATATTCCGCCACGAGTTCGGCCACCTTGTCAAAGCCCGCCTGCACGCCTCCCGACGCCGGCGTCAATATCACTTCAGCGCCGTAAGCCTGCATAAGCCGCCTGCGTTCAAGGCTTACCGCCTCACTCATAGCCACGATGAGCTTGTAGCCCTTCACAGCCGCGATCAGCGCCAGACCTATGCCCGTATTCCCGCTTGTAGCCTCGACCAGCGTGTCCCCCGGTTTTATCAGACCTTCTTCCTCCGCCCGCTCGATCATATTCAATGCTATTCTATCCTTTACACTGCCGCCCACATTGAAGCTCTCCAGTTTGAGATATACATCAGCCGACCCCTCAGGGACGGTCTTGCCGAGCTTTATTATAGGCGTATTGCCGATGAGTTCAGCGGCGCTGTAAAATATATTTCCCATATTATTCCATCTTTCCTTTAAGTAAGCTCCGGAAATCTTTGCCGGATGCCATAACGCAACTTGCCGGAGCTTGCCTATAAAAAATCAATTAACCGTGCCCATGCCCTTATTGGCCGCGTCGTTATAAATATCCGTCATCAGGGCGAGGCCGCCGTCATAACCGAAATAGGTCTTTAATCCCACGATTACATCCCCATACGGCGCCGACACCGGTACGAATGGGATACGCAAAACCTTTGCCGTCAGCTCATCCCATGTAGTTCCGAGCACAACCGTCTTGCGAAACGTGGTATCCTCGGACTTGACATACTGGTCACACAATCCGCCGTCTGCCGTGAATATGATCTCTATCGATTCCGGATCATCCAGTTCCAATTCTTTAAAATATTCCCTAATAGTTCCATGATGCTCCTCGGGTACATTCTCATTGATGAAGATCCTTCTCGGAATGAATCCCAGATCATTTACGAGGAATCTGGTTAGGGATAAAGCCTGCACCGCGCTGGAATTGATATAGAATTCTTTAGGCTGTACGCGGCATGTGAATATCCATCTGATGGAGCGGTTCACGTAATAATAGTATCTCTCTTCGGCCTCCCGAATATAGTGTTCCGCCTTTATCCTGTCCAGCCCCGCGTATTCAGTGACGGCGCGTATGAATTTCGCCGTCTCGGTGGGGCCTGCGGGTACGGCCGGATAATGCAAAAACGGCGTTCCGTATTTCGATTCCAGCTTCTGCGCGATATCTATATCCACCCAAGGCGAGAGTACGAGATTGAAGCCCGCGTTCGGGATCTTGTCCAGATTCGCAAGACCATGCCGCCTCCCATAAATAATATTCGGTTCAAGTCCGAGTTCTCTCAGTGTATTCTCCAGTTTTTCAAGCGTCGCCGCCCAAAATGTGTCGTAAAACGGCACAACGCCGAGGACATTCACCTGTTTCGGGTTTATGACCCCTGCCTGCGCCGGCAGGTACTGATCGATTATCGCACTCAGTATCTGACTGTGCCCCCAGAGATTGTTCCCCTTGAACCCGGGGAGGGACGCGAAGAGTACAGGTACTCTGGCGTCTTCGAAACCCCTCGCTACTTCTTCGATATCGTCCCCGACAATTTCAGCGGTGCAGCCGTCAATGATAATGAACATGTCGGCGTCATAGAAACGCAGGGAATCATCTACAAGCTTGCGCAACCGTTCCTGACCGCCGAACACAACGTCGGCTTCACAGAAGTTCGTACTCGGTATGACCGACTCAAAATACGTGTCCGCGTTTTGCCCGCCATTCGTTCTCGCCATAACCGAATCTATATTGCCCTCGCAACCGGGACCGCAATGCATTATCGGGAGAACACGTTCTATGGCGAGCGCCGTATACACGCCGCCTACGGCGCAGCCCACGCGCTGCTGCTCCGACCAGGCATAGCCGCTTTCAATTTCACATGCAATCGCTTCCATTATATTGCCTCCATTTACATTGCCTCTTCTTTGCGATAAAAACTGAACGGATTCAAATTCTCATATTCCCGTGTGAACGGTGAACGATATCTGGCGCCGAATTTCCTCACGAAATTCGTATTCCCAAGCAGTTCAACAAGAGTCGTGCCGAATTCTACAAGCCCGCGATATCCCATTATCACGAATCCTATTTCCGAGTCCATCGCCGGTATACCCTGGCGATAAGCCCACGCCGCCGCCTCATGTCCCCTCGAAAGCAGGAAGTCCGGGTTGTAGCGTTTCATCAGCAGGTTTGTCTCCATTTCCTGGGCGTCATTGACACTGACGTCGAGGTTGAGCTTGAGTTCTTTAACATCGGCGACCACCGCGAGATCCGAGTCGATATTATTCTGATCGAGCACGGGATCATAGTGATACGCGATGGTGTGAACCACGTCAATGCCCAGTTCCCCCAGCACTCTGGTATATTCGAACGCGAAGCCGGAGCCCAGCGCCACTAGGGCGCGCTTGCCTGTAAGCTTGCTCTTCAGCGCTTCAATCTGCTCACTGTATTTCGCCTTTTCTTCCGCTATTACCTGCTCCGCGATATCCGCTTTTCCCGTCAATTCGCCGAGATCCCTGAAGAAGCGTTCAAATCCGATGCCCCCATAAGGCAGATGCGTCTGCAAATATCTCACGCCGTATTCCTGTTCAAGCACGCTGCAGATGTAATTGGACTGAGAACTGCACTGCCCCCATGAAGCCACCGACATCGTGGCGCGCTGAAAATCCTCCCGTGTGGCGCCCGCTGTCAGGCATATTACCTCCAGACCGAGGCGCTCGAAGAGGGGATCGACGAACTGCCTGCCCGACGGCGCGAAACCCAGATAATTGATCGTATTGTTCTTCTTTTCCGGTTTGCCGAACCGTACTTTCGAAACCGCATGTGAATATGAGTCGAAACCCGAAGCCCATATTTTACTTCTCAAACCCTCGCCCGAGGCTATTTCTACGGGTATGCCCAGTTCCTCCCTCAGTTCGAGCACCGCGCTGTACACATCCTCGCCTATGACGGCGGACGTGCAACTCGTCGTAACATAGATCTCCTGGGGTTTGTGGCGTCTGTAGGCGTCTCTGACCGTACTTTTAAGTTTTTCGATAGCGCCGAATATCGTATCCGCTTCGTCTATGCCCGACGAAACCACCTTCGCGTGCTCCAGCGGCGGATCCCCCGGCGCCATAGGCAGCCGGTTCTTAGCCACGCTGAATCCTATCTGCGCCCCGGCGCATCCTATGGGCGCGTGATCCACGACAAGTGTTCCGTCCAGCCCCGCAAGCTGATTTATCGCGTGGTGGTGCGCGCATGAACTGACTGTCTGGAAGTCGCGCAGTTTATTCTTCAGACATCCGGCGCAGCCCCGGCTTGTGAGATCCTCAAGGGTTCCGTCATAGCCAGTAATAGAACCGAGTCTCTGTTCCCGCGTCTCCGACTCCGTCTGCCGTAAATCTATTGCCATTTCTCCCTCCTCGTATCTGTAACATATGTCAATATATGTCTAAAGCCGCCGACATGGCGACCGATGGTTATAACTCCTGCCTGTGTAATCCGGCCGTCGGTTATAACTCCTGCCTGTGTGATCCGGCCGTCGGTTATAACTCCCGCCTGTGTGATCCGGCCGCCGGTTATAAATACCGCCTGTGTGATCCGACCGCCGGTTATAACTCCTGCCTGTGTAATCCGGCCGTCGGTTATAACTCCCGCCTGTGTGATCCGGCCGCCGGTTATAACTCCCGCCTGTGTGATGCCCCTGCCGGCCGCCGTCTGTGACGCCGACGCGCCTATATGGCCTCGCCGGCCGCCCTGACTTCTCCGCTTTCAATCGCCAATATTTGATCCGCCCACTCCGCCGCCCAGTCGCGAAGCTGATGAGAATCCAGCGGCTGCGGCGTCTTAGACTCCGTATGCTCATCCACACGCTTTGCAAGTTCTCTGTATATGCCCGCCTGCTTCGACGCCGGCGCCGCCTCTATGGTCGTTTTCCCCGACAATTCGCTCTGAGTAACTGTAATCGAACGCGGTATATACTGCATAACCTGAGTCTTCGTCCTTGATACAAAGTCGTCTATGATCGCCCGCTGATACTCCGACGTGATGGAGTTCGCTATCACGCCGCCCAGCAAAGCCCCGCCGCGGCTCGAATATTGTTTGATCCCCTTAAACAGATTGTTCGCGGCGTAGACTGCCATAAAGTCCGAAGATGAGACTGTGAATACATGTTCCGCTATACCTTCCCTTATGGGAACGGCAAAACCGCCGCAAACAACGTCTCCCAACACATCATAGATGACATAGTCCAGCTCCAGTTCTTCAAATACCCTCTGTTGCTTGAGCAATTGCACCGCAGTGATTATGCCTCGCCCGGCACATCCAACCCCCGGCGCCGGGCCGCCCGCCTCCACGCAATAGATCCCGTTGTAGCCTTGGAAGATCGCATCGTGCGCTTTCACGCTGCCCTTGTCCCGCAGCAAATCAAGAACCGTCGGGATATAAGAACCGTCCCTGAGCGTGTTGGTCGAATCCGCTTTCGGATCGCAGCCGAACTGCATCACCCTATAGCCCATATCCGAGAGAGCGGCGCTCAAATTCGAAGTTGTAGTTGACTTGCCGATACCGCCTTTACCATAAATCGCAATTTGTTTAAGCTTTTTTCCCATGTTTCACTCCATTCTTTTCGGCTATGTCACTGTTCTGCGTCCTCGCCGGCGGCCATGTCACTGTCCGGCGTCCGCCTCGTCCGGCGGCCATGTCACTCCCGGTGGCCATGTCACTCCCGGTGGCCATGTCACTGTCCGGCACCCGCCTCGCTGTCAAGCATTCTCTTTGACGCAATCGTTCGCAATACATTATCTACAATGCCCGGCCCCTCGAAGACGCGCATCCCTTTTACCATCAAGTATTCGGCGGCGCCCTGACCTATCACCGCTGTGACGACGGCCTCACAGTCGCCGAGCAGCTCCAACACCGCATCAAAAAGCGCCGTATTGTGCCCGCCTGCGCCGCACGGCGGTTCGGCGACTATGCGCCTCTCCCCTGACTTATATTCATCTCCGTCGATATCAACTATCAGAAATTCCCTGCTCTTGCCGAAATGCTGATACACCGTCAATCCATCCGTTGTCGATACCGCTATCCTGTGTTTCATTTCCGTCCGCCTCCTGCGTCCATATACCCGTTTAGCCGGTTCACCGCCGGGTTCAGCTGCCGGGTTCGTCTGTCGCGCCGCCGGGTTCGTTTGTCGCGCCGCCGGGTTCGGCCGCCGGGTTCGTCTGCCTCAACCGTCCGCCTCCCGGTTCAACCGCCATAATTCGGGTTCAGCTCGTCGGTCACGAAGTCCGCCGGTTTGATGTCCTTGTTCTGCAAGGTGTATGACGAATCACCGCCTGCGAACAGATCGATCCACAATTGCACATGACTCTCTTCGGTCAGACCATCCTCATCGAAATGCGCTATCCAGAACAAGTCCGGATTCAGGCTCACCGCGTGCTCCTTATAGATCTCCCCCGCCTCATCCCGGTTCGCGTTGATAAACTGCTGCGCCTTGATTATCGCGCTTATGAACTTTGTGACCGTCTCAGGGTTCTCGTCTATATAATCCCTCCTGAAAAACCATCCGGTGTCTCCGCCCGTCTCACCCAAGATATCATAATCCGTAAACAGAATCCGGAGCTGCGGATAGAGTATAGCAACCTGCTCCTTGGTGAGATGCACGCCGACGACATCAGAATCGCCCGCTTCAAGAGCCGTTACCAGGGATTCTTCAGGTATCGTCTGCAATTCCACCTGTGTTTTGGGTTTTTCAACGCCGTCCTGCCTCATATATTCTATAGGAAAACCCGCCGTGCAGCCGCCGCTGGCGGACGCTGTACCTATCCTCTTCCCGATCAAATCACTGCCTCTTCTTATATCGCTGTCTTCAAGAACGAGGAAGGTCATATGCTCGCGCCCTTCTATGGTCGTAATGTTGGTCGCTACCTGTACTATATCCGCGCCGTTGTCAACAGCCGTAAGTCCCTCGGAGG
This sequence comes from Eubacteriales Family XIII. Incertae Sedis bacterium, assembly GCA_031264295.1. Lineage (GTDB taxonomy): Bacteria > Bacillota > Clostridia > Peptostreptococcales > Anaerovoracaceae > JAISED01. Next base: position 4,907 of record JAISED010000071.1, on the reverse strand, counting down.
TCATCAGCGACACCGCGTCGATAGACTTCGACACCAGCGCGTTGACCTGCTGCGGGATATCGACAACGCCCACATCTTCAATCTCTATGCCCACTTCATCGAAAAAGCCCTTATACAAGGCGATCGTAGCGGCTTCCAACCGCGTCGGATCCCCGCCTATCCCTTCGAGCTTTAAGACGACCTTCCCGTCTTCACCCTGCGCTGAAGAAGCATTGCCGCCGCCATTCCCGCCGCAAGCCGCCGAGCTAATCATGACCAAGACGAGCATTAATGAGAGAATCAGCGCGCTGCCGTAAGCTCCCCGCCTTTCACCCGGCGCCTCACTACTTTGCGTCCTCCCTTCATTTTTCGTCATCGTTCTATTTTGCGTCCTCCCTTCATTTTGCGTCATTTCGCTTTGCGTCATCGTTCTATTTTGCGTCATTCCGCCATTTTGGATCTGTATTCCATTTTGTGTCTCCATTACATTTTGAATCCTCAAACCGTTCGTCACCTCTTTTCTCAATTTTCATATTATATACCGCGCGTTGTCCTCCTTCGCCTCAGCGACAACGCCAGTCCCAGTCGGCTACGCTCCCACACCAATGACGTTCCCTGTCGACTACGCTCCCGCGCCAACACCTTTTCCACACCGGCTACGCTCCCGCGCCAATGCCTTTTTCCCGTCGGCTACGCTCCCGCGCCAATGCCTTTTCCACACCGGCTAAGCTCCCACACCAACACCTTTTTCCCGCCATCTTGTCAGATAATTTTCCAACATTACAAGCAGGGAATTGACGATCATCCCTATTATTGCCAATGACAATATGCCCACATACATATTCGGGATCATATAGGCGTGCATATAATTGAATATCATAAAGCCCAGGCCGTACCGCGCCCCGAGCATTTCAGCCCCAACAAGCACGATAAGAGAAATCCCCGCGCTGAGCCGAAAACCCGCCAGTATGAAGGGCATTGCCGAGGGTATTATCACCTTCGCGAAGAGGCCTATATTGCCGATGCTCATTGATTTAGCGGAGCGGATAAGCACCGGATCCGCGTTTTTCACACCCTGTATCGTATTGATGAGCGTGGGCGGCAGGGTCGCCCAGGTAATTATCGCGTATTTCGAGGCGTCGCCTATACCGAGCACAAGCAGGAAAACGGGCAGCATCGCAAGTATTGACGTATTCCTGACGACCTGGAAGACAGGATCGATGTAATCCTCGACCGTCTTGAACCAGCCCAGTATTATGCCCAGCGGAATGGCTATCACAGTGGAGATCATCAACCCGGCGAAGGCTATTTTAAGGCTTGTGCATACATGCATCCACAGCTCACCCGATGCGGCAAGCCCACCGCCGGCCTTCAGAACCGTTCCGAGGGGCGGCAGAAACATGCTGTGCACAAAGTTCGGCACTATGAGCCACAGCACAAGCAGTACGGCGATCACCACCGACTTCTTAAATACTTTGTATATCATAGCTATATGATCGCTTCCTGCGGACGCGTTTCCAGCATGTGCCTGACGGTTTCGGTTTTTACATCGTCGGTCATTTCCGCGCTGTTTTGCAATAACTGCCATATCCTGCTTCTGTACTTTGAAAATTCCTGCGACGACTTCACCTCGCCCGCCCGCGGTCTATCTATGTCTATGTCGATGACCGCCTTGATCGTCCCCGGATTTGGCGTCATAACCGCCACCCTGTCGGATAGGAAGATCGCTTCCTCTATACTGTGGGTGACGAAAATGATCGTTTTGTTCGTCTTGCCCCAGATCCTCAGCAATTCTTCATGGAGCAGGTTTTTGGTCTGTTCGTCCACGGCGGCGAATGGCTCGTCCATCAGCAGCACATCGGGGTCATACGCCAATGCCCTTGCTATCGCTATACGCTGTTTCATGCCCCCCGACAACTCATAGGGATAACTGCCTGCAAAATCTGAAAGCCCGACCAATTCGATCAGCCCGGCGGCGATCTTTGCCCGTTCCGCCTTGGGCGTGCGTTTTATCTCAAGTCCAAACTCCACGTTCTTTTGTATAGTCCTCCATGGAAAGAGTGCATAGGCCTGCATGATTATTCCGGTGTGCAGCGATGGGCCGTTTATCTCTTCACCGCATACCCTTACACAGCCTGACGTTTTCTTATTCAGACCTGCGAGCACATATAACAATGTGGACTTGCCGCAGCCGGATGGTCCGACAAGGGACAGGAACTCGCCTTCCCTCACCTGCAGATTGATATCTTGCAAAGCGAGAAATGTAGAATTGCCTCCCTCTCTTTTACTCTTCCTGACGTTATAGCTCAGGCTGAGCTCCTCTATTGAGATTTCTATCCTATCCTCAGGTTTCATATGAAGCCCCCTTCTCCGGCAATGCCAAACCTCTGCCGATCTGCGGTTATCGTTTGTCAGCCGCCGATCGTCTGCCGTACCTTGCCAAACGTCGTTAGCCATTCATCGGTTGCAAATGCCGGCCTCGTTTTAAACATATTAAATATATATGTAATATATGTTAATATTATACCTTTTATTCCATCCAATGTCAATAGCTATTTTGAAGTCCCTATATGTGAATTATACAAAAAATATGAAAAAATTCGCAAATCCGTCAAAATTTCCTTTTTTCTTGTAAACAGGCGTGATATAATCATTCATGCGTATAGATTGATTGTTTATTATCATTGATAAATGGAGGGAGTTTGTATTATGCGAAGAAGAATTTCATTATTATGTGTTATCTTGATGCTAGTTACAGTTTTTGCGCCTATAGCGCCTGTTTCGGCGGCAACTGCATCGGACATGAGTACAGTCACCGCGCCCGCAAATGTAGCGGAGAGCGACATTTTTGCCGATATTCTTGCTGAGGGGGACGCGCTCAATGCCGGAAGCGCTGATACCGATGAAGACATGTTCAGTGCCGGAAGCGCTGATGCCGATGAAGACATGTTCAGTGCCGGAAGCGCCGGTACCGAGAAAGCCGCCCTGCGAGCTGCACTCAAAGCCGCGTTGAGTACAGACAGTACCCCCGCAGCCAAAGAGGCGGCACATGCCTTGATCATTGCCGCCATCAAGGGCGAAGACATTACTGCCGCTCTGGCAACCGCGCAAGCTACATCTAAGCCCGCGCCTGCAGAGAGCAGTTTCGTACCGCAGGCCGTAGTGCGCGCCCTTAGTAGCAGCGCGGCCACACCGACAGATATCACGGAAAAATTCACCGACGAAAAATTCCTGGCTGCGGTTAAAAAGATCGTAGGAAAAGAGTCTGATGAAGCTATTTATGACACGGATGTAGCTCCAATCGTCGAATTAACCATTGATGGTTTAAGACTTGATAGCCTCGATGGGATCGAATATTTCAATTCACTAGCTTATCTTTCCTGCTATTGGAACAATCTAACCGAGCTGGATCTGTCCGCGAATACCTCGCTGGAACGGCTTGACTGCGGTGGCAACAATCTGACCGAGCTGGATCTGTCCGCGAATACCTCGCTGGAATGGCTTTATTGCGATGACAACAATCTAACGAATCTGGATCTGTCCGCGAATGCCGCGCTGGAATGGCTTTATTGTGGTGACAACAATCTAACGGAGCTGGATCTGTCCGCGAATACCGCGCTGGAAACGCTTGTTTGCTTGGAAAACAATCTAACGGAGCTGGATCTGTCCGCAAATACCGCGCTGGAAACGCTTGTTTGCTTGAGAAACAATCTGACCGAGCTGGATCTGTCCGCGAATACTGCGCTGGAAAGGCTTATTTGCTGGGAAAACAATCTGACCGAGCTGGATCTGTCCGCGAATACCGCGTTAATTGAGCTTGACTGCGGTGACAACAATCTGACCGAGCTGGATCTGTCCGCAAATACCGCGTTAACTTACCTCTACTGTGGCTATAACCGTCTGACGGAGCTGGATCTGTCCGCGAATACCGCGTTAATTGAGCTTGACTGCTATAACAACAAGCTGACGGAACTGGATCTGTCCGCGAATACCGATTTGTCATTTGTTGGATGTAGCGGTAACTATTTTAGATCGAAAGATGCCATTATCGGATTGAGCAGCTACGCTGGACTTGACTTTATCCCACAGCATCCGTTAGAACCCTTACCTCCGGAAAATGTCGCCGCCGAATACGGCGACAAGTCCGCCGTGGTAAGCTTCGCGCCCCCTTCCGCAAAGGGCGGTGACGGCGGCCGCCGCATAACTTCGTACACAGTAACCGCCAGCCCCGGCGGCATCACTGCCAGCGGAATTGGCAGCCCCATAACTGTGACGGGACTCACAAACGGCCGTCCCTACACATTTACGGTTACCGCTACTAACAGAATAGGGGAAAGCGCCCCCTCTGAACCATCAGAAGCCGTAATCCGCTACATCATCCCAAATGCGCCGGAGCGCGCCGCCGCTGAATACGGCGACAAGTCCGCTGTGGTAAGCTTCGCGCCCCCCTCCGCAGAGGGCGGTGACGGCGGTCGCCCCATAACTTCATACACAGTAACCGCCAGCCCCGGCGGCATCACTGTCAGTGGGATAGAAAGCCCCTTAACGGTGGTTGGACTCACAAACGGTGTCCCCTACACATTTACGGTAACGGCCACTAACGAAATAGGTGAAAGCTCTCCTTCTGAACCATCGGAAGTCGTGATCCCCAGAGGCATACCCGACGCATCGGACAACGTTGCTCTTGTTAAAACAGAAGCGGAGCTGAAAGCCGCGCTGAAGAGCGCCACGGTAACATACATCCGCCTTGAGGCCGATATCACCCTCAAGAAAAACGACGCTACATATACCGTGAGTCCGTCCAAACCACGCCTGACCATAGACGGCATAGGCAGCGACGGCGTGCGCCACATCCTGAAAGAAAACAAGGATAACTCATCGGGTACATCCGCCATAGGCGTGAGAAGCGCCAAGGCGAAGCTCAGTAA
>JAISED010000041.1 GCA_031264295.1 Eubacteriales Family XIII. Incertae Sedis bacterium | reverse complement strand
CGGAGGAAGACAATGTGCGAAATCAGGAGAAAAGAATGTGACTGGGGTGAAACTTTTATAATATTTTAGCAGAAAACAATTTGACGATTGTAGCTCCATTTAATTTGACGAATAACAGTATAGGTGGATGGCGGGATTCTTTTGTTGGACGGACAAGGAAATCTTGTCGTAGCCCACCGCGCCGAGCGCGTCGTGCAGACGGCGTATCAAACCTGTTCCGATTCCTTTGTTGCGGTAATCCGACAGGACAGAGATTGCCAGTTCAGGTAAGCCGTCGCCGATGTTGCCGTAGCCTCTGCATCCCGGCTCGTCGAGGATGCGCGACCACGCCATGCCGACAATCTGCCCGTTGTCCTCGCAGATAAAACAGATATCGCCCGTCCGCCCGAAGCCTTTGACGTAATGACGAAGCGACGGCGTGAGAATCACGTCACGCGGCGGCGGTGGGGCGCCCTCCGGGATGAATATCGCCTCGTACAGAAAATCATCCAACGCATCGTATTCGGTTGGCTTAATCAGTCGGTAAATCATCTGGCATACTTCCTGCGAATTATTGTCTTTCCATGCGGTATTTTTCTCACCATCCATTATACAGCCGATGGTCAATTACTTCCCACAAAAACCACAAATCCGAACGCGTCGCCTATCGGATAAATCTCCAATATTTGACCGTTCGGATTATCGAGGTTTGGTGCGGTTGAAGGGACTTGAACCCTTACTCTCTCGAACACGGCCCTCAACCGTGCGCGTCTACCTATTCCGCCACAACCGCATATATATGTGGACTTTATTATATGTGAACTTCCATTTGTAATGAAATGGTGCCGGCGATCGGGGTCGAACCGATACGGTGTTGCCACCACTGGATTTTGAGTCCAGCACGTCTACCAATTCCATCACGCCGGCGCGTCAAAATTTATAATAGCACAGTTGGGACGGATTGGCAAGGGGAAATTGCGATCATGTGACAAAAAACGCAAACCCGAAAAAACCCGTGGAAAAAACGGCGAAAAACGGTTGTAAATTTTACGAGATAAAGATATAATGAGTGGTGTAGGTTTTGGCGAATAAATTTTGGAGGGTACAATATGGAAAACATAACAACCGTAGTAATGCTGATTCTTTTGATCGCAGTCATGTACTTCATGATGATCAGACCGCAAAAAAAGCGCGAGAAGGAAATTGCGGCTATGCGCGACGGCATTAAAGTCGGAGATGAAGTTGTTACTATCGGAGGCATATGCGGCAAGATAGTCAAAACGAAGGGCGAGGATCTGACCATTCAGGTGGGGGCGGACAGGATCAAGTTCGAGATCAAGCGTTGGGCGATATCCAAGGTTGTTACCGAGGATACAGGCAAGGGACGCAAGGAGGCCTCGAAGAAGGACGGCGCAGAGGAAGCTGATGACGAAGAGAAGGCTAAGACGCTGCCGAAGAGACTTAAACCCAGACAAAGCGAAGCCGATGAGGACGCCGGAGAAGAGGATAAGGGCAAAGATGAAGCTGACGGCGGTGAGTCTTCAGAACCTGCGGTTGCTGTTGCAGCTGCCGAGGAAAAAGAGTAATCCCTGCTGAACGGCTCTTGTCTGTAGTGGGTTCAGCTAATTTATCGTCTGTGATGCGCATTAACCCCTGATGACATCAGGGGATTTTTGTTGTCGCTGTAGGGACTTCTAAAAAGCCCGCGCAGGTAGGCGCACGGTAGGTTTTTAGAAGCCTCCATAGAAGTCCCTTATAATAAAATACCGATTATTGGCATTTTTGCTTGAACAGTATGAAGAAAAGTAGTAGAATAATCATTGGCGTTCAATCGGATGCATCATTCGTGTAGTTTTGATTGAACATTTGAATTTGAAGTAGTGGCTTTATTGTTATTTTATTTGAAAGAGAATCTTACGGAAGGAATATTGAAAAAATGAAACGACTTTTGGCAGTCCTTATGACGATTTTTATTGTCTTTTTGTGGGTAATTACGCTTTCGGGAGTGGGGGGCATTGGGCCTATCATGGATAGAACCAAGCTGGGATTGGATTTGAAGGGCGGCGTCTATGTGGTTATGGAAGCGCAGACGGACGCTACCGGAACCGAACTGGAAGACCTTATGAAGCAAACTCAGTTGGTGCTCGAAAAGCGTGTAAACGCCATGGGACTTTCGGAGCCGGTTGTAACGATAGAAGGTGCGACGCGTTTGAGGGTGGAACTCCCCGGCGCCGAAGATGCCGAAGCGGCCATAGATGCTATAGGGCGAACCGCTATGCTGCAGTTTGTGCTCGCTGACGGGAGCTTTGTGTTGGACGGAAGCCAGGTGAAGAACGCAAGCGCGACTATAAGTCAGGAAAAGGGCGGCTACGCCATCAATCTTGAGTTCAACGCGGAAGGCACGACGGCTTTTGCTGAAGGCACAAGAAAGGCCTATGGCGGGACGGTTACTCCCAGCGTGCCCGGAGTGGCGGCGAATGCTATCGCCATCATATTGGATGATGAGATCATTTCAGCCCCTCAGGTGAATGACGTGATTTTGAACGGCAGCGCGGAGATAACAGGGAACTTCACCGAGGATGAAGCCGTTACACTGGCGCAGCTTATTAAAGCGGGTTCTCTGCCCGCTGAGCTGAAAGAAGTCAGCTCATCCATACAGGCGGGGAAACTGGGTCTTGATGCTCTTAGAATGAGTCTCATCGCGGGAGCTATAGGCATCTTGCTTATTTTCGTAGTTATGATAGTCGTATATCGGATCATGGGTATCGCCGCCAACATTGCATTGCTTATGTATATACCTGCGATGTTCTGGATATTGACATTGATGGGAGGCGTACTTACCCTCCCGGGCGTAGCCGGTATTATATTATCCATAGGTATGGCGGTAGATGCGAACGTTATAATATTCGCGAGGATCAGGGAAGAGATTCTGAGCGGGAAGACGGTGCGCGTCGCGGTAGACGCGGGCTTTAAACGAGCTATGGGCACTATAATAGACTCGCAGATAACGACGATCATAGCGGCGCTGGTGCTATATCAGTTCGGAACCGGACCGGTAAGGGGCTTCGCTATGACGCTCATGATCGGTATTGTGCTGAGCATATTCACCGCTGCCATAGTGTCACAGCTCTATGTTGTGCTGATAGCGGAGAGCAAGTTCTTCGGACGCAAGAAGTTCTTCGGAATAAAAGAAGAAGGCAATGCGGCGGCTATAGAGATCAAGCGCGAGTTCCCGTTTATAAAGCATCGTCGTATCTGCTATGCGGTTTCTATCGGTATACTGGTCATAGGTCTGGGAGTAGGTTTTATACGCGGATTCAATTACGGCATAGACTTCACAGGCGGAACGATGCTGCAGATCGAGATGGGGAAGCAGGTTGAACTGGAGGCGGTTGAGTCAATAATGCGGGACAACGGGATTCGGGACGCTGATATAGTGTACGCGGGTGAAGGAAACACCCAGATAGTGATCCGCACAACGGAATCCCTTGAGAGTCAAGAACGCATAGATCTTCTCGGCGAATTCCTGCCGGCCTTTGAGCTTGAAGAGTCGTCGGTGCTGACATTTGAACAGTTCGGGCCGTCCATAGGCGACCTGTTGAAACAGAACGCTTTGAAGGCGGTGTTATGGGCTAGTTTAGGCATGCTGATATATATCATCATACGGTTTGAATGGAAGTTCGGCATTGCCGCATTGATAGGCGTACTGCATGACGTACTGATCCTTGTCGCGTTCTATGGCCTATTCCATGTGACGATAAACAATCCGTTCATCGCGGGCGTGCTCACGGTGGTTGGGTACTCAATAAATGATACAATAGTAATATTCGACCGTATAAGGGAGAATCTCAAGATAAAGAAGAAGTCCAAACTGGAAGCCTTGATCGATCAGAGCATAAATCAGACGGTGTTCCGATCATTGATGACGGCGTTTACGACTGTTTTGGCTATCGTGCCGCTTTATATAATGGGCGGTGATACTATAAAGCAGTTCACCATGCCGCTCATCGTCGGCATCTTAGCCGGCGCGGCCTCTTCGATATTCATATGCAGCCCCATTTATTATCAAATATGCATGTTCTTTGATAAGCCGAAATACTCCGGTAAGACAAAGGCTTCGAAGAGGCAGACAAAGACGAGGAGTGAAGACGGGGCGGTGGTCTAAAGGTAATACATGGAAAGTATGGAACAATTTCTCGATGGATTGCTCGAAATCAATCCCGGTATTGATATTGAGCTGATCGAGAGGGCTTATAAAAAAGCGGAACAAATGCATGAAGGACAGCTTCGGAAATCGGGCGAGCCATATCTGGTTCACCCGGTAGCCGTCGCCAAAATCCTCGCGGATCTTGGTATGGATGAAAACACTATCATTGCCGGGCTTCTTCATGATGCGGTTGAAGACACCCCGTATTCTCTGGCGGATCTGCTCAAGGATTTCGGCGGCGAAGCGGCTTTGCTTGTAGACGGGGTTACGAAACTGGGTTCTCTGGTGATAGAGAGCAAGGAGGAGAGGCAGGCGGAGAACCTGCGCAAGATGTTCCTTGCCATGTCTAAGGATATAAGGGTTCTCATCATAAAGCTAGCCGATAGACTGCACAATCTGCGCACTATCAACTACATGAACGAGAACCAGATAAGGGAAAAATGCAAGGAGACCCTTGAGATCTACGCGCCGCTTGCCAGCAGACTGGGCATCTTCGCCATGAAGTTCGAGCTGGAAGACATAGCGCTAAAGTATCTCGATCCTCAGGCATATCTTGATTTAGCCAACCAGTTAAAGATCAAGAAGGCTGAGCGCGAGCAGAATATTGAACGCGTGATAAGTGAGATTAAAGCTGGACTCAACGAGCTTGACATAAATTATGACATAAACGGAAGATCTAAACATTTTTACAGCATTTACCGTAAGATGAAATATCAGAACAAGCAGTTGGATGAGATATTCGATCTGACGGCTGTACGTATTATCGTTGATTCGGTGAAGGATTGTTATGCCGTGCTGGGCGTTGTGCACACGATGTGGACGCCGATCCCCGGAAGGTTCAAGGATTATATAGCTATGCCCAAGCCCAATCGGTATCAGTCTATTCACACTACGGTACTGGGAGATAAGGCGGAACCCTTCGAGATACAGATACGGACATACGCCATGCACAGGGTGGCGGAGTACGGAATCGCGGCGCATTGGAAATATAAAGAGGGCGTCGACGCTGTTGAGGCCGGACAGGAAGAGGTGAAGCTCTCCTGGCTCAGGCAGACATTGGAATGGCAGAAGGACATGAATGATCCGAGGGAGTTTATGGAAACCCTGAAGGTCGATCTGTTTTCCAACCAGGTTTTTGTATTCACGCCTAAGGGCGATGTCATAGAGTTGCCCGCCGGATCCACCCCGCTTGATTTCGCCTTCAAGATCCATTCGGGCGTAGGCGCTAAATGTGTAGGCGCCAAGGTCAACGGAAAGATAGTTCCCATTGATTACACCTTAAAAAACGGTGAAATCGTTGATATAATTACTTCGTCGAATTCAAAGGGACCCAGCATGGACTGGCTGAAGATCGCCAGAACCAGCAATGCGCGCAGCAAGATCCGCCAATGGCTCAAGAAGGAGAACCGGCCTGAGAACGTGGAACGCGGACGTGAACTGCTGGAAAAGTCTATCAAGCGTAAGGGTATGGATCCGCAAGGGCTTGTAAAACCGGCTTGGATAACCCGTCTTTCAAAAATCCTCAACTATTCCAGTGTTGAAGAGATGTTCAATTCTATATGTCACGGCGGAACGGTATTAAGCAAGGCCGTTAACGCTCTGATAAGCATATATGATGAGGAAAGTCAGGCGGCGGCGAAGAAGGCTGAACGCGAGAAGGAAAGAGAAGAGGCCGCGGAAGCCAGGAGGAAACGGGAAGAACACCATAAAGATAGGATTGACGTTGAGGTTGAGGGGATTAACAACCTCCTGATACGCCTGGCCAAGTGCTGCAACCCCGTAAGGGGTGATGAAATAATCGGTTATATTTCAAAAGGGAAGGGTGTTACAGTTCATCGCCTGGACTGCCCGAATATTCTTTCGATACAGGAAGAAGAAAAGGGCAGACTCATAGAGGTCAAATGGGCGGAGAACGAGAGTGAAAAGAACTATGAAGCGGAAGTGGCTATTACGGCAGGCGACAGGAAGGGCTTGTTTTCTGATATTTCCAGGGTGTGCGAGGATATGGACGTGCGTATTACCGGTGTAAACGCGAAAAGCGCCAAAGACGGCGTAGTGGGCATTACGATGACGCTGTCTGTCTCCAATTCATCGCAGATGGAAAAGATACTTAGAGCTCTCAAAAGTGTAGTAGGCGTTGAGGATGTGCATAGACCGAACATATCGGTCTAGGGCGTATATTGAGCGGCGAGGGATGTGTTTGTATGAGAGCAGTTGTGCAGAGGGTCAGTGAGGCTCAGGTTTCTGTAGACGACCGTATAACGGGCGTAATAGGAAAGGGACTTGTAGTATTTATAGGTGTAGAGACGGGCGACGGTTCAGAGGATGCGGAGTATCTGGCTGAAAAGATCGCCGGACTGAGGATTTTTGAAGATGGGGGTGGGAAAATGAATCTCCCTCTTACCGAAGTGGGCGGGAAAGCGCTTGTAGTATCGCAGTTCACTTTGTTGGGGGATGTAAGGAAAGGAAAACGTCCGAGCTTTACAAAAGCCGCGCCGCCGGAAGAGGCGAATCGGCTTTATCTTGAATTCGTTGAAGCTTTGAAGGCACGTGGAATTCACGTCGAAGAAGGAGTATTCCGTGCAGAAATGCTCGTCAAGATATATAATGACGGACCTGTTACATTATTGCTGGACAGCAAAAGGGTTTTTTGACAACTAAGGGAGACTTCTAAAAATCCCGGCAGGGAGGCGCAGGATAGGTTTTTAGAAATCCCTTCAAGAGGCGGGCATATTTTAAGAGTAAGGAGCTGACTATGATTATACGAAATTATCCCGGAGGGATTGCAGACACGAATAATTACTTGGTGAGTGACGAAAAAGGCACCGGCATTATTGTAGACGCGGGTTATTATAGCAAAGAACTCGTAGACACCGCGAAGGCGGAAGGTATAAAGGTAGAGTTGCTTATGTTGACTCACGGTCATAATGACCATATAGAAGGAGTGGAACAGTATCTACAGTCTTTTAAGGGCTGCAGGGTAGTAATAGGCGAGGACGAGATCCCTATTGTTACGGATCCGTTCTTGAATCTTTCGATCGAATTCTTAGGAAAAGAATTGGCTTTGGAAGCGGATCTATATGTTAAGGACGGCGATAAACTGAGGGTCGGGGAACTGGATATAACGATAATAAGCACACCGGGGCATACGCCGGGAGGCATATCCATACTTGTGAACGATGTGCTCTTCAGCGGAGATACCTTATTCCACAACTCGATAGGGCGAACCGACTTATATGGCGGCAATTATGATACGCTGGCGGCGTCGATAATCAATAAGCTGTTTTTGCTGCCTGACGAGACAGTGGTTTATCCGGGGCATATGGGACCGACCAGTATAGGTCATGAAAAGCGGTCTAATCCATTTCTGTGGAGATAGGACGAACGGATATGGCGCAGGCGGCGGAACAGATGCTGGAATTCAACTTTGAAGGCGTTAAGAATCCGAACGAGTATATTGAGTTGATCAAGATGTTTCTCCGTCCATCGGAGTTTCGCGTTTCTGATGGCGGAACAGGCGTTTCGCCGCCGGAAGCCCTTCTTAGCGGCGGTGACAAGAATGCGGTTAAGCGATTTTTATTCGATTATCTTGTAAGCGCCTGCGGGCTTGCCGAGAGGAAGCCGGAATGGGGTATACTCACGGGCGTAAGGCCTGTAAAGCTGTTCGGCGAGCTTGCCGCGGCTAAAGGCAGGGACGCCGCGCTTGCGCTGATGAAAGACGCTTACTACCTCTCGGATAAGAAGATCGAACTGGTTTCGCGCGTCTGCGGTTTTCAGCGCGAACATACGGCGCCTCCCCCGCAAGGGAGCGTAGGTCTGTATATCGGCATTCCGTTTTGTCCGACGCGGTGTGAATATTGCTCATTTCCGTCGAATCAGTCTCCATACAGTGAGATAGAGGCTTATCTTGAGGCTTTGAACAAGGAAATACTCTTTGTCAGCACTGAGATGGAGAAAAAGGGATTGTTCGCGGAGACTATTTATATAGGCGGAGGAACGCCGACGACGCTCTGCGAACAGGATCTCGACGCATTGCTCGAACTTGTGAACACATGCTTTAAAACGGAGGGCTTAAGTGAGTTTACTGTTGAGGCGGGGAGACCCGACACATTGACGGACGGGAAGCTTGATTCTATGAAACGCCGAGGCGTCAAGCGGATCAGCATCAATCCGCAGTCGATGAATGAAGAAACCCTTGCAGCCATCGGCAGGGATCACAGCGCCGGGGATGTGGTTCAGGCATTTCGGATCGCAAGACAGGCCGGAATACCTGTGATCAATACCGATCTGATAGCGGGACTGCCGGGAGAGGACGCCACAGGCTTTGAACGCTCGCTCGGCGAGATAATCGAGCTCGGAGCGGACAACATAACGATTCACACATTGGCGGTGAAACGCGCCGCCAGATTGAAGGAGAACGACGCGGAGTACAACTATAACAGGGCGGGCGACGCCGCGTTGATGTTGGAAACGGCAGGCCGGGAACTGGACAAAGCCGGATATGAGCCGTATTACTTGTACAGGCAGAAGCAGACGGCCGGGAATCTCGAAAACACAGGCTATGCGAAGGATGGGCGGTTTTGCCTCTATAATATCCGCATAATGGAGGAAAACCAGACGATCATCGCTCTCGGCGCAGGCGCTTCATCAAAGGCGTACTTTCCGGAGGAGAATCGCCTGGAGAGAGTGTTCAATGTTTCCAATTATGAGATATATATCCAGAGGATTCAAGATATGCTCGAACGGAAGAAAAGACTTTTGTTTACCCCATCCGTGCAAGGATGACAGAAAACATTGAGGAAGTACGAAAGGAGTATAAATGCTGACAAAAGCGCCTAAGGGCACAAAGGATATATTGCCGGCTCAGACATATAAATGGAATTTTGTAGAGGGGGTTTTTGATGAAATCTGCCGCAAATACGGTTTTCAGGAGATAAGAACTCCTGTATTTGAACATACAGAACTGTTTGCCAGGGGAGTCGGCGATACCACGGATATCGTGGAGAAGCAGATGTATACCTTTGACGACTATGCGGGAAGAAGCCTCACATTGCGTCCAGAGGGCACAGCGTCTGTGGTGCGGGCATTTGTGGAGAATAAGCTCTACGCCGGAGTGCAGCCGTCGAAATACTATTATGAAATTCCCTGTTTCAGATATGAAAAGCCACAGTCAGGGCGTTTGCGGGAGTTTCACCAGTTCGGTGTCGAGGTCTTCGGTTCATCCGATATGATTACAGACGCTGAGGTTATTTCGCTTGGAGCGGATTTTCTGGCGGAATTGGGTATAAGAAACGTCGAACTGCACATAAACAGCATAGGTTGTCCGGACTGCCGTCCGAATTACCGGGAACTGCTTAAGGATTTCCTGCGCCCTAAGTACGACGAGCTTTGTGATACATGCCGCGGGCGTTTTGACAGGAATCCTATGCGTATTTTAGACTGCAAATCACCCGTGTGTCAGGAGCTTGTAAAGGGCGCGCCCATGATGCTCGATCACCTGTGTGAATCCTGCAGCGGCGCTTTTGAAACCTTGAAGGAATATCTGAACGCATTTGAGATAGATTATGTTGTGGACGCGGGTATTGTCAGAGGATTGGATTATTACACAAAGACGGCCTTCGAGTTCGTTTCCGGCAATATAGGAGCACAAGGTACGGTGTGCGGGGGAGGCAGGTATGACAATCTCATCTGCGAGCTTGGAGGACCGCCTGCGCCCGGTGTGGGATTCGGACTGGGAATCGAACGTCTCTTGATGGTGGCGGAAGCGGAAGGTTTTAAAATACCGGCGCCCGCCGGCGCCGACGCCTTTATCGTTTGCGCGGGCACGGGCTGTAAGACTGCGGGCATAGCCCTTTTAAAGCGCCTGCGCAAGGCGGGAATGCACGCCGAAATGGACGGTATGGACAGAAATATGAAGGGGCAGCTTAAGCAGGCGGATCGCGCCGGTGCGAGATACACCCTTATAATAGGCGAGGATGAGCTGAGGCTCAATAAGGTTTCACTTAAGGATATGACCAGCGGGGAACAGCGCCTCGTCGGTATGCATGATGTTGAAGAAGAAATAAGAGGCGGAATAAATGGGAGAACTATATAAGAGAACACATATGTGCGGCGAACTGCGAGGTATGAATGCAGGGGAGAGCGTAGTCCTAAACGGATGGGTTCAGAAAAGCCGGAATCTGGGAGGGATCATCTTTTGTGATCTGAGAGATAAAACGGGGATAATACAGCTTATTTTCGACGATTCCGTGCCTAAAGAGCTTTTTGAATCCGCGGACAAACTCAGAAGTGAATATGTCATAGGCGCCAAAGGTGTCGTTCGCGAACGTACAGCTAAAAACGAATATATGGCGACGGGGGATGTGGAGGTCTTGGTAAGCGAAATGACAGTCTACTCCGAGGCTGATACGCCGCCGATTTACATAAAGGACGACGACAATGTCGATGAAAACCTGCGGCTGAAATACAGATATTTAGATCTTCGCAAGCATAAGATGCAGCGTAATCTCAGCTTTCGTCATGCTGTTGCGAAGGTCACAAGGGATTATTTCTCTGAACAGGGTTTTACTGAGGTGGAGACGCCCATGCTTGTAAAGCCGACTCCGGAAGGGGCGAGGGACTATCTTGTACCCAGCCGTGTTAATCCGGGAGGTTTTTACGCCTTGCCTCAATCGCCTCAGATGTATAAGCAGCTCCTGATGGCGGGCGGTACGGATCGCTATATTCAGATTGTCAAGTGCTTCAGAGATGAAGACCTGCGCGCGGACAGACAGCCGGAATTTACCCAGATCGATCTTGAGATGTCCTTTGTGGATGTTGACGATGTAATAAGCGTGC
Source organism: Eubacteriales Family XIII. Incertae Sedis bacterium (assembly GCA_031264295.1). Lineage (GTDB taxonomy): Bacteria > Bacillota > Clostridia > Peptostreptococcales > Anaerovoracaceae > JAISED01. Next base: position 52,040 of record JAISED010000041.1, on the reverse strand, counting down.
AAGAGGCTTATTTAAAGCGCGTATTCAGTGAGGTGATGGGGATCGACATCGTGACGCCGTTTCCAAGGTACAGCTACAGTGAAGCTATGGAGCGCTTCGGCAGCGATAAACCCGACACGAGGTTTGGATTTGAGCTGGTACGCTTAAATGATGAAGTGAGGGATTGTTCGTTTAAGGTGTTTTCAGATGCTGTCGCTTCGGGCGGCGATGTTCGCGGAATAAAGATCGACGGCGGTGCAGAGCGCTTTAGCCGCAAAGAGATCGATAAACTTCAAGAGATGCTGAAGTCATACGGCGCCAAGGGATTGGCTTGGATTAAAATAGGCGAAGACGGCCTTAGCTCATCATTCGGAAAGTTCTTTACAGATGCCGAGATGAAGGGTTTGACAGAAAAGTTTTACGGTAAACCGGGAGATGTTATCTTCATTGTAGCGGACAAGAGTAATGTCGTATTTGACAGCCTCGGGTTTCTAAGGCGTGAGATCGCGGGGAGACTGGGACTTTTGGACGATAAGCAGTACAACTTGCTGTGGGTCGTCGGTTTTCCTCTGTTTGAATACAATGAGGAAGAAGGCAGATATACGGCCATGCATCATCCCTTTACTGCTCCAGAACCGGATGATATAGGGCTGCTCGACACTGCGCCGGACAAGGTGAGAGCTAAGGCGTATGACATCGTACTGAACGGCGTGGAACTCGGCGGCGGCAGTATCAGGATACATGACAGGGAGCTGCAGGCAAAGATGTTTGAAGCCATCGGGCTAACGCAGGAGGACGCCGAAAACAAGTTCGGTTTTCTTCTGGAAGCGTTCAAATATGGAGTTCCTCCCCACGGAGGTCTCGCATATGGCATGGACAGGCTTGTAATGCTTCTTTTGGGAGAGCAGAGCATACGGGAGGTTATAGCGTTTCCAAAGAATCAGATGGCGGTATGCCCTGTCAGCGGGGCGCCTGCGGAAGCGCCGGATGAGCAACTTAAAGAATTGGGGATTGATGTGACCGCGAACTCGGACGGCGGTAAGTGATGTTGAGAATCGGCGTCTTCGGCGGAAGCTTTGACCCTGTACATAATGGGCATCTCTTGATCGCAAGAGCGGCGCTTGCTGAGGCTAGACTGGATCATCTGCTGTTTATGCCCGTCTTCATTCAGCCGTTCAAGATCGATTCACAGATGACGGCGGGCGAGCATAGGCTCGCCATGTTGGAACTCGCCTTGAAGGACGAGGCGGATATGTCGGTTACAGACATTGAGTTGAGGATGAAAGAGGTCTCTTATACGATAAATTCACTCCGCGTCATACGCGAGAAATACCCAAAAGGAAGCGTATTGTCATTCATCATGGGTTCGGATATGTTTATGATGCTTGAAAAATGGTATAAATCAGAAGAATTGCTTCAAGAATTTTCATTTATTGTAGCGTCAAGACCGGGCAGCGATGATGAGACGACGGATAGGTGCGCAGAACTGTTGCGCAGGCGCTTTGGCGCCGATATAATGCGGCTCGGCAATGAACGGGCGGATATATCATCTACAAAAATACGAGAAGAATTGAAAAAAAACAAGCTTTCGGAGGGACGCATTCCGGATGCTGTGGTAAAATATATAAATGAAAACGGACTTTACAGATAAGACCGCGGAAACACAAACGAGCTTCGACGGTGTCGGGGGGGTCGACGGCGCAGCGGGCGCGGAGCCTGCGGAGAGCATGGGTTTATCTGCGGAAAAAGCGCAAGACATAGCGGGTTTGTGCGGTCTTGCAGATCTGTTCCGCGAAATGCGCCGGAGGCTGGACGCGGAACGGTTTAAACATGTGGAGGGTGTCGCTGTCACTGCCTATGTTCTTGCGCGCAGGTATGGAGCGGACACGCGTAAGGCCGTCGCCGCCGCCTTGTATCACGACTATTTCAGAGGCGCGGGAGGGGACGAACTTGATGCGCTTATCGACAAGTACGGCCTTGAGACGCGGCTTAAAGGCAGAGCGAATATTTCTCACGGTAAAATCGCCGCCGCCTATATGGAAACAGAGCGTGGCATAGACGATGACGACCTATTAAACGCCGTAAGATTTCATACGACAGGACGGTCTGGGATGTCGCTTCTTGAGAAGATCGTCTATGTGGCGGATTCTGCTGAACCCGGCAGGGTCTATCCTAATGCCGGCGGACTCAGAGCGGTTGCGGTTAAAGATTTGGACGAGGCATGTATATTCGCCTTAAGAAACACGATTCGTTATGTAGAGAAATCGGGTCAAGAACTCGATGAGGACACACTGAAGGCGCTGGAACAGTTCATATCGGAGAATAAGTGAAGGCATGCAGGGAAGCGGCGCGTAGTCTGCTAAGATGCAGGCGAAGGTAAGTATGCGGGGTTCGTTAAGATGTAGGCGAAGGTAAGCATGCAGAGTCCGCGAAGGTGCGGGCGCAGGCGCGCGGGGTTCGTTAAGATGCGGGCGCAGGGAAGGAGCAATGGTTTGATGTTGCAGAGTAATAAGGATTTGGCTGTCGAGATAGCTAATATAATTTTCAACAAAAAAGGGATTGACGTCATGGTGATCGATATCGCGGAAAAATCGTCGTTTGCTGATTATTTCGTGATTGCTTCAGGTAATAGTGAACGCCAGGCGGCGAGTCTGGTCGACGATGTTGATTCGAAGCTTGCCGAAAAGGGCATAGTACCGAAACACATAGAGGGGAAGGCCGATTCGGGCTGGGTTTTAATGGATTACGGAGACATAATCGTTAATATTTTCACAAAAGAACAGAGAGGCGTATACAATATAGAACGTATATGGGGAGACGGCGAGATCATTGAGATCAACGAATAGTTTATCTGCAGAAGAATGGAGGCGAGGCGCGATGTCTGATCGTTATCAGTTTGAGAAGATTGAAAAAAAATGGCAGGAGTTTTGGGCGGAAAATGAGATGTTTAAGACCGTGGAGAAAGCGAATCTTGAGAAATATTATTTGCTTGAAATGTTCCCATACCCTTCCGGTAAGCTGCATATGGGTCACGTAAGAAACTATTCCATAGGCGACGTAATGATGCGGTATCTAAAGATGAGAGGGTATAACGTGCTTCATCCGATGGGATGGGACTCATTCGGCCTGCCGGCTGAAAATGCAGCCATCCAAAACGGCATACATCCCTACGTGTGGACATATGACAACATGGAGGAGATGAAAACACAGTTTAAACGCTTGGGCGTCGCCTACGACTGGGACAGAGAGGTCGCCACATGCAAGCCTGATTATTATAAATGGACGCAGTGGATTTTCGTTCAATTTTTCAAGAACGGTCTGGCGTATAAAAAGAAGAACCCCGTCAATTGGTGTCCTTCATGCGAAACTGTACTCGCGAATGAGCAGGTTGTAGACGGACTTTGCGAACGCTGCGGCTCCGTCGTCGGTAAGAAGGAGCTGGAACAATGGTATCTGAAGATAACCGACTACGCCCAGCGCCTATTGTCGGATCTTGAAAAACTACCAGGCTGGCCTGAAAAGGTCAAACTCATGCAGAAGAATTGGATAGGCAAGAGTACGGGCGCGGAAGTGGATTTCCCCATTGAAGGCAGTGATAAGCAGCTTAAGATCTTCACGACCAGACCGGACACACTTTTCGGCGTTACCTACATGGTGCTCGCACCGGAGCATCCCCTCGTGGCGGAGCTTGTGAAGGATACCGAATACAGCGGCGCGGTGGATGAGTTCATACGCAAGCTGCAATACCTTTCAGATATCGACAGGACTTCGGCTACGTTGGAGAAGGAAGGGGTGTTCACAGGGAAATACGCCGTCAACCCGCTTTCCGGCGTCAGAGTACCCATATACATAGCGAATTATGTATTGATGGATTACGGCACGGGAGCGATCATGGCTGTGCCCGCCCACGACCAAAGGGACTTCGACTTCGCGGTGAAATACGGCATTGACATCATTCCGGTAATAGATCCCGAAAACCCTGATATTGATGTAAACAACCTCAAGGAAGCGTTTATATCCGAAGGAAAGATGATCAATTCAGGCAAATTCAGCGGTCTCGACAATAAAGAAGGAATGAGCAGAATCATCGAGTTCATGGAAACCGAGGGCATAGGGAAAAAATCGGTGAACTTCCGCCTCAGAGACTGGCTGATATCAAGACAGCGTTACTGGGGCACGCCCATACCTATGATGTACTGTGAGAAATGCGGATGGGTGTCCGAAAGCGAAGAGAATCTGCCGATATTGCTGCCCACAGATGTTGAATTCACGGGGAAGGGCGAATCGCCGCTCACGACGAGCAAGTCGTTCGAAACCGCGAAATGCCCGGTTTGCGGAGGCGAGGCCAAAAGAGAGACAGATACGATGGACACCTTCCTGGATTCATCTTGGTATTTTCTGCGTTATTGTGACGCTCACAATGAGGAAGAGCCGTTCAGCAAGGATAAGGCAAAGTATTGGATGGCGGTAGATCAATACATCGGCGGGGTAGAGCACGCGATACTGCACCTCATGTACGCGCGGTTTTTCACGAAATTCCTGTATGATATAGGTTATAGCCCGGTTGAGGAACCATTCACTAATCTGCTTACGCAGGGCATGGTGCTTAAAGAAGGGCGCAAGATGTCTAAATCCGTAGGCAATGTCGTTCCACCCGATGTGATACTGAGAAAGTACGGCGCCGATACGGCGCGGCTGTTCATTATGTTTGCGTCGCCGCCGGAGAAAGAACTTGAATGGTCGGACGCGGGCGTTGAAGGCAGCTATAGGTTCTTAAACAGGGTATACCGCCTAGCGGTGGAACTTGCGGATGCGGCTGTTAACGCGCCGGGCGCCTTTAAAATCGCGACGGATGCGGACAAAGAAATGAATTACATGATAAATTATGCGATAAAGAAGGTGACGAACGATATCAGTACAAGGTTCGCCTTCAATACCGCCATAAGCGCGATAATGGAAATGGTAAATACCCTGTACAAGTATAAGGAACGTTCGGATCGTTCGGACGGATTAGTAAAAAAAGCGCTTGAAAGTATGATTCTATTGCTTTCGCCCTTCACGCCGCATATATGTGAAGAAATGTGGCGTATGGCAGGGCATGAAGAGAGCGTATGCGTGTGCGGCTGGCCGTCCTTTGACGAAACCGCCCTCGTAATGGATATGACTGAGATAGTAATTCAAATAAATGGCAAGGTAAAAGAGAGAATTTTGGCTGAGAGCGGGCTTGATCGTGAAAAACTTACTGAGGCCGCCCTGGCGGATTCTAAAGTGAAAGCCTTGCTTGAAGGAAAGAATGTAGAGAGATATGTAGCGGTTCCGGGTAAACTGGTGAACTTTGTGGTTCGCGCTTAATACGGCGAATGCGAAAAATCACCATTACGCATACGAGTGAACGCGATGATTCGCTTGCGGTACGGCGAATGCTGAGGCCGCGCGGCGTGTCAACAAAGAACACGCTAATATCGGAAAGGAATTAAACGATTTGAGAATAAGAGAGAGAAAACAGGGGGATGGGCAGCTCAAGCTTATACCTCTAGGCGGTTTAAACGAAATAGGTAAGAACATAACCGTTCTGGAGTATAAGAATGATATGGTAATCATTGACTGCGGCATGTCATTCCCCGACGATGAGATGTACGGTATAGACATCGTGCTGCCGGATTTTTCGTACCTGATAAAGAACGCCGAGAAGATCCGAGGCGTCTTTCTAACCCACGGACACGAGGATCACATAGGAGCGATCCCCTATTTGCTTAAGGAGATCCGTGTTCCCGTCTACGGAACAAGGCTGACCTTGGGTCTGGTGGAGAATAAGCTGAAGGAACATGGAATAAAGGGAAATCTGAAGACGGTATCCGCCGGCGAAGTAGTGAAGCTCGGCCCCTTCGAAATAGAGGCCATAAGGACGACGCATTCCATAGCTGATTCCCTCTGCCTGTCCATAGATACGCCTATAGGTAAGATATTTCATACAGGCGACTTCAAGATCGACTATACGCCCGTGGACGGCGAACCTATCGACTTCCAAAGACTGGCTCAGCTGGGAAGAGAAGGAGTGCTGCTGATGCTGGCGGACAGCACCAATGCGGAGCGCAAGGGTTATACAGCATCGGAAAAAGTGGTTGGCGAGACCCTTGAGAGTATATTCAGGGGTTCTGAGGCGCGCATCATCATAGCTTCGTTTTCATCAAACGTACACCGCGTGCAGAGGATCATAGACACAGCGGTTATGTTCGGGAGAAAGGTTGCGGTATCGGGCAGAAGTATGATAAATGTGCTGAATCTGGCGATAGAACTGGGTTATGTCAAGATTCCGGCCGCTGAAATCCTGGTAGACATTAACGCTATCAAAAAAATCCCAGACAAAGAGTTGGTGATAATAACCACGGGCAGTCAGGGCGAACCCATGTCGGCGCTGTCCCGCATGGCGAATAACGATCACAAAGCGGTGCAGATAAGAAAGGGAGACATGGTAATACTGTCTTCTACACCCATACCCGGCAATGAAAGAACTGTGTCGAATGTAGTGAATCGTCTCTTCGAGCAGGGCGCTGACGTGATATATTCGGACATCGCCGACATCCACGTTTCAGGGCACGCCTGCGCCGAAGAATTGAAGCTCATCCACACGCTGATAAAACCCAAGTATTTCATGCCGGTTCACGGTGAATACAGGCATCTTCATCAGCATGCGGTGATAGCGGAAAGCTTAGGCATGAAGCGCGACAATATATTCATACTGGAGAATGGTCAGGTATTGAATCTCAGCAAGAATCGGATAAACATGTCCAGGGAAATCGTTCCGGCGGCGCCTGTATTTGTAGACGGACTCGGCGTAGGCGACGTAGGCAACATCGTGCTGCGCGATCGCAGATTGCTTTCAGAATCGGGACTTATAATCGTGGTCGCGTCCATAGAGAAGAGCAGCGGAGAGATCGTTTCAGGTCCCGATATCATTTCAAGGGGCTTCGTATATGTCCGTGAGAATGAGGATCTGATTGAATCCGCCAGGATCGCCGTTGAGCAAAGATTGGATAAGTGCCGTGAGAACGGGGTTCGTGACTGGGGAGCAATGAAGAACGCCATACGCGAAGAACTGAGAGATTTTATTTACATTAAAACCAGAAGGAATCCGGTGATTTTGCCGATATTTATGGAAGTCTAGCTAAACGGGGTTTTTAGAAATACCCTAAAGTGAAGGTGTAAATAAAATGAAAGTGAGGTACGCAAAGGATGATAAAGAGTGCGGAAGCCCTGCTTTCTATCGCGAAGGCGCAGGCATTAGGCGACGCGTGTTTTAGCTATATCCTGACTCGCATAAAGCCGGGCGTCTCCGAAAAGGCCATAGCCGCGGAGATTGAGAACTTCCTGTTCGACGGCGGCGCGGAAGCCCTTGCCTTTCCGACGATATGCGTCTCAGGCGAGAATTCAGCCAAACCACATGGAGAGCCGAGTGATAAGCTCATCAAGAACGGGGATTTCCTGACGATGGACTTCGGCGCCGTGGTCGACGGTTATTGCGGGGACATGACGAGAACCGTAGCAGTAGGCAGGGTCTCGGGGAAGCAGCGCAAGGTCTACAACATAGTACTTGAAGCGCAGGAGACGGCGCTGGCGGCCGTAAAGGACGGGGTTCCCTGCTCGCATATCGACAAAATAGCCAGAGACATAATAACAAACGCCGGATTCGGCGCGTTTTACACGCACAGCACGGGTCACGGAGTAGGGCGGCAAGTGCATGAAGACCCGAGAATAGGTGCGGAAAGCGAGACCGTACTCGCAGAGAACATGCCCGTAACCGTCGAACCGGGTATATATATTCCCGGAGAATTCGGCGTTCGCATAGAAGACTTGGCAATCGTGACGAAGTTTGGTATAATAAATCTGACGCATTCAGAAAAACGAATGATTGTTATTAATTAGTTTAAGGAACAGAGTGTGAAAAATAATACTGAATTCGGTATAAGATATCATCTCTATGTTGCCTAAAGAATTGTGCCGTCGCAAGACGACGGAGTGGAGGTAAATATGGTTTACGCCGGTGACTTTAGAAAAGGCGTCACATTCGAACTTGATGGGGAACCGCATGTTGTGCTTGATTTTCAACATGTAAAACCCGGCAAAGGCGCCGCCTTTGTAAGAACAAAGTACAGGAATATACTTTCAGGCGCGACCCGCGAGGAGGCGTTCAATCCGAACGACAAGTTCCCGAAAGCGCATATAGAGACAAAGAGTATGCAGTATCTCTACAGCGATGGAGAACTGTACTATTTCATGGATCAGGAGAGCTATGAGCAGATACCTCTCATGAAAGAACAGGTGGAGGACGCCATTCCGTATCTGCGTGAGAATGATCTCGCCACGATCAAGTTCTATAAGGATAAGGCTTTCCTGGTAGAACCGCCTAATTTCGTGAATCTAAAGGTAATAGAGACAGAGCCGGGCGTTAAAGGCGACACAGCCACGAATGTGACCAAGGCGGCCACGGTCGAGACAGGCGCGATCATTCAGGTGCCTATTTTCATCGAAACGGGAGAGGTAATCCAGATCGACACCAGAAGCGGAGAATATCTGGGCAGGTCAAAGGAGTAGCAGCTATAAATGTCAGCCGGTAAACATCATAAAAATAAAAAGAGGAGTCCCTTGCGGGTTCTTGGTTCCGCGATCATTTTCTTGGTCATACTTGCCGTTATTTCATCCGCGGGACTTCTTTTCTATGCGGAAGAAATGTCTAAGCCTGTAAATATCGCCGATACAGAGGCGGTGAAGATCAGCATACCCGATGGGGCAAGCGCCGCGCAGGTGGCGGGAATACTCAAAGAAAATGATCTCATAAACAGCGTATGGGTATTCAGATTTCAATCCAGATGGATCGGCTATGATGATAGATTTAGAGCGGGAGACTTTCTGTTCAGCAGATCTATGGCGATGAAGGATATAATGTACGATCTCACGCGGCGCGGTACCGCCGATACTGTTAGGTTTACGATTCCCGAAGGGTATACAGTAAAACAGACCGCCGATAAGCTGGCGGCGGACGGGATTGCGGACGCAGCCGGATTCTTGAACGAGGTGAACTCAGGCAGCTTTGACTACAGATTTCTGGCCGGATTAAGCGCCTCTGATAACCGTTTAGAAGGCTTTCTGTATCCGGAAACATACGATGTATATAAAGACGCTTCACCCCATGAAGTGGCGGATCGCATGTTACGGCAATTCGACAGTTTGTTTACAGAAGAATATTACGGTAAAGCAAAAGAGATGGGGCTTACGGTACTTGAGGTCGTCACTATCGCTTCTCTTATTGAGCGCGAAACAAAGGTGGGGGATGAGCGCGCCTTGGTCTCGAGCGTGATACACAACAGGCTTGAAGGCGGTATGAGACTTCAGATCGACGCTACTGTACAATACGCCCTGGGAGAACAAAAACCCAGGCTGCTATACTCGGATCTTGAAATAGACTCGCCGTACAATACATATAAAATCGACGGTCTGCCGCCCGGGCCCATATGTTCTCCGCGGATCGCTTGTATTGAGGCCGCGCTTTACCCTGCGGATTCGGATTACCTCTACTATGTGCTCAAACCCGAGATGAACGGCGCTCATAATTTCGCGGCGGACTACGGTGAATTTGAGAAATTCAAAGCGCAGTATATAAAGGCGCTCGACGGAAGGTGACCGGCAAGATGCAGTTTAATAAATCAAGGAAGATAGAACTCCTATCTCCGGCCGGCAACCTGGAAAAGCTTAAATTCGCGCTGGAATACGGCGCCGACGCCGTTTACTTCGGCGGAAAGACAGGGAGTCTGCGCGCGGCGGCGGGCAATCTTTCTTTAAGTGAGATATACGAAGGCGCGGAATTCGCACATGACATGAAAAGACGCGTCTATCTGGCGCTCAATATATACGCCCATGACAGCGATTTCGCAGAGATAGAGACATTTCTGGGCGAGGTGAGGCTCGCCGGAATAGACGGATTCATCGTATCTGATCCGGGGGTGCTCACTTTGATACGTGAGCTTATACCGGATGCGCATATTCATCTGTCCACGCAAGCCAGTCTCACCAATAGCAGGGCGGTGGGATTCTGGAAGTCGTTTGGAGTAAACCGCGTGGTGTTGGCGAGGGAGATGAGCATAGATGAGATAAAAAAACTCAACGCAGACATGCCGGAAGGACTGGAGATAGAAGCGTTTGCTCACGGCGCCATGTGTGTCGCCTATTCAGGCAGGTGTCTCCTATCAGCAGTGATGACGGGGAGAAATGCCAACAGCGGTGAATGCGCTCACCCGTGCCGTTATAAGTACAGTCTTGTTGAAGAAAAACGGCAGGGCGAGTATTTCCCCATAGAAGAGGATCGCTACGGTTCGTATGTTCTAAGCTCAAAGGATCTATGTATGATCGAGCATATACCGGAGATGGCGGCGGCAGGGATCAAGTCCATTAAGATAGAAGGCCGCATGAAGAGCGCATATTATGTCGCCGTTGTGACACGCGCATACAGAGCGGCTCTTGATATGTGGCATAAGGATCCCGAAAAATACGCCTTTAGAGACGAATGGCTGTCCGAACTCAAGAAGGTGAGTCATAGAGAGTTTACAACAGGATTTTATTTTGGCAAGGTCATGTCTGCCGGCCAGGAGGCCGCTTCTACCCAGGTTACGAGCGGAGGCTATATTACAAGCTACGATTTTGTCGGTGTGGTGAGAGGATATGACAGCGGAAACGCACTGGCGCTGGTAGAACAGAGAAATAAAATATTCAAGGGCGATGTGGTAGAGGTCTTCGGGCCGGGTTCTGATGTATTCAGTGTCCGCATTGAAGAAATGCGCGACCACAGAGGCGATGAGATAGATTCCGCGCCTCATGCCCAGCAGTTGATCTACATTAAAATGGGAGTTCCGGTTAAGGAAAATTTCATATTACGTAGACATAAATCATAAAACAAGGTATAATAAGCCAAAGATGGCGCAAATAATTTTGCTGACATTTTCAGCGTTTGAGCCTATAAGGAGTAAATGCAATGGACCCTGACCCTGAAGGTTTACCGTACTTACCGCAGATAATATTACTGGTTATTTTAATGTTGATAAATGCCTATTTTGCAGCGGCGGAGATGGCCATAGTCTCCGTGAGCAAGGTGAAGATCAAGAATCTTGCGGCTGACGGAAATAGGAGCGCTCGGATATTACAGACATTGCTTGAACAACCGAACAAATTTCTTTCGACGATTCAAGTGATGATAACGCTGGCCGGGTTTTTGACAAGCGCAATAGCGGCTACCGCGATGGCGGGCGAGTTTGGCGGCGTATTAGCGTCTATAGGTGTGCCTTACAGTTATCAGGTGGCGGTAGTTCTGATAACTGTGGTTTTGTCGTATATCAGTCTGGTTCTCGGGGAACTGTTTCCGAAGCGCGTAGCGCTGCTCTTCGCCGAGAGGATAGCCATGTTTTCGGCGCGCCCCATAATGTTCATCTCAAAAGCGGCGGCGCCTTTTGTATGGCTGTTATCCAAGTCGGTTAATATCCTGTTGAAGATAACCGGGACGGACAAAGAGAACATAGAAGAGGAATACTCTGAGGAAGAAATCAAGTCGCTCCTTGAGGTTGGGCAGGAAACAGGACTCATAAACGAAGCCGGTAAGGAGATGATCACAAGCATCTTCGAGTTTGACGACAAGCTTGCATATGAGATAATGACGCCGCGCACCGATGTCTACATGGTCAGCATAAACGAACCGCTGACAGCTTATATAGACGAATTGCTGCAGGAAAGGTACTCGAGGATCCCCGTCTACGACAAGGATGTAGACGACATTATCGGCGTCATGTATATGAAAGATTTCATTATAAAGGCGCGTCAGTTCGGATTCGACAAGGTGCATATACGCAAGATATTGCAAAAACCGTATTTTGTCCCTGAAAGCAAGAATATTGACGAGTTGTTCAGGGAAATGCAGGTGTCGAAGACCCACATAGCTCTTTTGATTGACGAGTACGGCGGATTTTCCGGATTGGTCACGCTGGAGGATATCATAGAAGAGATCATGGGAAATATAAACGATGAATATGAGGATAATGAGCCGAAGCTGATAGAAAACGGTGAGAATTGCTGGATTTTAGACGGCGCGTATTATATAGACGATCTAAACGCCGAGCTGGATCTCAATATAGAATCCACAGAGCACGAAACCATCAGCGGTTTCATCATAGATCTCATAGGCGAAATACCCGACGATGACGACCCCAAGGAATACATCATAAAGGACAGAAACTGCATTTTCAAGGTAGAATCCATAAAGGAAAGAAGGGTGGACAAGATACTTCTCACCATTTTACCGGATGAGGCGGAAGGGGACGGCAAGGCGGAAAACGGAGAGGACAATGGCTAACGGCACTGATATTGACGGTCTGGGTAAGATAACTATATCTGAGGAGCTTATTGCGGACTGTGTGAGAGAAGCGGTTTTAAATACAAACGGAGTATATGGTCTCGCAGGTGGGTTTTCTGACGCGTTTTCACAGAATATCTTAGGCAAAGAGTTGAAATTTAAAGGGATGAAGATATCGGAGGCGGAAGAGGGCATAGTCATTGACGTGCATATCTTGGTTGTGTACGGCGTTAAAATTCCGGAGATAGCTTGGGTTCTTCAGAAGAAGATTAAAAATAGTCTCGAAGAGATGACGGATGCGGCGGTTAAAGCGGTCAACATAGTAGTTCAAGGAGTGCGCGCGCAGACAGATAAGGCGGATGAGGATGAGTAGCAACAAGCGGTTAAAGGCGCGCGCTTTACTGATGCAAATGCTGTTTCAAATGGAAGTACAGGGAGACTTCAGTGAAGAGGCAAAGGATTTTTTTCTTGCCGGGTATTTAGAAGACAAATCACAGGAGACATATATCGTAAGATGTTATGAAGCTGTACGCGATAATCTGGAAATTATTGACAGCGAGATAGAGGCTGCGAGTGAAAACTGGAAACTGGCGAGGATAGACATAGTGGATATTAGCATACTCAGGATTGCAGTCGCTGAACTCATGTTTATGGACGACGTGCCTAAAGCGGTGTCTGCGGATCAGGCAGTGCGTATAGCGAAGATATATAGCAGCGAAAAGTCGCCTAAGTTTATAAATGGGATCCTGGGACGGATTATACGTTCTGACGGTGAACAGCAGACATGAGGTGTATACTAGGCATTGATACGAGCAACTATACAACGTCGGCGGCTTTGGTTGACGCCGACGGCGGAATTTTAGCGGATAATAGAAGCTTGCTTGCGGTGAAGACCGGTGAAAGGGGTCTTCGTCAGTCAGAAGCCTTCTTTCAGCATGTCGAATGCCTGCCCTCGCTTACTGAATCCATACTTGAGCGGTATAGAGACGATATTTGCGCTGTGGCGGTGAGTGATAGACCCAGACCGATAGAGGCTTCATATATGCCGGTTTTTACGGCGGGCGTCCGCTTTGCTCAGATGGCAGCGCAGGCGCTTGGCAAGCCGCTCTTTCGGTTTTCGCATCAGGAAGGTCATATCAGAGCGGGCGGATACGGCACAGATCCGGGAACGGGCAGTAAGTTTCTGGCATGGCACATGTCGGGCGGTACAAGCGAACTCTTGCTGGTTAAGGACGGAGGACGCGGCGCGGCGCCGGAGGGCGGACGTGTAGAAGAACGTGGCAGGGATCGCGGGCTGCCGCGAGACGCGGAAGCTGCGGATGGCGAACGGCGCTCACATTCATGCTTGGATATTGAAATCGTGGGCGGCAGCCTTGATATATCATTCGGTCAGCTCATCGACAGGATCGGAGTAGCGATCGGTTATGGCTTTCCTGCAGGGGCGCGGATGGATATGGCGGCGCTGGCGGCGGAAGACCGCATGGCGGCGGATGGAAGTCCGGCGCCCGGTCAGGATGGCGGCGCAGAATTCAGAGCGGGCAAGCGAGGCGGCTCGTTTGCGCCGGGGATGCTCAGCCCTATATCGATCAAAGGGCTTTATTGCAATATGTCGGGTATAGAAACGCAGGCGTTGCGGCATATATCTTCATATAAAGATAACAGCGGCGGGCGGTCTGCCGACGGCGGTGCTAACGAGTACGGCGGGCGGCCTGTCGACGACAGCGTCGACAACGGTGTCAACGAGTACAGCGGGCGGTCTGCCGACGGCGGTGCTAACAAGTTTGGCGGGCTGATACTTGAGGTTTTCAGTCGTGTTACCGCCGCGCTTAAGCTGATAAGCGATAGAGCGGCCGGGGAATACGATGTTGACAGTGTTCTTTTTACAGGCGGCGTGGCGGCTTCCGCTTATCTGCGGCGTAATCTCTTGTTAGAAAACGCGAGAACGATATTCGGAGACGCGAAGCTTTCGGGGGATAATGCGGTAGGAATAGCCCTTTTGGGGGCGGAGTCTTTGAATGGAAGGATGATCTATGGGAATCAAGCCGATTAAGGTTTCACAAGTAAACGCCTACATAAAAAGGGTGCTGCAGTCGGATCCGCTGCTGGGCGGTATTTCTGTAATCGGCGAGATCTCAAACTTGAAGTTTCACAGCTCAGGTCATGTATATTTTTCGCTGAAAGATGAATTCGGAAAACTGAACTGTTTTTTGCCTGATGAGATTTTCGAAAAAATAAGATATGATCTTGCCGACGGGATAGAGATCATCGCTTCGGGATATATATCCGTCTTTGAAAAAAACGGCGCATATTCCCTGACAGTTAAGAATATAGCGGTAGAGGGCGCCGGAGGATTGGCCGCCGCTTTCGAAAGGTTAAAGAGCCGATTGGCGTCTGACGGCTTGTTTGATGAAAAGAACAAGAAAAAATTGCCTGCGTTCCCGAGTAGCGTGGCTATTGTCACTTCATCAACGGGCGCGGCTTTACAGGATATACTCAAGATCATAAGCGGAAGAAATAACTGCGTTGACATTATCATATGTCCTGTGCAGGTGCAGGGAACAGGAGCTGCGGAAGATATTGCCGCAGGAATAAGGATGTTGAATCGCTTGTATCCGGAAACGGATTGTATGATAGTCGGACGAGGCGGCGGTTCAGCGGAAGAACTCTGGGCATTTAATGAAGAGATCGTCGCAAGGAGCATATTTGCCTCGAATATACCGGTGGTATCGGCGGTTGGACATGAAACGGATTTTACTATTGCCGATTTCGTTGCGGATCTCAGAGCTGAAACGCCGAGCGCGGCTGCCCAAACAGTTGTACCGGATACAAGGGCGCTGCTTGAGTTCGTAAACGGAAGAGGACGTGAACTGAAAGAACTCACTTCCGCCAGACTGGAGAATCTCACGCTCAGACTGAAACGCAACGATATGGAATATATTGCGGGCGCCGCATTTCATAGGATGGATGAAACGAAGTGGCGGATTAAAGAGATGGGCGCTGAGATGCGTAACGCGCTTGAAACCTCTCTGAAGGGTAGATTGCAGACGACAAAGGCCTTGGCGGCCGAGCTTGAATCCCTGAATCCGAGGGCGGTGCTCGAAAGAGGATATGCGATATTGGAGGATAGAGCCGGTAATATAATCAGCTCTGTGAACGATATAAGGAAGGGAGAGACCTTGACGGCTGTATTATATGACGGTTCTGCGGAACTGACAGCGGCGTCAGGCAATAACTGAGTAATAACCGAAACCAGAAATGACTGAAGCAGGTAATAGCAGAGAACAGAAATGACTGAAACAGGCAATGACTGATTTCAATAATGGCTGAAACAGGGAGGCTTAATTTTATGGCTGAGAAAATCACTGACAAATCATCACTATCATTTGAAGACTCGCTAGAAGGGCTGGAAAAAGCGGTAGGCGCTTTGAAAAATGAATCAACTACATTGGACATGACCATGAAGAACTATGAAGACGGTATGGCGTATTATACCCGGTGCGAGGAGCTGTTGTCCGCGGCGCGGCAGCGGATAATGATTCTCAGTAAGGACGGGGAAGCCCGCGAAGTCCGGAAAGAAGTTCAAGATGAAAGATTATAAAGAATATAATTATTATCGGGAACTTATTGAATCTCATATCATGGATTTCATACCGGAAATCGAACCCAATAGCAAAACTCTGTACGATTCAATAAGTTACAGTCTCAAGAACGGAGGAAAACGGCTGCGGCCCGCCATGCTCTTGGCGGCGTGTGAACTCTCGGGGGGCGATGTAAATCAAGCTATACCTTATGCGTGCGCCATAGAGTATATTCACACGTATTCACTCATTCACGATGATCTGCCGTCCATGGACGATGATGATATAAGGAGGGGCGCGCCCACCAACCACGTGGTATTCGGTGAAGCCGTTGCGGTATTGGCGGGGGACGGGCTGCTCACATCCGCGTTTGAAGCGATGAACAAGGATATGCTCATCTACTTTGACAATCCTGAGCTTCTAAAGAGGCGCATCAGGGCATCGTATGAGATATCCAAAGGCGCGGGGTGCAAAGGCATGGTAGCAGGACAGATCGCCGACATTGAAGCCGAGAATAAGTCCGCTTCCAAGGAACTCATTGATTACATACATTTGAACAAGACAGCGATGCTCATGGTAGCGGCGGTTAAGGCAGGCGCATATCTGGGCGGCGCAGACAGAGCGCTTGTTTCGAATCTCGAGGCTTACGGAGAGAATATCGGCATGGCGTTTCAGATAGCCGACGATATTCAAGACGCAGCCGCGGACGGACATGCCCGTTCAAATAGTTCCGGATCGGACTCGGAAAGGGGTATACCTACATATCCCAAGCTCTATGGCATGGACGAGTCACGTAAGCGTTTTACAGCGCTTATTGATAATGCGCGCAGGATCATAGCGCCCTATTATGATAATGCGGAATTTTTTATAGAAATGGCGGATATGGTCGTAGAATCGGCCAATTAATATATTAGATGAAGAAAAATTTATATGAATATGATTTCCCGGCAGAATTGAAATCCATGAGCTTGAAAGAGATGGAACTTCTGTCTACATTGATCCGGGATTTTTTAATTGAGAATATATCCAAAACAGGCGGGCATCTCGCCTCAAACCTCGGTGTTGTTGAGCTTACCGTCGCATTGCACAAGGTATTTGACACCCCGAATGATAAGATAATATGGGACGTAGGGCATCAATGCTACGTCCATAAGCTGCTTACCGGAAGAGCCGCCAGATTTGATACACTCAGGAAACTGGGGGGACTCAGCGGTTTTCCAAAGAGAGAGGAGAGTCCGCACGACTTCTTCAATTCCGGCCACAGCAGCAATTCCGTTTCAGCGGCCATAGGTTTCGCGGCCGCTAGGGATCTCGCCGGAGAGTCGGGGGAGGTAATAGCCGTTATAGGCGATGGCGCCCTCACCGGAGGCGAGGCTTTCGAGGGCTTGAATAACGCAGGAAATCTGAAAACCAAGCTCATCGTGATACTTAACGATAACGAAATGTCCATCTCTAAGAACACAGGCGGCATGTCTCAGCATCTGTCGCGGCTGCGGACGTCTAGGGCTTATATCGAATTTAAGAAAAGTCTTAAAAACGCGCTTAAACATATCCCATGGCTGGGAGATGGATTGTACAACGGCATGGAACGCGTCCGCGATCTGATTAAATTCATGACCATGCATTCCGGAACGGTTTTTGAAGAATGGGGATTCAAGTATTTCGGGCCTGTGGACGGGCATGATATAGACGAGTTAATGGAGATTATGTCTATAGCAAAACTTTTGGAACAGCCCGTACTCATACATGTGGTCACGGTGAAGGGTAAGGGCTACCGCAACGCGGAGTCGAATCCCAGTAAATTTCACGGGATAGGTCCATTCGATACCACAACAGGTATACCATTGGACAAGGGCGGAAAAACCATGTCGGCGGTACTCGGCAGAAAACTTTCAAATCTGGCGGATGAAGATGATCGCATACTCGCCGTCACAGCGGCTATGACCGACGGAACCGGGCTTCGAAATTTCCAGATACGCCATCCGAAAAGGATCTTCGACGCGGGCATAGCAGAAGCCCATGCAGTGAGCTTCGCAGCGGGGCTTGCCTGCCGGGGATTTAAGCCGTATGTTGCTATTTATTCAACATTTTTACAGAGAGCTTATGATCAGATACTCGAAGATGTTTGTATGCAAAATCTTCCCGTCACATTTTGTGTAGACAGGGCGGGCAACGTCGGTGCTGACGGTGAGACGCATCACGGTCTGTTCGATCTGTCATTTTTCAATCATATCCCCAATATCACGGTAATGGCGCCTATGAACGGGCGCGAGTTAGAGCAGATGCTGGATTTTTCGGCGAGTTTCGCCGAACCTCTCGCTATCCGGTACTCAAAGGCGGCGACGGTCGAGGATATCGTCTTGCCTGAACACTGGGAAGCGGCGGATGATCTAACGACGCCCCCTGCCGCGGGGAAATCGCTGCGAATAAAAGCCGGGAACGATGTGGATATATGGGCGGTGGGGAATATGGCCGCCGAAGCGCTTGATGTTTGTCTGATGCTGGAAAAACAAGGGATAAATGCGGGGCTTGTAAATGTCAGATCTGTAAAACCCTTTGACAAAGAGGCTCTGCTTGCGGCTGCGAACGCCTACAAGTATATCGTCACTATCGAAGACAATACGATCTCGGGAGGATTCGGGGAAAAGGCCGCGGCGTATTTAGCCGCAAAAGGGATGAATAATACTAAGTTGAAGAATATGGGCTGGCCTGACTGCTGCGTAGAGCAAGGCAGTGTCGGGGAGATTGCCGTAAAATACAGGATGGACGCGAAATCCTTGGCGGAGGATATATCGGTGTTCGCGGAGGCAATAGATTAAGCGGATAAAGCCAGAACGGACACAAAGTTCTTGGCGGAGGATATATCGGTGTTTGTAAGACCGGACGCGAAAATAGCGGATAAAGATAGGACGGACGCGAAATATCCGGCGGATGACATACGCGCGTTCAAGGGGAAATAAATGAAGCAAATTAAAGACAGGTTGGATATAATTCTATATGAGCGGGGATATTTTACTTCGCGGGAGAAGGCGAAGGCGGCGGTTATGGCCGGCATTGTGGAGGTTGACGGCGAGCGTGTTTTAAAGGCCGGCGTCATGGTAAGCCCTTTGGCGGATATTAACGTGAAGGGACCCGTTTGCCCGTATGTCAGCAGGGGAGGGCTAAAGCTGGCAGGCGCTCTCGACGCGTTCGGCCTCTCAGTGGAAGCTAAGATCGCAGTGGATATAGGAGCTTCCACAGGCGGCTTCACTGATTGTATGCTTCAGCGCGGCGCAAGCCGCGTCTATTCTATAGACGTCGGTTATGGTCAGTTGGACTGGAAGCTCAGAACAGACCCCAGAGTCGTAAACATGGAGAGAGTCAATATACGCCTGATGGATCCTGGCGTCGTCCCTGAAAAAGCGGCAATAGTGACGGTAGACGTGTCGTTCATATCCCTCAAGCTTGTACTTCCAACGGCAGAATCACTGCTTAGCTTGGATGGACATATGATATGCCTTGTAAAACCGCAGTTTGAAGCCGGAAGGCGCCAAGTGGGGAAAAAGGGAATCGTGCGCGATTCGCGCGTCCACAAAGAGGTCATTCACAATGTCATGGGCTACGCGCGAGAGAACGGACTTGCCGCCCGAGCTCTGATCCCTTCGCCTGTCCGGGGTGCGAAGGGAAATATAGAGTTTTTAATGCTGCTGTCCAGACTAAACCCTGACGCAGATGAGGAGCCGGATCTCGACGCAGACATATTCGATATAGATGCAGTTGTAAATACTGAACTCAGTCTAAACCACAAGCAGTGAATCAACAAATTAAAGAACGATGAATTAAAGGGAGAATTACAGTAAATGAAACTATCAAATAAAATCAGCGGAATAAAGCCGTCGCCTATAAGAAAATTCTTTAAATATACCGAAGCGGCGAAAAAAGCCGGGAAGAAGGTATATTTTTTGAATATTGGACAGCCGGACATCAAGACACCCGAGGTGTTTATGGAGGCCGTCAGGAGAGATGGGCGCGAGATTATCGAATATGCGCCTTCAGCGGGCATGGAGGTGATCACATCGGCGGTGAGAAAATATTATCTGCGCTATGGAATGGACTTTTCCGAAGACGAGATCATCACCACCTGCGGCGCAAGCGAAGCGCTCAGATTCATAGTGGACTGCATCTGCGATTCGGGAGACGAAATCATTGTTCCCGAACCTTTTTATACGAATTACGCCGCCTTTGTGAGAGCTTCAGGCGGTGCGATAGTGCCGCTGACTACATATCCGGAGAACGAATATCACTATGCTGACAGAGCTGCTATCGAAGCTTGCGTCACACCCAGAACAAAGGCCTTTCTCATGACGAATCCGGGGAATCCCACGGGCGTTGTGCTTACTCCGGATGAAATGGATCTGATAGCCCAGGTAGCGATCGATCATGACCTTTTCATCATTTCGGATGAAGTCTACAGGGAATTCGTGTATGACGGAAAACCCCTCAAGAGTTTCGGACAGCTGGACAATGTAGCGGATCGAACGATTATCGTGGATTCGGCGTCAAAACGCTTCAGCGCCTGCGGAGCGCGTATAGGCAGCGTATTGTCGAAGAACAAGGAACTTCTGGAGAGCCTTCTCAAGCTTGCCCAAAGCCGTCTCTGCGCACCCACCCTCGATCAGATCGGCTGCGCCGCCCTGTACGGACTCGAACAGTCGTATTTCGACGAGGTGAGGGCGATTTATGAAAAGCGGCGCGACGCAGTATATGAGGAATTGAAAAAGATCGACGGTATTATATGCACGAAGCCGTCGGGTTCATTCTATATAACGGTTAAGCTTCCAGTCGAGGATGCGGAAGCCTTCCTGCTATGGCTTCTCTGCAATTTCGATGATAACAATGAAACTGTGATGTTTACGCCCGCCGAGGGCTTCTACGCTACGGATGGAATGGGGCGGAGCGAGATTCGCATTGCCTATGTGCTGGACGAAACGTCGCTGAGACGCGCCATTGAGCTTATACGTCTCGCTTTGGATAAATATAAGGCGCTGGGGATGAAATAGTATGACTCCAATGATGCAGCAATACAACGAAATAAAGGAAGAACACAAAGACTGTATATTGTTTTACCGTCTGGGAGATTTCTATGAGATGTTCTTTGATGACGCGTTGGTTGCTTCGCGTGAGCTTGAGATCACGCTCACAGGGAAAAACAGCGGCGACGGTGAGAGGGCGCCTATGTGCGGCGTGCCTTATCACGCGGTAGAGTCATATCTCGCGAAACTGGTGGAGCGCGGTTATAAGGTGGCGATCTGCGAGCAGACGGAGGATCCCGCCCTCGCGAAGGGCATTGTAAAACGCGAGGTCATTCAGATAGTGACGCCCGGCACATTGACCAGCCAATCAATGCTGAACGAGCAGGAAAACAATTATCTTTCGTCACTGTCGCTGGGAGACGGCAGGGCGGGTTTCGCGTACTGCGATATTTCTACGGGCGAGCTGTGCGGCTGCGAGCTTCACGGCGAACGTGTGAAAGAAGAACTGCTGAATGAAATCATCAGGACAAAGACATGTGAGATTCTCGTCAATCCATTAGCGGAGGAAAGCGGCTTCACGGAGGAAATATCAAAGAACTGTTCGGCGCGTATCAGCCCGGCGCGGATCGGATCGACGGGCGCGGCGCGGATTGGCTCGACGGGCGCAGCGCGGACGGGTTCGGCGGGCGCGATGCGGATCGGATCGATGGGCGCAGCGCGGGCGGGATCGGCGGGGATGAATTCGGCGCGGGAGGGATCGGCGAAGGCAGGTTCTGTGCAGTTATGGGAGAACCGCGAAAGCGAGGCCGCCAGGCTTGTCATGAAGCAGTTCGGTGTAAAATCCCTGAAAGGTTTAGGTATTGAAGAAAAACCTGAGCTGCTGCTCGCCCTGGGCGCACTTATTTCATACCTGAATGAGACTCAGAAGCGTTCGCTTGCCCATATCAATCGTTTGAATGTATATGAACTCGGCGGACGCATGGCGCTGGACAAGGCTACTATCAGGAATCTTGAAATCACAGAAACCCTGTATGGCCAGCAGGTAAACGGCTCACTGCTCGGGGTGCTGGACAGAAGCCTTACAGCGATGGGCGGCCGTAAGATGAAGCAGTGGCTCAGGGAACCCTTAAACAGCACGGCGGAGATAAACAGGCGGCTTGCGGCCGTCGGATTCTTAAATGATGAAATACTGTTTCGCAACAATATCCGGGAACAGCTGAAGGGGATATACGATCTTGAGCGGCTTTGCGGGCGTATAGCTTGCGGCAACGCGAATTGTAAGGATCTGATCGCGCTGAGAAACTCATTGGCGGCGCTTCCAGGCATAAAGGGCGATCTTAGCGAATGTGAGGCCGAACTCCTCAATGAATTAGGCGCATCCATAGCCGAATTTTCTGTGCCGCGGGAACTCATAAGCGAAGCTATTTGCGAGGAACCGCCGTTTCTGCTGCGGGAAGGCGGTTTGATAAAAGAGGGCTACTCAAAAGAACTCGATGAGCTTAAATATTCCATACTCGACGGTCAGCAGTGGATCGCGTCGCTTGAGGGCAAGGAGAGGGAACGCACAGGGATCAAAAACCTCAAAGTGGGCTTTAACAGAGTATTCGGATATTATATCGAGGTGACAAAGTCTTACTATGATCTGATACCTGATGAATATATAAGGAAGCAGACCCTTGTCAACTGCGAAAGATTCATCACGCCGGAATTGAAGGAGGTGGAATCGACCGTACTCGGCGCCGAAGCGAAGATAAATCAGCTGGAATATGAGCTTTTTACCGAGGTTAAAAACCACCTGATCGCATATATATCTGATTTCCAAGCGGCGTCCGCCGCCGTCGCTTCTCTTGACGTCCTGGCGTCTTTCGCGGAAGCGGCGTCCAGACTGGCTTATGTCAGACCCGATGTGAACGACAGTCTGGAGATCCGGATCGAAAACGGCAGACATCCGGTGATCGAACAGACTGTGTCTGAGGGGGTTTTCGTATCTAACGACACATATATGGACGGGGATGAAACGTCAATGCTTCTTATCACGGGGCCGAATATGGCGGGTAAGTCCACATACATGAGGCAGACTGCCCTCATTGTCCTCATGGCTCAGGTCGGGTCTTTCGTGCCTGCGGAACGGGCGTCAATAGGCGTAAGTGACAGGATTTACACGCGAATAGGCGCTTCGGACAACCTTGCCAAGGGACAGAGTACATTTTACGTCGAAATGAGTGAACTCGCTTATATATTGAATACGGCCACCCGCAGGAGTCTCATCATACTCGATGAAATAGGCCGCGGCACCAGCACTTATGACGGACTTTCCATAGCTTGGGCTGTGGCGGAGCATTTGTGCGTGAATGAACATATACGAACGATGTTTGCGACGCATTATCATGAACTCACGGCGCTTGAAGGGAGCTTATGCGGCCTTAAAAATCTCAATGTGGACGTGAGTGAGGACGGTGGAGACATCGTGTTTCTCTATAAGATAGTGGAGGGGAGCGCCAGCAGAAGTTACGGCATACATGTGGCAAAGCTTGCGGGCGCGCCGCCGGAACTGCTGGAAAGCGCCGAGAGGAAGCTCGAAGAGCTTGAGAAGGAACAGGCATTAGCCATAGGCGTGAGCGGCGCCAAAGAGATGCCTGCGACCGGGGCGCCTGATAAAAGCCCGGCAGCGTCAGCGATGAAAACCGCTGCCGAAGCGCCGTTCGAAACAGGGAAGCAAATTTCATTTTTCAGCTTTGCGCCCGATCCCGTGGTCGAGAAGCTGAAAGCGCTCGAACTTATGGAGATCACACCCTCCAAGGCGTTTTCGATACTTGAGGAACTAAAAGCGGCGGCGGATAAGGTCTAGCAGCCGGAGAACCCGCCGGAAGGAGGTGGAGACTACTTATGGATAATATTATAAGGGAACTGCCGCAGGATATAGCGGAGAAGATTTCTGCCGGCGAGGTGGTGAACCGTCCGCTGTCCGCAGTAAAAGAGCTTATCGAAAATAGCCTTGATGCAGGTTCGAAGTCTATAATCGTCGAGATTAAGAATGGCGGAAAATCAATGATAAGGGTGACGGACGATGGTTCGGGAATCGCTTCATGGCAAACTGAAACCGCATTCAAACGTCACGCTACCAGCAAGATCAGTTCTGTGGACGATCTTGAACGCATACGAAGTTTGGGATTTCGCGGTGAAGCGCTTACGAGTATTGCCGCGGTTTCAAAGCTGGAACTGATCACTAAGACCAGGGATGAAAAGACCGGAACGCTCATTCGTCTGGAAGGCGGCGGGGTCGTTGAGAAAAAAACTGTAGGAACAGCTGACGGGACAACTGTGATCGTCTCGGAACTCTTCTATAATACCCCTGCGAGGCTGAAATTTATGAAGCCCGACAGAACCGAAAGCGCGCTGATTGTAGAAAAAGTCTCCCAGCTCGCGCTTGCGTATCCCCATGTGCGTATAAGGCTTATAAATAATGGCGCTATACTGTTTTCCACGCCGGGGAAGGGCGATCTTCTCGCTAACATACTTACCGTATACGGGAAGGACACCGGCGGAGGTTTACTCGCCGTCAATGACAGTAATGAACATTTCAGCCTTACAGGTTACTTGTCGCCGCCATCTAAGAACAGGTCAAGCAAGAAGGGGCAGGTATTTTTTATAAACGGACGTTCCGTGACAAGTAAGACCTTGGAAAGAGCCGTGACAGAAGGCTACCGTGAGACCTTGTTTGAGGGGCGATATCCCATAGTATTCATGTTTCTTGAGGTTCCGCCCGATAGATTGGACGTAAATATCCATCCCGCCAAGGATGAAGTGCGCTTTGACGATGAGAATGAAGTGGAAGCCTTTGTCGCAGAGGCGGTGAGGAAGGCTATCATGGTCAAGGAGTCCATTCCGCTTGCCGCTTCTGTCAGAAAACCGTTTACGGTAATTCAGAAAACGGAGATTAAAGAGACAGAAGACAAGCACTACCGCAGTGACGCGAATGCCGACGCGAGGATGCCTGCGGATGCGGCGCCAACGCCTGCGGGTGACGCAAACGCCAGTGTGACGCCTGCGGGTGACGTCAACGCCAGTGTGGCGCCTGCGGGTGACGCGAACGCCAGTGTGACGTCGGCGGGTGACGCCAACGCCAGCGTGGCGGCAGCGAACGGTGATGGGGAAACAAAGGGCGAACAGATTGACATAATAAATTTACTGTCGGCTAAACGGGCGGAACAGGCGCAAAAAAGCGGAATTTTTACGGATTCAGGCGACGACACATACAGTGAATTATATTCGAACAGCATGGCAACATCCCATTCCAAAGGGGCGCCGTTTGATATATTATCCATCAAGCCCATTAGCACGATCTTTTCTACATACATAACAGGAATGGACAGTGATAATTTTTTCTTTATAGATCAGCACGCCGCCCACGAACGCGTCCTTTATGAGAGATTTCTGGCTCAGTACCGCAGGCGGGAAAAGCTCATACAACAGCTCATCGCGCCGCTGGTAGTGGAAGTTTCGGTATCGGCGGCAGGTCAGAGTTCCGAAAGTCTTGAAGTGATATCCAGACTCGGCTATGATATTGAGGTTTTCGGTGTTAAATCATTCAATATAAGAGGCATACCGGCTTTTCTTTCCATTTCTGAGGCTGAAGAGTTTCTCAGAGATCTGCTTGAAAATCTTTCATTGAAGGAAGGCGCGGAAAATAAAGCAGCCATTGAGAGGGTGATATCCAATGCCTGCAAAAAGGCCATAAAAGCCAATGATAAGCTTACCGAAGCTCAGATCAATACCCTGCTGGCGGAACTTGCGAAGTGTGAGAACCCTTATTCATGCCCACATGGCAGACCGGTTTTTCTACGGCTTGGGAAGCGGGATATAGAGAGGTTGTTTAAGCGCGTTTAAGGTTAACTTGGACGACATATAGACGAAGAATGTTGAAGATGATGTTTTATACGAAATAGAGCTTTACACTAGGTATTAGACAAGGAGACCAGCCATGAATAATAAGAATAATATGCTGCCTATTCCGAGACATTTAAAAGGAATTTTAAAGTTAATAGGCGATAATAACAATGAATTTGAAGTCACAGGGGAAATTATTTGTGATTGCGGTTCTGAAAAGTTTACGATCGAGATTGTTGGAGATGATTCCGATTATCAAAAAACCAGGGTGATCAAAGTGCTTGAAGTGGGTGAGAATTATTTTTTAATCGTAAAGGTGAAATGTAATGATTGCGGCAAAGAACACCTGATTTTTGATGACGATTATCATGGTTGGAATGGATTTGTATGCGGAGGCGATTCAAGGGATTTACCAAGACCAAGTTTCAAGGATTGGTCTTGCAATAAATGCCAAAAAACAGATCATGCATTAATAGTGAGTATTCATTCGAAAGGACAAGAGGATTTTATCGAAGAAGGCGAAGAAGAATTTGATCCGGAGGACTGGGTTGAAGCATTCGACTGGATAACAATAAAGACTGTTTGTAACTCTTGCGGTGAAACTAATAACGAATGGGTTTCTTACGAAACTATGTAGAGCTTGATGAAATTTTAGAGAGGAAAGAAGCTTTAAAGAAAAGTAAAAACGCTGTTGACATTATGTGCATATTAGGTGTATAGTAGACACATAGAAAGGAGCTGTTTATGATGGCCGGTAGCCGAATATCAATGAATATTAATGAAGACATCAAGCAGAACGCGCAGCGCGTGTTTAGCAAAATGGGCTTGGACATGACCACCGCCATAGAATTGTTCTTGCGGGCGGCGATCATAGAGGAACGCATTCCGTTTGAAATTCGTACAGAACAAGCCTACCGGGAGGCGGCGCATAAGGCGTATATCAATGCCGCGTTGGACGAGTCCGTGTCAGAAGCCAATGCCCCCGGCGTTAAACGCTTGTCGCATACCGAAATAATGGCAAGCCTAAAGAAACAACGCGAGGCGCGAAACCGTGTCTAGATACCAATTGGAATACTTGCTGACGGCAGAGCGTGAAATACTGAAAGCGGAAGACGATTTATACGCATACAGTCCGCCGGCCGCCGACAAGTTTGAGGTTGCCATAGCGAGGCAAGAGGCGTTTCTTACAGATAATCCGTTTATGTACCCGGTCTATGAGGAAAGACCCTACTTTCGCCACATGGGTTTGCCTTACGGATATCTTTGCTTTTACCATGTTGATGAAGAAGCCGGGTTAATTACGGTTTATAGAGTTCTGCATAGTATGCGAGATATACCGAGTATTTTGTAGCATAGCTCCCACCCAACTCCTACCAACCGGGAATCCCCCAATTTGGGAGCTTTCGCATTGTGAGCGCGTTCACCGTCGCTGTCGAGGATACAGGTCTTGTAATCGTCTTTCGAAACATCAAGGCTCACGAACAATTGGTTCATAACAATTACGGATTATTTAGGTTACATAGCCGAAACTCGTGCAGGTGCATATTCTTTCTTGTTGATGCACATAATGGATTTTAAAATATGCAGCAAATTTCTATGCTTGCTTGATTTTCTGCATATGGAATGATATAATAATATGCAGAAACGGAGGATTTAATATGCGGAGATTTGATTACTCTTTTTTAGGTAACGGCTTGCTACCTGCAAATCTAATCAATTTAACCTCGAACATATCATCGCTCAAGACAATGGCTGGTGTCCATAAAGGCGAATATGCACAAGTATTTACTGCGCTTGAAGTGGTTGCAAAGATGCAATCAGTAAAAAGTTCTAATGAAATTGAAGGAATTATTACAAGCGATGAACGTATTGCGGCGATTGTAAACCAGAATAGTGCTCCATTAAATCACAATGAAGCTGAGATTGCAGGGTACAGGGATGCACTCAATGAAATTCATCTTGGATATGAACATATTGATTTTCGTGAGCGTGATATACTTCGTTTGCACGAAATTATGATGTCATTTACGGGATATGAGTTCGGCGGTCAGTATAAAACGGATGACAATGTGATCCTGGAGGTGGATGCTGACGGTAACAGGAAAGTCCGTTTCAGACCCACCCCTGCCGAAGAAACCGAAGCCGCAATGGAGCAGCTTGAGCTTGCCTATATTGATGCCAGAGATGACAGCAATATCAATCGGCTATTGCTTATCCCTTGCGTTATCCTCGATTTCCTTTGTATACATCCATTCCGTGATGGCAATGGTAGAATGTCACGGTTGCTCAGCTTATTATTGCTTTATAAGAATAGGTTTGATGTAGGGAAATACGTTTCCTTTGAAGAGCAAATTAACGCTTACAAAGCTTATTATTACGAAGCATTAAAGCAATCCTCCACTGGTTGGGATACGAATGAAAACAGCTATTTCCCGTTTATAGAGAACTTCTTATCTACGCTTTACATGTGCTACAAGGAGTTAGATAAAAGATTTGCTGTTGTTCACGGCAAGCGTATTACGAAAAAAGTCCGTATTGAAGCAACGATACTGAATAGCTTGACACCGATTTCAAAGACTGAAATATGCAAAATACTACCCGATGTGAGCCCAACTACTGTTGAAGCTGTTCTCGGAGCAATGGTTAAAGACGGACAGGTACAGAAAATCGGAAGTTCAAGAAACACAAAATATATTAAGGCTTAAAAAGTATACGTTGTGTCATACACGCAGGAGAATCGTCTAATCTTGCCGCAGGAGTACAAGAGCAGGGTAATTCTGAAATCGGGAATCTGTCTGCCTACAATCGCTATAGGCGGGCAAGTCGCAGGCATTTGGAACATCAAGAAGAACGTGCCGATTGTCGAGTTTTTCAATCCACAGCCAAAGCGAACAGAGAACGCCGCGTTGGAACGCGTGGAGTCGATAATCCGGCGAACAAGAGGCGGCGGAAAAATTCCGCCGCCTCTAATTGGAGATGTGAACGGAGGTTCTTATGAGCAAAAGGAAAAAGCGTTTGATCATAATCGGTGTAGTTATGTTCGTGCTGATGTCGCCTACGATATTGGCCAAAGCGATTGAAAGTTAGAGATTTTTTACAAAAATCACTTGTATTGTTCGCCAAACAGATCTATACTTATTTTAACTTACCTTTGTGGAAAGGGTTTTAATATGGGCATTGAATCTGAGCTTTTATGACTACAGCAGAAGCGGCTGAACTATGGGGAATTACAACGCGCCGTGTTCAAATTCTATGTGACAATGGAAAAGTAAAAGATGCGTTTAGAATAGGGCGAACTTGGATTATTCCAAAAGGAGTTGCAAAACCGATTGATGGTCGAACGAAAGCCGCAAAAAATTATGATCAAGCTTATGGAGGTAAAGTCAATGAAAGTAAAGAATTTCACTCAACTTGGCTGGGACACTCCATACAACTGCCTTATTGGTGGTACTTATGTGAAAATGACCGGCGAAGAAATTGGAAATTTTCATTACGGTTATGTTGGCAGTTACTTATTCGATTCAACAACTCTAAAGGTCGTTGACGGACAAAATACTTGGATGTGGCAACAAGTGGAATTTCTTTGATGAACAACAATCTACGCCGTATATAGATAAGCAATATAGCAGAGTTATGATTCCAATCAAAGGGATTATGAACGCTATCGGGGGAGAGGTTAGCTGGGATTCTGAAACAAAGTATGCAAAAATAACCTATACTGACGAAGACGAATTTCACATCGTTCAATATTTAACTACTGAAGGTGTAGATAGATATTACCTTGATTACTTTTCGGGGCGTTCTCTGGAGGATTGCACCCATTACTTTTCAGACGCAAAGCCCGTTACAATAAACAACCGCTCATATGTTCCGATTGGCGTTATATTAGGAGCATTAGGCGTAGATGTTGAATGGCATCCAGAAGAAGTTGATGGTTGGACTGGTGGAACTGTGATTATCCGATACACTGTAGGATAACCCGCAAGAAAAGAAGAATAAAGATTAAATGCTTAGGAGGCGCAATATGGATACTATTCCTGTAAACTTAAACCGTGAACTGGCAGCAAAAGCAAGACCCGTACTCAGCCATTACGGGATAGACATTGAAACTGCTCTCAACGTCTATCTAATGCAAGTTATATCGGACGTAAAGCCGTTTTTACAAAAGAGCGAAAAAACGGAATTTGTACGCCCTGAGTTTCAATTTGGCTGTTTGAAAGGCATATTAAATATTGATGATGATTTCAGCGATGTACTCGCAGATTTCAAGGAGTATATGTGATGGCAAAATATCTTCTTGATACGCATACCGCAATATGGGCATTGTTGGGCAATGATGAAAAATTGTCCGCAAAAATAAAAGGTATAATAGCCGACAAAACCGTTGAACTCGCCATCAGCATCGCGTCCGCTTGGGAAATTGCTATTAAAGTCAGCAAGGGCGGTAAAATCGCAGACATGAGTGGAGCTGCGGTCTTTATTGATAAGCTCCGCGAAAACGGCGTGGAAATACTTGGAATAACCGCCGAAGAAGTCAAGATTATTGAATCTTTGCCGTTTATTCATAATGACCCATTCGACAGAATTATTATTGCTACCGCAAAACACAACGGATTAACGCTTATATCAGTAGACGAAAACGTCCAAAAGTACGATGTTGTTTGCGTTTGCAAATGAACACATTATGATAAAAAACATAAATATACTATCATTGTCCTTGGAAATTACAATTATCGACGATTTCTATTGATGAAAAGAGTTATGCCTCAGCAGAACTGATCAATTTATACTGACGACAATCAGTTGAAAAGTTGGATTTACCAACACTTCGAAAACAAAAATAAAAACAGGAGCATTTTATTCTAAAACATAATGTTAAATATAAGGATGTGCTGTATGCCATCAGACATTCATATTGTGGCGATCTGATAAAAGACATCACAATAGAGTTATATCCTAATGCACAATTTGCTGTTAGGGAAGGAGGACGTGCAGTCGATAGTTATGGACATGAAGAATTGATTATTAACGTTATTCTCAAATCAGATCAGATTTCCAATGAAACCTTCACTGTTGTGGGTGAATCCGTGAAAGCGAGTATAGACAATGAAATTCGAGATGCGTTTGTGAAGCAAAACTGGGAAAGATATATCAGTGTAGTGATAACTGTACCTGCAAGACCGGGTGAAAAATATGAGGAATACCCAGGGCGTCTATATTATCGCGTATGGGATTTTGATGATGAGGATGTTTGTTTGCGGTATTGTACTTACTCATTGCAGAAGCGGGCTTTTACGCAATAGTGTTCTTGAAAGAACGGATAAAATAACGTACATTATTTTAGTGCTGTGAAAATTATGCGCTTACTTTACATCTATTTGAAGATTTTTACTTGCCATTTTTTTGTCTGTCAGGTATAATACTAATGTTGTAGGCAAGTTCAGTATATGTCAGGAGGAGGTGGTATCGGCTATGGCACAGGTAATCGTCAGAGAAAATGAAAGCTTGGAAAGCGCTCTTAAGCGTTTTAAGCGCTCGTGCGCCAGAGACGGCGTTATGTCCGAGTTGCGTAAAAGAGAGCACTATGAAAAGCCCAGTGTTAAGAGAAAGAAGAAGTCTGAAGCTGCCAGGAAAAAAGCGAGAAAGTATTGACGTTGGCTTCAGGTTATCATCGAATAGAGGTGTGAAATGAATCTCAAGGAAAGATTGGCGGAAGACTATAAATCAGCCATGAAAGCCAAGGATGAAATAAGAAAAAATACAGTAAACTTTGCGCGTGCCGCTGTGAAACAGATGGAAGTGGACGGCAGAGTTGAGCTTGATGATGCCGGAGTGATTTCGGTTTTAGCTAAGCAAGTTAAAATGCGTAAGGACGCCCTCTCCGATTTTGAAAAAGCGGGACGAACTGATCTGTCAGATGCCTACAACAGGGAAATATCTATTCTGATGGAGTATTTGCCTAAACAGCTTACGGAAGACGAAATCAAACAAATTGTCGATGAAACGGCGGAAGAACTGGGAATTGAATACGATAAACGCAATATGGGCAAACTCATAGGCGCCGTGATGGTGAAGGTAAAAGGAGTAGCCGACGGCGGTGTTGTGAGAAAGCTGATCGAAGAAAAACTCAGTTGAATAATGGCCGGGAACAAATCGCGGCTGAACCGACTGCCGTTCCAAATGAACTGAGTCGAATATGAATGTTGGAGTGCGACAGAATACGGGTCACTCCAACATTTTTCTTAAACGGCGCGGCTGCCGGCGCCTCATCGGTCGGCGCAGCGTCTGATATTGAATTCAGTCTAAAGCTAAACCATAAGGAAAAAAATACTTGGAAAACACACTGGAAGAGTTTAAAATAAAGATAGACCACGATCATATTACCAATGACGTGTTCGGAAATCTCGACGTGAACTTGAGGATCATCAAAGACAACTACGATGCGGACATTGTGCAGAGGCAGGACGAGATGATAATTCGGGGCAGCGAGGCGTCCGAGGCTCATGAGGTGGTGAGTGAACTGATCAGGATCTTAGAATCGGGAAACAGCTTGGATCCGCAAACCGTGAATTATGTCATAAGCCTTCAGCAGAAAGGGATTTCTTATAATGGAAATAATGTGAATAAGGATGTGATTTGTTTCACCCATAGAGGGAAGCCGATAAAGCCAAAGACCATAGGGCAAGCGGAGTATGTAAAAAGTATACGCGAGGCGGACGTCGTGTTCGGCGTAGGTCCGGCGGGTACAGGCAAGACCTATCTTGCCGTCGCAGCTGCTATAAACGCGTTCAAGAACAAGGAAGTGGAGAAGATCATACTCGCGCGTCCCGCAGTGGAGGCAG
Organism: Eubacteriales Family XIII. Incertae Sedis bacterium; assembly: GCA_031264295.1. Lineage (GTDB taxonomy): Bacteria > Bacillota > Clostridia > Peptostreptococcales > Anaerovoracaceae > JAISED01. Next base: position 19,351 of record JAISED010000041.1, on the reverse strand, counting down.
GGGAACGTCTGGGCTTTCTGCCGGGAGATCTGCAGGAGAAGGTCGATCCATATCTGAGGCCGCTTTATGACGCTTTGCATGAGATGCTCGGGCGTGACAACACATTGCGGCTCAAGGAAAGAGAGAACATAGAGGTCGTCCCGCTTGCGTATATGAGAGGAAGAACCCTCGACAATTCTTTCATAATTCTTGATGAAGCTCAAAACACTACGAAGGAACAGATGAAGATGTTCCTTACGCGTTTGGGCTTCGGATCCAAATCTGTGATTACCGGCGATATAACGCAGATAGACCTGCCAAAGGGTAAAAAGTCAGGACTTGTTCACGCCATCAAGGTTTTAGAGCATGTCAGAGAAATCCGGTTCTGCTTTTTACGCGACAATGATGTGGTGCGGCATTCACTGGTGCGGAAGATCATCAACGCTTACGAACGCCATGAACACGAGCATCCGGAAATCGACGAATAGTTATCTCTCAGCCGGTTTCAAGCGGAGCGCCGCGGCGGACGCCGGGGCATAAAGCGTAGACGCATCAGACGTCGGCGCAGCAGCTTATCTCATACGGAGTGAGGAAAGGACAATAAAGGTATGAACATCATATTCAGTGACGAAAAGATGCCGGGGAAGACCCTGGTGGATCTGATGACACGCGCAGGCATACTTAGCATTACCGATAGCGGACTCGATCCGGACACCGTTGAGATCAGCGTAACATTCGTAGACGCAGAAGAAATGCGTGAACTCAACCACATACATATGGGTAAAAACCAGGTGACCGACGTGCTCTCATTTCCGCAATACAGTTCCATCGAAGAAATGCCGCGAGACGGATATTTCTCTATAGGAGACGTGGTCGTATGCTCAGAGCAAGCCTTGCTGCAAGCCGATGAGTTTGGTCACTCCCCGGAACGGGAACTGGTCTATCTGTTTGTGCATAGCATATTCCATCTGATGGGATATGATCATGACGCCGAAGAAACACGGACGGAAATGCGCGAGGCCGAGGAGAAGATCATGAGTGAGATGGGACTCTTACGATGAAGACGGGTTTCATTGGCATTGTCGGGCGGCCTAATGTCGGTAAATCCACATTGCTTAACTGCGTTACAGGCGAGAAAGTAGCCATAACGACGGATAAACCGCAAACTACGCGTAACCGCATAAGAGGTATACTAACCGTGCCGGGAGATAATACGGACGACGGTTTTCAGATGATTTTTATCGATACCCCGGGCATTCACAAGCCTAAAAACAAGCTGGGTTCTTACATGACGGAAACGGCGCTTGCGACGCTGAACGAGGTTGACGCAGCGGTCTTCGTCGTGGACGGCGGTCTTTCGCAGGGCAAGGGAGATCAGTTCATACTGGATGTACTGGCTAAAACGGATACGCCGAAAATCGCGCTGATCAATAAAATCGACATCATGCCTCCCGAGACATTCAAGGCGGTGTTCAATGAATATACGCAAACCGGGATTTTCAACGAAATCATGGGTATTTCCGCTAAAGACGGAACAAATGTCGCACAGCTTATAAAGATGCTTGAATCTATGCTCAGCGAAGGGCATATGTTCTATCCCGCCGACATGTTCACGGATCATCCCGAGAGATTCATCGTATCTGAAATTATAAGGGAGAAGCTCCTTTTGTATCTTGACGAAGAAATCCCGCATGGCGTCGCCGTTGAAATCGAAAGCTATGATGAAACGCCAAGGCTTACGCGCATAGGTGCAGTGATAATTTGCGAAAAAAAATCGCATAAAGGGATCATTATCGGGAAAGACGGCAGGAAGCTCAAGGGTGTAGGCAGAAGCGCCAGACTTGAGATAGAAAATCTTCTCGGGATGAAGGTCTTCCTGCAGCTTTGGGTAAAGGTCAAGGAGAATTGGCGGAACAGTGATTTTGCGCTAAATAATCTCGGGTATAAGCTATAGATGCACGGTTTTTACGCAGAGGACAGGAAAAGCGCGGTTTAGCGCAGATAATAGAGCAAGGCAAAGGATGGCGCCAATGTACACCGTCACCGAAGGAATCGTACTCAATCAGATCAAGATACTCAACGGGCGCAGGATGATCCGCCTCTTTTCCGGTAAATACGGGAAGATAAGCGCCGGTACGTCGATCAGAGAGAGCGGGAAGAGTAAGTCGGCGCTCGCGCTGAAACCCTTTGTGCGCGGCAGATATGAACTTAATAAAACGCATAATACTTATCATATAAACAAGGCGGAAGTTATACACAGTTATTACGGACTTGCCGGGAATATGGAACGCTACATAAATTGCTCTTATGTGTTGGAACTGACGGACAGATTGCTGCCGGAAGATGCCCCAGCAGAGGCATTGTTCTTATTACTGACGGAATTTCTCGATCTCATGGAGCAGAGACAGAAAAAATTTGAACCGCCCGTACTGGCCTATATCTTTAAGGCTCTGAAGATGTGGGGCGCCGCTCCGGAACTGGAAAAATGCGTTATTTGCGGTAAGTGTACCGACGCCCCGGCGTGTTTTGACGTCGCCGGCGGAGGGATCGTATGTGCGGAATGTTCGAAGTCTGACGGAAATATTGAGAAATTAAGAAATGATAAGTTGCTTTATTCGATCAATTTTGGTATAGTAAATGTCGTAAAGTATTTGACTGAGCAACCGCTTCGGGATTTTGGAAAGCTTGCCTTGGATGAAGGCGTGTCGGAGCTGTTGCGGCGCATGGTCAGCGATTATGCTGCTTACCATTTAGATATTGGGAAACTCAGAACAGAAGAGTTTTTTGGTTTATAACTATTAGTTAATTAATTGGATTGTGCTTATTTGTGAAAGGGGCATGTTTGCGATGGAAATTACACTTGAAAAGATCGAGCTGGTAAAGGACAGAACAGGCGTAAGCTATAAGGAAGCAAAAGAAGCTCTTGAGGCGGCGGACGGAAGCGTAGTGGATGCCATCATCAATATCGAAGAAACGATTAACATGGGCAGCCGCGGCAAGATAGGCGCGCAAAGCGCCCAGGTCATGGACAAGATCAAAGAAATCGTAAAGAAGGGCAATGTAAGTAAGATCACAGTCAAAAAGGACGATGTGGTCATACTCAATCTCCCCATAAACATCGGTATCGTAGGAACGGTACTGGCGCCGTGGGCTGCATTGGCGGGCGTGATAGCGGCGTTCGGAACGAAATGCGAGATCGAGATCGTGAAGGACGACGGCGAGGTTATCGAAGTCAGCGGTATTGCCAGTGATACCTTCAACGACGTCATAGAGAAGGGCGCGGGCTTTGTGGAGGATGTAAAGGTGATGAGCGCGGATGTGATAGACACCGTGGTCACAAAGGCTCAGAATATCACGAAGCGTCCCGAAAAATCCCCTGAGGAAGGCGACGACGCCGACTGGACGGAGACGGTTCAAGACGCTGAAACCGGTGATTATGTTCCTACAAGCGCCGGAGAGAATACGAATGAAGAAAGGGATAAGACAAATTCAAATGAGTGACGTCGTGACGATGGATAGACTGGTAGCGCTTGCGAAGAACAGGGGTTTTGTATACCCCGGTTCCGATATTTACGGCGGCCTGGCGAACAGCTGGGATTACGGCCCTATGGGTGTGGAACTTAAAAATAATGTAAAAAAAGCCTGGTGGAAGAAATTTGTTCAGGAATCAAAGTATAATGTGGGATTGGATTCCGCCATATTGATGAATCCGAAAACCTGGGTGGCTTCAGGTCACGTGGGAGGGTTCGCGGATCCTCTGATTGACTGCCGTAAATGCAGAGAAAGGTTTAGGGCGGATAATCTTATTCTCGATCATATTAAGGAACAGGGAGGGGATTTAGAGTCTGTTGACGGATGGCCGAATGATAAGCTTGAAGCATATATAAGCGAAAACAGCGTCAAGTGTCCCGCCTGCGGCGCGTCGGACTTCACCGGTGTCAGACAGTTCAATCTCATGTTTAAAACATATCAGGGCGTTACGGAAGATTCACAATCGGAACTGTTCCTGCGGCCTGAGACGGCTCAGGGCATATTTGTGGACTTCAAGAGCGTACAGAGGACTTCCCGGAAGAAAGTACCTTTTGGTATAGCTCAAATCGGAAAATCATTCAGAAACGAAATAACGCCCGGGAATTTCATATTCAGAACCAGAGAGTTCGAACAGATGGAGCTTGAGTTTTTCTGTAAACCCGGGAGCGATCTCGAATGGTTTGTCTACTGGAAGGAATATTGCGTTAATTTTCTCAAGGCTCTCGGCATAAAGAGCGAGCATATAAAGCTGCGCGATCACGCGCCGGAGGAGCTTTCCCACTATAGCAACGCCACCACGGACATAGAATACCTATTCCCGTTTGGCTGGGGCGAGCTTTGGGGCATTGCCGACAGAACGGACTTCGATCTTAAACAGCATATCGAACATTCGGGAGAAGACCTTTCGTACAGGGATCCCGAAACCAATGAAAAATATGTCCCTTATTGCATAGAGCCGTCCCTCGGCGCGGATCGCATAACGCTGGCGTTTCTGGCGGACGCCTATGATGAAGAGATTCTCACCGACGAGAAGAGCACTGACGATTCACGCGTGGTTCTTCGCTTGCATCCGGCCTTGGCGCCATTCAAGGCGGCTGTGCTGCCGCTCACAAAGAAGCAGAGCGAACAGGCGGAAAAACTGCATGCGGAACTGTCACGGCATTTCATGGTGGATTATGACGTCTCCGGGAATATAGGCAAGCGGTACAGGCGGCAGGACGAGGTGGGAACGCCGTTTTGCATAACCGTGGATTTCGATACCGAAGCCGACGGCGCCGTTACCGTGCGCGATAGGGATGATATGACCCAAATCAGACTGCCTATGCCGGCATTAAAGGATTTCATTTACGATAAACTTCAATTTTAACAAAAGATTATAGTTTGTACCAATAAAACAGGAGGGTAATATTATGGCGAAAAAGTTTGTTTATTTGTTCAGTGAAGGTAAGGGTTCTATGCGTGAGCTTCTCGGTGGAAAAGGGGCGAATCTGGCTGAAATGACAAGCCTCGGTATGCCTGTACCTCAGGGCTTTACGATAAGCACTGAAGCGTGTACGGAGTATTACGCGGACGGAGAGAAGATAAATGACGATATTCAGGCCGAGATACTGCAATATATCAAAAAGCTCGAAGGGATAGCCGGTAAGACCTTCGGCGATCTGGAAAACCCCCTCCTTGTGTCGGTGCGTTCAGGCGCTAGGGCGTCCATGCCGGGTATGATGGATACCATACTTAATCTTGGACTCAATGACGTCGTCGTTGAGAGTTTCGCTAAAAAGACGGGGAATCCCCGGTTTGCATATGATTCATACAGACGTTTCATCCAGATGTATTCTGATGTCGTAATGGAAGTAGGGAAGTCGTTTTTCGAGAAGCTCATCGACGATATGAAGACAAAGCGGGGAGTTAAGCAGGATACGGAGCTTACTGCGGATGATCTTAAAGAGCTTGCCGAGCAGTTCAAGGCGGAGTATAAGTCCAAGGTAGGCGCGGACTTCCCCTCGGATCCCATAGACCAGCTCATGGGCGCTATAAAGGCGGTGTTCCGTTCGTGGGATAATCCGCGCGCCGTATACTACAGACGCATGAATGATATTCCGTCGTCGTGGGGTACTGCTGTCAATGTACAGTCGATGGTATTCGGAAACATGGGCGACACATCGGGAACAGGCGTGGCGTTTTCGAGAAATCCGTCCACGGGCGAGCCTGAGCTTTACGGTGAATTCCTGATGAACGCTCAGGGCGAAGATGTCGTAGCCGGCGTAAGGACGCCCCAGACCATCGATCAGCTCAAGGAACAGAATCCCGCTGTTTATGATGAATTCTATAACATCGTGTATAAGCTCGAAGACCATTACCGCGATATGCAGGACATGGAGTTCACGATAGAGGACGGCAAGCTGTATATGCTCCAGACGAGAAACGGGAAGCGTACAGCAGCAGCCGCCCTGAAGATCGCCTGCGATCTTGTGGACGAGAAGAAGATCAGCGAGAAGGAAGCCGTCTCTATGATAGATCCCAAGCAGCTTGACGCATTGCTGCATCCGCAGTTTGATTCGGCGGCGCTGAAGGCGGCTGCGCCCATAGGCACTGCACTTCCGGCCTCGCCCGGAGCGGCGTGCGGACAGGTTGTATTCACCGCTGAGGACGCGACGGCGTGGACATTAAACAAGGGCGCGGCCGTTGTACTCGTTCGTCTGGAAACATCGCCTGAGGATATCGAGGGGATGAATTACGCCAAGGGCATACTTACCGTGCGCGGCGGTATGACCTCTCACGCAGCTGTTGTGGCGCGCGGCATGGGAACCTGCTGTGTAGCCGGATGCGGGGAGATATCTATAGACGAGGAAGCCAAGACATTCAGTCTCGGCGGCAAAACCTTCAAGGAAGGCGATTATATTTCACTGGACGGTTCTACCGGCAAGATCTACGGAGAAGCGATCAAAACCACAGCGGCGTCCATATCCGGGGATTTCGACCGTATCATGTCATGGGCGGACGAATACAGGACGATGAAGGTGAGAACCAACGCCGACACGCCGAAAGACGCGGCCCAGGCTGTAAGCTTCGGCGCCGAGGGCATAGGACTCTGCCGCACCGAACATATGTTCTTCGAGGGTGAGCGCATCGCCGCGGTACGTGAAATGATCGTTTCGAATGACGTAGAACAGCGTAAAAAGGCTCTCGCAAAGCTGCTCCCCATCCAAAGGGGCGACTTCGAAGGGATTTATGAAGCCATGCAGGGTCATCCCGTGACCATAAGACTGTTAGATCCGCCTCTCCATGAGTTCCTGCCCACAGAGGAAGAGGATATCGTCGCTCTCGCCAAAGAGATGAAGATCGACGTCGCGGACTTAAAGCTTAAAATAACGTCGCTGCACGAGTTCAACCCCATGATGGGACACCGGGGCTGCCGCCTTGATGTAACTTATCCTGAGATAGGCGAAATGCAGACGACCGCCATTATCGAAGCGGCTATCAACGTACAGAAAAAGCATCCGGAATGGCTTATAGTGCCGGAGATCATGATTCCGCTTGTGGGAGAAGTCAAGGAGCTGCAATATGTGAAGCATATTATCACAGAGACCGCCGATAAGGTCATAGCGGCGGCGGGCGTGAAGCTCGACTATCTCGTAGGGACGATGATAGAGATACCGCGTGCGGCTCTTACGGCTGATGAGATCGCCAAAGAAGCACAGTTCTTCTCCTTCGGCACGAATGATCTCACCCAGATGACATTCGGCTTCAGCAGAGACGACGCCGGTAACTTCCTGGGCGCCTATTATGAGAAGAAGATATACGAGAATGACCCATTCCAGCGTCTCGACCAGACGGGAGTAGGCAAGCTCGTCAAGATGGCCGTAGAGCTTGGAAAGGGCACAAGACCCGATATCAAGCTCGGTATCTGCGGAGAGCACGGCGGCGACCCGTCTTCGATAGAGTTCTGCTATAAAGCGGGACTGAACTATGTTTCATGCTCGCCGTACCGCGTACCTATCGCAAGACTGGCGGCTGCGCAGGCGGTTATCAAACACGGAGGAAAATAGGAGTATTCTGTTTCCGATGAAAAAAGATGATTCATTTATTGCACTCTTAAATAAAATATTTCCCGGCGAAAACTGCAATGCCGATAACGCGACAGAGTTCGCCGGGAGATTGGCATTAAAAATCTATCCGGAAGCAGAACATGACAAATCACAAGACGAATCATTCGCCTCAATAAAAACCGCGCAAAATACGCGTACAGGGACTTACAGCCCTGAAAAACTCAATAAAAGCCCTTCGAAAAAGACGCCCAGACCGGATCCTCGAGCCGCATTTAATAAGATGAAAGAACTAGGCAAAAAAACGCGGTTTCATTTAGACTACAATGATGAAAGGGCGGAAAGGTTCTGCGCGCAAGCCGAGTATCTGAAAGATTTTGTTGACGATTATAAGCAAACATCAGCATTCGAGATGTATTACTACGAGTACGCTACATATTCGAATATGAGCTATTCTCAGTTCCGTACCTATTTTACCTGGCGGGCGAAGGTTCGCCAAGGCATCGTCGAGAATGTCTCTCCGGCTTACGCCTTCTGTTATATATTTGAACTGCTCAACGGTATAGGTACAGCTGATCCCGCAGACGGCTTTGATAAGATGATAGACTTTTGGCGGTCTTTCAGGTCATACAGCATCGCCATGGATCGTTATATGCTCCGCTGGACGCGGGCTTATTACGTCGTACATGAGAAGCGTCTGGCGCAGAGCTATCCGGAATACGGCCTGCGTTTCCCGATACCATATAGCGAAGGTGATGCAGCCGTAATAGGCGAGGTCAAAGCGTGCAGATGGGATAAGTTGGATATTATCGAGCAGTCTTCTTCGTTTAAGATAACGAACGGAAAGTTTTATAAGAAATTCGATCATGACATGATTGAAAAATGTGTTTGCGCTGTAATGCATGAACTTGCGGCGCTGTTCGAAAGCGTGGGGACTGATCTACGCAAACTCTTCTTTGAGATATATCAGGTGAAGATAACATCGCTTTTTAGCGATGCTGTTTATAGAAGCACGGATGAAAACCCGGGTATGGTGCAGATCGATCAGTCGGAAACCATCAAATGGGAAGGGGAGGAATGCTATAGCGAACATGTCGATATTTCGCGCTACAGCACAATAATCGGATACATCATGAAATGCATAGAGATAGCGATGAGAAGGTATTTCGGTTTCAAGCCGGAGTTGCAAGCGCCGAATCCTTATCAGGCGGAAAGATGTCTGATAAACAGCGAAGCGGAAATGGCCGACTATTCTTGGAGCGGCCCTCAAGCACGTATTATGGCGGATTGGAAGTTGAAAATACTCCGCTTGATACGCGGCGATGAGCTAGGGGAACCCATAGATCGAGCTATCAAACAGTATTTCAGATCGGCAAATATTGTTGTGAATAACGGCAAGGTGTATGAGATAAAACCCGTTGAGATAGACATGAGCAAACTTGAGACAATCCAAAGTGAGTACGAGGCGACAGTTGAGAAACTCATATGGGAAGAGACCGTGGGTGCGGAAGCCGACTCGGGGGTATTGACGTCGCTGCGGAACTCCGAAACAAGTTCAGTTTCATTTACTTCGCCGGACGTCTCCGCTCCGCGCGCGCCAGAATCCGCAAGCACCCTTGAAATCAGAGGGATGGACGGTTTTGTAAACGCCCTGTCCGCTGATGAAAAAACGATATTGGCAGGGCTGCTGAGTGAGGGGCGGATATCGGCGAGCAGCGAATTATTGATCGAATCTATAAATCAGAAAGCATTATCGGCAATAGATGATAATATTATCGACTATTTCGAGGGTTCGCCCTACGTTTATGATGATTACGCGGATGAACTCAAGGCATTCGCAGAGGGGTGGCGATGAGCGCAGTAAATAAAATTCCGCCGCGAGTGGCGAGCACATTATTGAACGCTTTAAAGGGCGGAGTCGTGCCTCGTACGGGTTTGGGATATATAACAGTGGGAAGGAAAGACGAAATTGACGCTCTCCTGCACGATGTTGAAACGATTTCATCGGGAGGGGCTTCATTCCGCTTTGTCGCGGGAAAATACGGGGCGGGCAAGAGTTTTCTTTTACAGACAATCCGCAATTACGCGATGGAACGCGGATTTGTAGTGGTTGACGCCGACTTGTCGCCTGAGCGCCGTTTGACGGGCAATAAAGGGGAGGGACTCGCCACCTATAAGGAACTGATGAAAAATCTGTCTACCCATACCTCGCCAGACGGCGGCGCATTGAGCCTGCTGCTCCAGAAGTGGATATCCGCCCTAAAGACAGAGGTGATGACCGAACACCGCATAACAGCGGAGAGCGGGCAGTTAAATGAACTCGTAGAGCTGAAGATTCATCAAACCATAAACGAGCTTGAGACCATCGTTCACGGTTTTGATTTCGCGCGTATAATCTCTATGTACTGGAGGGCGACTGTAAACGAGGACGATGAGACCAAGAGTAAGACGTTAAAATGGCTGCGCGGTGAATACCCTACGAAAACAGAGGCGAAACGAGAACTCGGCGTCGGCGCGATTATCACAGACAACGACTGGTATGAATACGTGAAATTGTTCTCTATGTTTGTCGTTAAGGCGGGCTACAAAGGGATGATTATGATGATCGACGAGATGGTAAATCTGTTTAAAATACCGGCCACTGTTTCAAGGCAGAACAATTACGAGAAAATCTTAACTATATATAACGATGTAATGCAAGGCAAGGCGCAGCATCTCGGCGTGATCATGAGCGGTACGCTCCAGTGTATTGAAGACACGAGGCGAGGGATCTTCAGCTATGAGGCGCTGAAATCACGTCTGGAGAACAGCAGGTTTTCAGACGGAGCTACCCGCGATCTGCTTGCCCCGATAATACGCCTGAAAACCCTCACGCCGGAAGAAATGTATTTCCTTGCGCAGAAGCTGGAAACGATACACGCGCAGGTATACAAGTATGAGCCGAAACTCTCATCGGATGAATTGCAGTTTTTCATAAAAACAGAGTACTCGCGGGTGGGCGCCGGCCAAAATATCACACCGCGCGAGATTATCCGCGATTTCATAGAGATATTGAATATCATACTGCAAAACCCCGAAAAGACGATGCGTGGAATTTTAGGCGCCGAAGATTTCCAATATGCCGCTGCCGAGAGCAGCGAAAACATTCACGAAGAGTTCAAAGGCTTTGAAATATGAGCGCGTTCGAGAAATTGGCGCCGTTTATACAGGATTATATCTACCGGAATAATTGGGAAGAACTGCATGAAATCCAGGTCGCGGCTTGTGATATCGTTTTCAATACGGATGATAACCTGCTCATCGCGACGCCTACGGCCTCCGGCAAGACAGAAGCGGCTTTTCTGCCCATCATAACTGAAATATATAATAAGCCGTCAAGCAGCGTGGGCGTGCTATATATTGCGCCGCTGAAAGCCTTGATAAACGACCAGTTTATTCGCATTGAGGAATTATTAGAAGAAGCAGGAATTAAAGTAACTAAATGGCATGGCGATGCTTCGATGGTGCAGAAGAGCAGACTGCTTAAGCATCCGAGCGGCGTGATGCAGACGACACCGGAATCCCTCGAGTCGATGTTGATGCGGCATAGGCAGTATATTATTTCACTGTTTTCGGATCTGCGCTTTATCGTTATTGATGAGGTGCACAATTTTCTGGGCGAGGACAGGGGCATTCAGTTGCTTTCGGTGTTGGAGAGAATACAGGGATTGATAGGATTCGCGCCGCGCCGCATCGGCCTGTCCGCCACATTGGGTGAATTATCCATCGCGGAAAAGTGGCTGGAGAGCGGAACCGGCAGGGCTTGTATCACACCTGTCGTCAAGTCCGAAAGACGCAGAGCGCGAATCATGGTAAACCATTTCTATATTTCACCGCTTTCCGCAGATAAAGAGCAGACAAGCCTGCAGCCTTTTTTCGAATCGATCTACAATCTTACATGGGGTAAAAAAAGCATTGTTTTTTCAAACTCGCGTTCGGAGGTGGAGCGCAACATCGTGAATCTGAAGGATATCGCGAATAAACGCCGCGAGGACGATGTATATCTGGTGCATCACGGCAGCATTTCGGCCTCTAACCGCGAGTACGCCGAGGAGCAAATGAAAACGTCCGACCTGCCTATGGTAATAGGCGCAACCGTCACCCTTGAGCTGGGCATAGACCTCGGCGATTTGGAACGCATCGTACAGACCGGTTGCCCGCACTCGGTGACAAGTCTGGCGCAGAGGCTTGGGAGGAGCGGACGCCGCGGCAAAGCCTCCGAGATGTGCTTTGTCTTTGAAGAAGAAAAAAAACTGGAAGGCGTCGAATTTTATAAAACTATCAACTGGTTATTCTTGAAATGCATCGCATTAATAGAGCTGTACCGTGAAGATTGGCTGGAACCGCCTGAAACGGACAAGTATCCTTACGGGGTCTTATACCATCAGACTATGAGCTTTCTATACAGCCACGGGGAAGCGTCGCCGGGATTTTTGGCTCAGTCTGTTCTGAGCGAAACACCTTTTCGTAACATTCCGCAGGGAGATTACAAGCTGCTGCTTAGATACATGCTTGAGAATGAGCAGATTGAGAAAACAGATGAAGGCGGTCTGCTGATCGGCAGGCGGGGCGAGTTTATCACCGCTCATTACGACTTTTATTCTGTTTTTGAAACGACTGTGGAATATTCTGTTCGGGAGGGCGCCCATGAGATCGGCACGCTGAACCGACCCATGCCGCCGTATACGACATTCGTACTCAGCGGCAAGACATGGTCTGTCGTAGAGCTTGATAAGGAGCATAAGTTAATATATGTAGAAAGCGCCCGCGGAAAGCCGCCGACGGCTTGGGACGGCTTCCATGAAGGCTTGGAGTATACGAAGGTTCTCAAGAAGATGCGCGAGTTAATCGCGGACGATACGATATATCCGTATCTGCACAGTGCGGCGGCGAAGCGTCTGGCGGAGATACGCAATACAGCAGAACAAACAAAACTCCTTGAAAACGAGGTGTTTGAAATCGCTCCCGGCACATTCGGTATACTGCCGTGGTTGGGGACAAAAGCGCTTAACGCGCTGGATTTTGCGCTTAACGCGTATATGCCGGAACGAATTTACGTCCCGGCATATTGGCCTGTACTTATCGTGAAGAATGTCGGATACGGCAGACTGATGGATGTGCTGGCGGCCATTAAAACCGCGCACATCACAAAGTCGGATTTTATAATTCCCGACGAGATCGTGCTGCGGGGGAAGTATAACGACTACGTGCCGCAGGAGTTACTGCAGAAACAGTTTCTTGAAAGGTATGTTGATATAGCGGAAATGCAGCGAGAGATGAGCTCATGCTAATTCTTCTTCCCCTTTCCTGACAGCGCGTTTCTTATTCAACCTATGACTCCAGTCATCCAGAATACTGTATATGACAGGTACTAAGAAGAGGGTGACAAAGGTCGCCGCAAGCAAGCCGCCTATAACAACTATGGCCATGGGCGCGTTGGTTTCACTGCCTTCGCCGAGGCCTATAGCCATAGGCGCCATAGCAAGAATGGTAGCCAGAGCGGTCATCAAAATAGGACGCAGTCTGACCCTGCCTGTTTCAAGCAGCGCGGCAGTCCGCTCCATTCCCGAAGCAAGCAACTGTTTCAAATAATCGACATAGACAATCGCGTTAGCTACAGCGATGCCCACCAGCATGATGATCCCGATAAAGGCGTTGACGCTGAAGCTTGTAGCCGTAACCAAAAGCGCGGCTACAACCCCTATAATAGCGCCGGGGAGGGCGAACAGTATCACAAAGGGATCGCGGAAAGACTCATATTGCACTACCATTACCACATACACCAGCATGATCGCCATGATGAGAGCCAGAACCAAGCTGGAAAAAGCCTCTACCATCTGTTCGTTCTCCCCGCCGTAATCTATGATGTATCCTGCGGGAAGCTTGATACTGTCCACTTCAGACTGAATATCACGCATGGCGCTGCTCAAGTCGCGATTTGAGAGGTCGCAGGTTATGGTTCCCAGACGAGTCTGATTTTCCCTGCTTATTTGTACGGGTCCGGTGGATAAGTCGAAGCTGGCCAGTTCAGATAAGGGAACGCTGTTGCCTTGCGCTATGGGTATGGGCAAGTTCTGCAATGTGTCCATATTGTTTATGCCCCTGTTAGCGCTGGCTACTGTGATGTCGATCTCGTTGCCTTCAAGCCGGTATCTGGATACAAGCGATCCGGAAATGGCGGCTCTGACCTCACTGGAAACCAGAGCAGGCGATAAGCCGAAATCCATGACGCGCTGACGGTTCAGCCGCATCTGCACCTCGGGATTTCCGTCTCCCAGAGTAGAAGAGACATTGCGCGTTCCGGGTACGTTTTCTACGACGGTCTTAATCTCTTTGGAAATCTCGCGCAATGTATCCAGGTCATTGCCCCTGATATTTATGGCAATAGCGCCGCTGCCCATAAGAGCCGAAAGACCGCCGCTTGCGCTCACGGTACTTTTTGTACCGGCTATGCCCTTGAGGGACTGTTCGATCTCTTCTGCGACTTGTTCGACGCCTTGCCGCTGATCTTGAGGAACGAGCTGCACTGTAAATGAGGCCTGATTAGAGCCGCCCGATGTAAGCAGTCCTCCTGAACCGCCGACGCTGGCGTGAACGCTATCTACGGCAGGATTGTCCGTCAGCCTTGCTTCGACGATCCCCGCCAGTTGATCCACATCGTTGAGTTTCAAGCCCCTATCGGCCTCCATGGTGATGCTGATCTCGCCTGTATCAGACGAAGGCATAAATTCAGCGCCTACGAGAGGGATGATGCACAACGAGGCGATGATGAGAACCGTTACGCTGATTATCACCCTGCGCCTGTGACCCAGCGCCCATTTTAAACCTGTTTTATATTTATCGCCCAGGCCGTCCAGGAATTTTCCTAATCTGTAGAGGAGTTTGCTTAGGAAGAACTTTCCGGAACCCCTCTTCGCCATGGCTTTGTCTGTCAGCATGCGGGATGACATGAAGGGAACCACCGCCAATGATACAAGCAGGGAGCAGGCGATAGCCACGCATATCGTCAGAGCCAGAGGCTTGAACATAACCCCGGTAATCCCGCCTGTAAGACCGATGGGCAGAAAAACCGCAACCAGAGTCAGGGTACTCGCTAAAACCGCCCCGCCCACTTCGGACGTACCCTTCAGGGCGGCTTCGCGCGCCGATAAGCCCAGATCTCGATGCCGGTATATGTTTTCGAAAACAACTATAGAGTCGTCTATCATACGGCCAACCCCGAGAGCCAGACCGCCGAGGGTGATGGTGTTCAGGGTACTGCCGTTGTAGAACAATACGATGAAGGTAGCCAGCAGCGACAAGGGTATGGCGATGGCGACAATAGCTGTGCTTCGCAGGTTGCGCATGAACAGAAAGATCACAAGGATCGCTAAAACAGCGCCTTCTAACAAGGTTCTGGCGGTACTGCTGATCGAAGTGTTTATACTGTCCGACTGATCCATGACGATCTCTACACCGGCCTTGTCGCCGAGTTCTCGTTGGATTTGCTCCAATTCCGCTTTTACCTTGGTGCAGACCTCCACTGTGTTGCCGTCGGTCGCCTTTTGAATCTGCAGACTAACCGCCGGTTTGCCGTTTATACGGGTGTATTGTTCCATGTCCTTATAGTCTTCAGCGATTTCAGCGATCTCTCTAAGCTGGATTCTGTTGCCGGTAGCGGTGGTGAGAGCCACGTCGCCTATAGCTTCTATGCTGTCGAATGCCTGCAGACTGCGGACAGAATACTCACGCGATCCGTAAGAGATATCCCCGCCCGGCATGTTATAATTATCCGCCGCCAGGAAACTGCCGATCTGTGTAAGCCCTAAACCGTAATTCTGAGCCTTTATCGGATCGACCGATAATCTTATTTCACGTTCGAGTCCCCCTGAAACGCTCACGGAAGCCACCCCCGCAATGCGCGAAAGGCGCGGTTCGATGCTATTTTCTGCGATATTTTGCAGCTGAGCCAACGACAGCTGATCGGAATCGATGGCAAATGTGAAGATCGGCATCATATTCGGATTAAACTGTATCAACATCGGCTTATCCACGTCGGCCGGGAGATAGCTCTCCGCGAGCGAGATCTTATCACGGATGTCCGCCATGGCGCTGTCCATATTGGTTCCGAAGTTGAATCCAATGATGACAGAAGAGGAATTCGCGGCGGATTCGGACATCATGATATCAATATTACTGATGGTAGCGACCACATTCTCGATGGGTTTGGTGACCTGCTCTTCGATCTCTTCAGGACCCGCGCCGGGATAGCTTGTCATTACGACCGCGTATGGCAGATCCATCTCGGGCAGCAGATCGGTCGGCATTTGCGCCATACTCATCACGCCGATAATAGACAAGGCAGCGATCAAGACGACGACTGAGGCCGGATGATTGATTGAAAACTTTGCAATTTTACCGATCATTGCGCAGTCCCTCCATCCACTATATTCATAACGCTGCTTTCGTCGATGAGGGTATTGCCCTTAGTGACTATGCGCTGCCCGGTTTGCAGACCGTCTGTAACCTCAACATAGACGCCGTCGTTCAGCCCTGTTTGTATGATCACCGCCTGAGCGCGGGCGTCGTCGTTTACTACATACACAATATTCTCGCCGTTTTGCGGGAGGATGGCTTCCATGGGAATAGCGGCGACGCCGCTTCGGCTCTGCGTTCCAAGCAGCACCTCCGCAAACATACCGGATTTGATCTGCGCGCCGGGATTGTTGGGCAGGCTTACTTTTACCGGATATGCGCGGGTAAGGGGGTCGGCTATGGCCGCCACGCTCTCGATCACGCCGCCAATCGGCTCGTCGCCGACAGCGCTTATCAAAACATCGACGGCGTCGCCGGGCTTAACCGACAAAACATCGGATTGGCTGACCTTTACCTCCACATTTAGAGCCGCAGTATCATTGATAACAGCGACGGGACTTTGTACGCCGGCCGTATCTCCGACAGCGACATTGATGCGGCCTACGGTTCCGGTGAGCGGACTGGCGACCGCACAATCGTCCAGACTCTCACGCGCCATAGTAAGCGCGGCCTGCGCCTGAGCGACGCCGGCTTCGGCAGCGCCTGAATTCAGAATGTTGTACTCCGCCAAGGCCGCTTCCAAGCTTTGCGCGGAAACGGCACCGGCATTGAAAAGCTCCTGCAGGCGATCGCAATTAGCCTTTGCTGTCTGCCGGCGCACCTCATTCGCGTCGCTGGCGGCTCGGGCGGAAGCCACAGCCGCTTCCGCCTGCCGGACAGATGTTTCTATCTTGCCGGAATCTATATACATGATGATCTGCCCCTCTTGAACAATTTGACCTTCGCTTACTTCAATCGATGTAACCCGGCCTGACATCCTAGGCATAACGCTTTCCTCAAGGCTGCCTTCCACCTTGCCGGAATAGCTTGAATACTTCGTAATGTCCATTGTTGTTACAACTGCTGTTTCAACATTTATCGCATCCGGCTCTTCTGCTTGACTTTCCTGACTGCAGCCGCTTAAACCCACGAGAAGCAACATAGCTGCCAGACCTGCCATGATACTGCGACGTCCGATTTTCACCTAAAATCATCTCCTTTGATTTGGGACTTCCAAGTCCACCCTTTAAATATTAATTTAACCATTCGTCATAGTATACCAGCGCAATATCAATTGAACCTCAACCATGGACATATTGTCGGTTGAGGTTCAATTGATGTTATGCTTAATACTGAACTCAGTTTGAAACATAGTCCGGCGCGAAAAAGACCGCCTAACCGGGATGAATGCAGGGTAGGCGAGGGGGGCTAATTTGGTAAGAAGACTGTAAATCTACTGCCTTTGCCCAGCTCGCTTTGCACTTCTATGACGCCGCCGCACAGATCTGTGATCCGCTTTGCGATCGAAAGCCCGAGACCGTTTCCTGATACCTTGTTGGATGTTTTGCCTTGATAGAACTTATTGAAAATCTGCGCCTTTGTCTGTTCGTCCATGCCTATGCCTTCATCTTGAACGCTGAAGCGAACGCCGCCGTTCGCGCTCACGAGGCATACGGTGATAAGACCGCCCTGATATGAGTACTTGACGGCGTTGTCCAGCAGATTGATCCAAATTTGCTGTGTAGAATCTTCATTTCCATTATAGGCGATCTCATCCATTTCAACATCGACGGAAAGACCCTTGCGCGACCACTTGGGTTCAAGCAGAAGGATGGCTCGTCGGATCTGCTCATCCAGTCTAAAGAGGCATTTATCGTGAATGATCAAAATGTTTTCATACTTCGACATATTGAGTACATTGGTAGAAAGCTCGGTGAGGCGTTCCGACTCGGCTATGATAATATCAAGATATTCTCGCCGCTCTTCATCGCTGAGATTGCCGTTTTTCAACAACTTGGCGAATCCGCACATGGATACGATGGGGGTTTTGAACTCATGGGAGAAGTAGTTGACAAAGTCGCTGCGCAGCGTTTCGATGGAAGAGAGTTCACGCGTCATCGTATTGAAGCTTTCCGACAGTTCCTCCAGTTCGCCTATGCCCTTGAGGTCGACCTGTACGTTAAAATCACCCCCCGCGACCTTATGGATAGCGACTATGATCTTGCGTATAGGATTGAGGGCGGTTTTGCTGAAGAAAACGCTGATCGCGATTCCAAGCAGCAAGCAGAACAAGATCGTCATCAAGAGAGGCAGCCAGCGCCGTAAAGTGTCGATCTCATAGATGGTATATAAACTCATTATACCTGACCTATGCAGGGTGATAACAATCATACCGGCGGATATAAACGATCCTATCATGACCGCGAAAACGAAAAACGTCAGCCGCATGGTAAGACCCCATCTGTTTTTAAGAGTTCTTAAACGACTCATACCATTTTCACCGCCTTATACCCGAGGCCGCGCACCGTGACGATTTCAAATTCCGGCCAGTCTCGGAATCTTTCCCGCAGCCGGTTGATATGTACATTCAAAGTGTGGTCGTCGGTTTCGGAATCCATGCCCCACAATTCATCCATAAGCTGCAGGCGCGTGTAGATGGTATTGGGATATGCGAGCAGTTTGAACAAGAGATGAAATTCCTTCTGCGGCAGCGTAATCATCTCATCGCCGCGCGACACGGTAAGAGAGTCGTAGTTGAGGATCATGTCGCCTATGACGAGCCTATGCTCATTGACAATCTGCGACCTCCTGAGCAAGGCCTTGATGCGCAGTATCATCTCTTCCTCATCGACGGGCTTGGTCATGTAGTCGTCCGTGCCGACGAGAAAGCCCTTCCGCTTATCCTTGGGTTCCTGCTTCGCCGTCACCATAAGTATGGGCAGATACTTCCACGTGAGCCTAAGCTGCTTTGTCAGTTCGTATCCATCCATGTTCGGCATAATCAAGTCCAGAATGACCAGATCAACATGCTGCCCGTCCATTATTTCAAGTGCGGCGACGCCATCCTCCGCCTGCAGTGGTTCAAACCCATTTTGCTGCAGCACAGCGCACATCAATTTTCTTATACTCGGGTCGTCTTCAACTACCAGTATTCTAAACACGGCAATCCTCCTCGTTAATTTTGAGGCGCTGCAGAGGGTTTTTAAAGAACCCCATGAGACGCCGCGGCGATTCTTGTGTAAGTACTACAAGTTCTGTTATCAATATTAACGGATAGGAATTATATTGTCAAATAATTTTAATAAAGGAGCCAATTGCGCTGAAGCGAAATTTTCGCGAAATTTTCGCAAATTTATGCGAATACAGCCGAGAGCGCCACGTTTCCGGAGGCCGTCGCACTCTTTTCAAGGCGACCGGACGCCGAT
>JAISED010000040.1 GCA_031264295.1 Eubacteriales Family XIII. Incertae Sedis bacterium | reverse complement strand
CATTTCATACGCCACTGAAATCCCTTCTTTCTTCTCTGAAATTTTGTCGAGTGTGTCCCGATACGCCGGGTCATTCGCCTTTGCGAAAAACACCACCCACTTCTCTATAGCGCTCATCTCTGTTACGGGCTTCTTCGCTAGTTTATCCGCCTGCGTCAAATCTATGAATATAGCAGTCGTAATTTATTTATATCAAATACTTCCCGCTTTGCGTCAATATCCCTTATCGGCGGTTCATTGCTGCGGATGGTCAGATCTCTCAATGGGCGTCCGAGTATATCTGAAAGCAGCTCAAGAAGCGCAGGCTTCGCTTCTTCACGGGTGAAGGTTGATTTAAACACGCCGTCCTCACTGGGCGGCAGGATCTTTGGCAATCCGTAACTGAACAACATTGTCACACCTCGCTTTTATTGTACTACGCTAACAGGCAACTTACAAGAACAAACTCTGTATTGTTAAAATAAGGCATATATGATAATTATTGGCAATATAATATCACACCTGTTCACGCCCGTCAAGCGGATAACAAAAGAATGTGCCAGGATTTATCCTGCCAGACAGATACTGAGCTCAGCGCTAATACTAACCCGCAATTTTCTGGATAAGCAATCAGGTAAGGATTCCAAGCGGCCGGCCTATCAGAGCTTGATGAAGAGGAACAGAACCTGCGACAACAACAAAAGCGCTTGGTTAGAAAACTACACTTTCCCTTCCAAGCGCCTTTTGCTTATTTCTAAAATATTCCTGCAATCCCGTTTTTTCGCAAATGGCTTTATATACAGCATATTTTATAACATATACCACTCAGATTCAAGTCCTTAACAAGAATTAATTTTCAAATTTTGAGATTTTTTTGATAAATTTTAAGTGGTAACCAAAGTGTACTTTACTTACCACTAATAATTGAAAATTATGGATAGTCAAGATGGAGGTACATTATATGAAAAAAATAATTTGTCTTATTATCACACTGTTTTTTGTTTTCGAGATGTTTATGCCTGCTTTTAACAATACAGCGTTCGCTACTGACTGGGATGCTTGGTCAGTTTGGCAGTCTGAGCCAGTTGCGGAGAGTTCTACGCGTCAGGTTGACACACGAGCAATCACTCTTGGATACTACATGAGCACTTATATCACACAAGAGGCGGTGTTGCCATATTATTACAATTTCAGGAGTTACAGCATAAACGATGATTATTCCGGTTATGGATTGCAAACATCATACGGTGAGTTTCATTATACAAAATACTTCATGAAGGACATTCTAGATACCACAATGCAGTATCACTACGGCGACTATATAGATGTGACGGGTTATGCTGCAACAAGGGGGTTTCAACGTGATAAGGCAACAGCATATTGGGATGATGATACCGGATATGCATGGTTCATAGAAAGTGAGGACATAAGGACTCAGTATCGCTATCGCGACTTGATCGAAAGTCAGACTACACCAGGGTATTATACAGTAATGTTCCGCGATTGGGATGGCACATTACTGAAAACACAGACAGTAAAGCAAGGAGAATCTGCTATGCCGCCCCCCGACCCATACCGTGATGGCTTCATATTCATCGAGTGGAATGAGGACTATACAAATATACAGGCAAGTGTGAATATCGTCGCTAGCTACTATTCGGGAAATCCTAAATCCCTAGGGGATGTCAGAGACTCAGTTACGGTCATATTCAACGACTGGGATGGCACCGCACTGAAAACACAAAGCGTTGGACAGGGGGGAACAGCTACACCACCGCTCAGTCTGTATCGTGAGGGTTATATATTTACCGGATGGAGTGGATCATACGAAAACATTCAGGCGAATCGTACTATTACAGCGCAATACGAGAAGATATCAAACGACGATCCGTTTACTATGGGTGAAGATAATTATAGGTTCGCTAACGATTTGAGCAGCTTCAGCGACAGCCCGACGTACGCTATACCGCTTGAACGATTCGAGGAAATATATGTACCGGTTGATGCAGATCAACTTTACAGAGACTCTTTGCCTTGGGCTGGAAATTGCTATGGCTTCGCAGCTTCATCATATGCGTTTGAAGATTATAAACTTCAGCATTCCGACTATCAGAGCGGCGTCAGTAAAACATACAATTTCAGTGTGCCCAGAACACCGAACAGTGAACTTACAAAATTGATTGAACTATATCAAATTTCTCAAAATTTGCCAAAAGTGGATGATGAACACAAGAAGTGGATGGATAATCTCTCAGCACTTGTAGCTGCCGTCAACAACGAAGATGGTCTGATTGTAGAATTCTGGAGTACAAGGGGCGGAGGCGCTCACGCAGTAATAGCTTACGGGATTGAAAAAACAGGAAATTCCACGTATGCAATTAAAATTTACGATAACAATCAGCCGGATAATAAAGATTTAAGAATCAATATCGACACATCAAAATCGGGCAGCACAGGGTGGTCATTCAATTCCGCTGACGGAGAAGGCTATAATTCAAGGATGCATGATAGAATATCTTTCACACATGGAGAAACTGTTTACAACGCCGTGAAAGAAGCTAAGGGTGGTACTAAATCTCCCAGTGCTACCACACGAATATCTGTTCCATTGAACGCGGAAATAACGAACAGCAAAGGTGTGAGTGTGGAAAAAATCAACGACGCATATAGATCAATTCCTATAGGTGTGCTGCCGCTTGACAAGAATGGGAATGATCCTACGCCAAAGCGAAGTGTGGAAACTTGGTGTGTCCCGGAGGATGTATACACTATTGATATACCGGAGGCTGCGAATGATTCAGTTAGAGTATATAACGGGTATGAGGCTTTTGAGATAACCGCAAATAGCGGTATCGCGGAAGTGAAATGTGCCATTGGCAGCGAAAGTTACGCAAAGATACTTGAAGCCGGCACAAGTGAGGCGGTCGAGATACGTTACGCGACAAATGAAACTATTGATAATCCGGCAAGGTTCAGAACGGAAAAAGGCGGTGTGTTTAGTGCGGTAGTTGGAGAGAGCGGCAAGTTGATGGTAATAGGTGATATTGAAATCAGAATCATATCGGGGGCGCAGAACATCGAAAAACTCCCAGGCGATATAAAAACAATAAAGCTACAAATCGGTTCACCATATATGGATGTTGATGGAATCCAAAAAGAGATTTACCCGAAGGAAAATGTCGTTGCTATTCTCGAAGAAAACAGAACACTTGTCCCAATCCGTGCGATAGCGGAGGAACTCGGCGCGGAAGTGGCATGGGAGAACGCCACGAAAACAGTAACAATCAAGCGCGATGGAGGAATAGTCGAACTCAAGATAGGTAATAAAAATATTGATGTAAATGGGAAGGAAATTCAGTCGGATGTTGCCCCCGGGCTAAGGAACAATCGCACAATGGTGCCACTTAGGGTTGTCATGGAAGCGCTGAATTGTCAAGTTGATTGGGAGCAGAAAACAAAAACTGTAACAATTAGAGGATAAAAGTAGCTACGAAATGAGGTGGGTTAATTGAAGAGGATAATAAAAGCAGCAGTGATTATGACAGCTATAATAATGATAGCAATAAGATTCCAATATTATACTGTTGACGCACGTGATTCTTCCGCTGCATCTGAAGGATTATATGAAAATTCACAAATTGGTGAAACGTCGGTTGATGCAACAGCGCGTACTTTGAAAGGTTCGATTGTCGGATTGGCGTTGACCGCTTCTGAGATCGAAAAGGTAGATGCTCTTGAAGATTTTACGCTTTCATTTTCCCACATAATGAAGTACAATCTTGCAGGGAAGTATGAGGACAAGACAGATATGCCGAAAACTAATGAAAACAGTTATGAAGGCAGTAATGCGTTTAATATTACTACTTTTATAGATAACCCAAAAAAAAGTGCTGCAAGGATTACCGAAAACTATCTTTTGGTGCATGAGATAGAAACAATAAAAACTCCCGTAATTGAGTTTTTCGCTAAGGTCGAAGAGGATTCAGTTGTTATTTATGCGGCAAATAATGGTTGGGGAAATTCCAGTAAATACACTGTAGATGTAGAGTTTGAGGCAGTAACTCCGGGAGACTTGAATGTTAATAATATTTTGACTAGGACTAATGAGGTGCCTACATTTTCAATAGAAAGCGGAAAAATAGTTGAGATGATCAGGTATAATATCAATACAATCGAGCTTAGCGCGATGGAAAATGAGGGCACAGAGTTATATATCAAAATATGGGCTAAACCTACTATTAACGGAATACCAGTAGGCCGTAAAGATCTTGGCCGGCTTAGCAGGGATGGTTTTTCACTGAAATGGAATGAACTTACATCAAGCGGCGGGGATGACGGCGATATAAAGTTTGCTGTGCTCACCAATGTTGATGAGCTAAAAGCTGGCAGTAAAATAAGTTTTCCAGGTCAAAGACCTGAAGTGACAGCATCAGGTTCGTCGAAAATAGAAACGGTCATTGTTCCGGATAAGTCATGCAGGATGGTATTTCAACTTGTGTATGTTGTAAACAAAAAAACTCTCAAAACGCAAGAGTTTACTGCTAATATCACAGTGCCGTATTATCTTGAACCGCGCGAGGAGATTCTTTATAGCAATGAAAAATTTATTGACGATATGGTCCGTGATGGCAAGATTGTTAAGGGTCAGATAGTAATTGCTGTGCCAGACCCCCCTCCCACACCAAATACAGTAACTAACAACGGCGGCATTGTAGATCCCCCGACCAACGCTAGCGCCATAAAAACGATAGAGTTGACAATTGGTTCATCATATATGTATGTTAATAAAATACGCAAAGCGATTGACCTTAATGATGAAAATGTTGTTGCTATTATTGATAACAACCGAACGCTGGTTCCGATCCGTGCAATAGCGGAGGAACTTGGCGCGGAAGTAGATTGGGAAAGCGCCGCAAAAAAGGTAACAATCAAGCGTAATGATACAACGATCATACTCCGCATAAATGATAATAATATTTACGTTGGAGTTAGACGAATTGAGTTGGATGTTGTTCCAAAACTAATAAACAACCGCACAATGGTGCCGTTGCGGGTTGTTGCGGAAGAACTGAATTGCAAAGTCGATTGGGAACAAAAAACTAAAACTGTAACAATAGTGTCAGAGCAGGATGGGGTGGTTTGATTGAATGGTCAAGAGAAATGGGAAAAACTGAAGAAGGTAAGCGCAATTTTAGTCCTTGCGGCTGCAGTGGTGGGAATCATCGTATTTTGTATTGATTACTTTTTTGACGGCACACTTGCAGGGATAGGTTTGCAAGCGGAAATCGGAGCGCCTTAATAATGAATTGCCGCATATTATCACACGTGTTCGTATTCAAGCATATAATAAAAATTATGCCATGAAGCCTGAAGCCGCCTCAATATCTGCAAATGTTATCGTTCGAGAGTATAACAGGCTTGTGATCGCACAAGTTTATAGGATCGAAACACAACCGATTGGAGCCAGTAAGGATTTTGTGCGATTGCAATGGCAAATATACGCGCGCCTATTTTATTTTATCATCTACTATGTTATACTTATTTTGATAATAGTTGCCTATATTAGGTGCAAATTGAAAAGGGGTGTGTTAATGAAAGAATACAAAGTTTTGACTCAGAAAGACAAATGGTTTTCCGGCAAGTTTGATCCTGCGAAGTTAGAAGAGGCTTTAAATGCCTACTCGCAGCAAGGATGGCGTGTGCTTACATGTGCTACCGCCGATATCCCCGGCTTTGGTTCAAGCCGACAGGAATTTATAACTGTTATGGAAAGAGAAGTCTGATTATGGCGTATACTTGTGTATATAATGGGATTGTTTTTATTGAGGGCGATCATCCCGATGCTCGGTCAATACAGGCAGTATCGGTGGATTTGAGCTTCAAATTCGGGGCGCAGTTGAAAAACCTCAATTCGGTCAAGACCGATTTGGCTGCAAAGGTTGCAGGACTCGGCGGGAATTGCCTTTTGAATTTCACATATGGTCAAAAAAGCCGTTGGCTCGCCATTGACGACGTCGCATTTTGGGGGAAGGGAATTGCAGCGGTTCTTCCGCCCGGCATATATCAGAAACTTTCCCAAAGTAGCTTATAATCTGAAGGGGAATCATCGAAAGAACCGGCGCCGTCCGGCGATTCGAGAGGAAATCCAAATCAGGGTCTTAGAGATCGGCTTGCGATAATGGGATAATCATGGTACAATAAAACCATCGAGAGGAGTCGAGATTATGCCGCAGATTATTCCGATTAAGGATTTAAAAAACACAAGCGAGATATCCGCGCTCTGCCGTAGTGTCGAAGAACCTATTTTTATAACAAAAAACGGTTACGGCGATATGGTGATTATGAGTATGGATACTTACGAAAAAAATATGCTTTTGCATGATGTGTTTGCCAAACTAGACGTCGCCGAGCGCGACATCGCTGAGGGCAAGACAAAGGATGCGCGTGAGTCGCTCCACATGTTGAGGCAAAGGTATGGCGTATAAAGTAAGAATATCAGATTCTGCAGAACACGATCTGAATGAAATCTTCAAATATATCGCGGAAAAATTAGTGAATCCGAGAGCGAGCGTTGATTTTGCCAACGCCCTTGAAGAAAAATATGGAAAGCTTGAGATGCACCCGCTTATGTTTGAGAGGTCGCGCAATGAAAGACTTGCGCAAAAAGGCTACCGACGTTTTGTTGTTGGCGGCTATGTGGTGCTATATATTGTGAACGAGGAACAGCAAGAGGTAACGATTGCCCGCATCTTCTATGGCAAACAGAACTATGATAAATACATCTGATACGAGTTTCGCAGTTAGAGATATATCATTTAAAAACATATATCTCGCATAATCTGAAAGGGAATCATCGAAATGATAGATGAACAAACAGGAGAGACATTATCGCCATCGGAGATAGAGCAAATCAAAGAAAAATTGTCAAATATGCCGACGAGGCGATTGGTTGAAACGGTTTTGGCGGCATTGGGCAAAATGGATAAAGAAGAGCAGTTAAGTTTTGTTGCCAGGCATATAGACGCAGGTGTGATTTTGGCGCACTTTGGTGAGGATGAGCCGGATGAGTTTCTGGATAAAGTGGAAGAATTCTGCAAGTGTTGCCTGGAGGGTGACTATCATTCCAGTGAGTATGATATCGAAGCTTATTTTTCGCAAATGGAGGAGTACTACTCTGATTATAGTGATAACTGGGATTATGATGAATACTATGCCCACACGGAATGGGTTGAGATATTTCAGAAACTGTTCGAAATGACCAAAATGTATATCCAAAGCGGGGATGTCGAGACAGGCTGTGAAGCGGGCGCGCGGCTTTTATCATGTCTGAATGAATTAGAAGCTGACAAAGACTTCTTGGGGACAAACGAACCGCGGATGTATATCTTGATAAATTGGGGAGAATATTTTGCCGCGTATTACAGTGCATTGTTTGGGTATTATGAACCAGAAAAGGCAGTCAAACTGGCGATTCGCTATCGGAGGGATTTTGGCAAGGTTTGCACGGAAGGCTTTCTGAACAATGTGCGTGATGTTGAATTGGCGGAAGATTATATCCTTGCTGAAATAAGAAGAGAAGGCGATTGGGAGCTTCAACGTCAATGGTTTGAACTCTTGACGCAGTTATATGTGCGCTTGGATGTGCAGTTTGATAAAGCATCTAAGGCGAGGGAATTAATCGCACGTAACAAATATTTTTATCTTTTTCTCATAGAAGGCCTGTATGAACGGGAAGACTGGCGGCTTGCGGTTGAAACGGCGATCATCGCCTTATCTCAAATCCCGATCGACGGATTGGATTCAGAGGCTCGCAGGACGAAGCTAACCAGGTCAGAAATAAGGGCTCATATTCATAAGATGCTGGCAGGAGCCTATGAAAAGCTTGGTGATTTTACACAAGCGTTTGGGATTGCACAAAATATGTTTTTTGAATCTCCGAGTTTTACGCATTATAAATATGCCAGAGAATTGGCGGGAAAGGGAGCGGATGTTCCAACATTTTTCGCCTTTGCAGAGGGGAATGCAAAAATAAAATCAAATGTAAATATGTATGGCAGTACACCGGGCTTATTGCAGGCTATTTACTCCTATGAAGGTAAGACGAAAAACCTGCTGGACATGGTGTCGCTTGGGAAGGCGTCCCAAAATTATTATGAACGTAAATATGTTGCGCTGTCACTGATTTATAGAGCGTTAAGCGATGAGGATGGTCTTGGCGCCAAACTGGCGGAATATTTGGAGTCCAACTCATCACAAGACGGCGTCAATGACATGCTTAAATACGATATAAGCCCAAAGCAACAGGCGGAATTGCTGCTGAACGCCGCCGATTTGTTGAGAGGGATCATTGAGTTTCACATAGAGGCGGCGAATCGGAGCAGATATGCGAAGGCCGCCTATTATATGTGTGTATTGAGGGATATTTTTAGCTTTTTGGACTTGAATGAGGAGTTCAATGAGTACTATGATGACGTCATGGAAGTGAACAGACGCCGCCCGGCACTTCGGGATGAAATGCGAATTGTTTGATGAGACCAGAGACGTAAAAAAACGGCTGCTTCAAAGGCAGCCGTTTTTCTGTTATTGGTTAGCCGCTGTTATTGGTTAGCCGCTGTTATCAATCAGCCGCTGTTGGCGGCTTTGCAGCTATTATTTAGGTGAACCGATCGCCGCTGCAGTAGCATTCGTAGCATCAGCGCCGGTTGACTTTGCCGCGCCTATCGCAGATGATGTCGTCGCGCCGGCCGTTCCGGCTTCCGCCGCCGCACTGCCGCCGGCCGACGTTCCGGCTTCCGCCGCCGTACTGTTGTCGGTCGATGTTCCGGCCTCCGCCGCACCGGCTGCAGCAGCGTCTGCTGCTGTGGCTGCGCCGCCCGCAGCGCTTATTTTATCATGGAGTCGATGCAGAACCGCAGCGACCTCCGCCCTGCTGGTATCGCCCTGCGGATCGAAACGGTTTTCGGGTTTCCCTGTCATGATGCCGCTGACAAAGAGCGTCTGTACCGCGTTTTGGGCATAATCGGATATCAGTGCATTGTCCGCGAAACTCACGTATTGAAGTGTGACCGGGAAGGACTTGCCTGAAAAATCCAGATAACGCTGAATGAGCGCGGCAAGATCCTGACGCTTGATCTCCGCGTCCGGAGCGAAGCTCTCGGCGCTAACGCCGTTTACAAGCTTGTTATTAGCAGCCCAGTTTACAGCGTCGGAATACCAAGCGCCCGCAGGCACATCGCTGAACGGGTTATTGAAGTCAGAGGCAGGGCTTGCGCCGTGGAATCTGTATAATACAGTTACAAGCATGCCGCGCGTCATGGGCGCGTAAGGGCTGAAGGCGGAAGCGCTTGTACCGTTGAACAGATTGTTCTCGTAAGCAAATACCACATCCGAGTAGAACCAATCCGCTGCGCTTACATCTGTAAAGGGGTTGGCGGCGTTGGCAGTTACGTTTGTAAAAGGAGCGTTCGGTGTCTGAACCGCTTCAATTGTGGGCGCCTTTACGGGAGTTCCGCCTGTGGAACCGCCCTTGCCGGGGACAGTAGAACTCGGTTTGTTATCCGGCTTGTCGATCCCCGGCTTTGTCGTCTCAGGAACCTCGATCCCCGGCTTTGTTGTCTCAGGAACCTCGATCCCCGGACTTGTCGTCTCAGGAACCTCGATCCCCGGCTTTGTCGTCTCGGGAACCTCGATCCCAGGTTCGGTAGTCACCGGCGGCGTCGGCGTGGATTCAGGCTTGAAGCTGACATTGCCGGAAACGCTGTCGTAGATCCACTCTTTCCAGGTGGCTTCGGGCAGTGGGGCTACATTCAAGCCATTTGCGTTTGTATTCAACAATTCCGCAAAGGCTTGGGTCTTCATGTCCGCAGCGCTTTTACCGGCGACATTGTCGACTACGCTGCCGCCCACGGTAACGCCGATACCGGGAGTGGGAGCGAGCGTGCTGCTTCCGGACTTGTGTTTCGCATCTGTATTAAAGTAGATGAAATTGGCCTTGGCAATGCCGGTGTGCCTGCCGGCAAAACCGCCGACATCCGTTGACACCGCTAATGAGTTCATATCGCCCATGGCGTAGGAATTTGTGATATAACCGCCGTTGGAGCCGACGAGTCCGCCCGCCGCCGCATGGTTGAGGTTGTCGTGCTCGGAATCGCCGCTATGAACGGTGACATCGCCCAGTGTATAACAATTAACGATATAGGTTCTGTTTGTACTTCCTGAAATACCGCCCGCATACACCCATCCGTTTTCGGACGTGCCCTTAACATCCACATCGGTGGAAGAATTGGTGATAAAGATAGAGTAAGAATTCGGAGGGGTATTCGTCTCTACATTGCCGTAACCGCTGGTAAAGCCAATGAGGCCGCCGATGAAACAGGCGTTTGTGCCGACCGTTTTAGCCGTGGCGCTGCCGGAGGCTGAACAGTTGTCGAAGTATGACATCTCGTCGGCGCCGCCTGCCAAAGCGCCTGTGAATGACCTTTCCGCACCGGCGTATACATTATTAATGTAAATATTTTTCAGCGAGATGTTTTTGACTGTTGCCTTGTTGATGTAACCGATGAATCCGGCGAATCGATAGGAGACAGGCGCCTGCGCTTCACCGATTCTTAAATCGCTTATGGTATGACCGTCGCCGTCGAATACGCCGGAAAACGAATGCGTGGCGTTGCCGCCGCCCGCGGGAATCCAGGCGTCTGTCAGTTTAATGTCCGTTGTGAGTTTGAGATATTTGCCTGCATAGGATTCATCCTCGTTTATGGAGGCGGCGAAGGCTATGAGCTGCGCGGGGGTCGATATGAGGTAAGGCGACGCCTGGCTGCCTGAACCGCCCGCGAAAATAGCGGGATCGACGGCGCCGTAACCTGTGGCGTCGCCGAGCTTTGCCTTATCTAAGGCTGCGGCGACGGCGTTTCGCAGCGCCAAAAGCGCTTCGCCTTCGACCTCGATGAGATTGATCATGGCAGGATTTTCCTTGATCTTATCGAACAGGGCTTCGCTGCCTGCTATGTCTGACGGTGAGATAAGGGCAAGCTGATCCAAGGCGTCGTCGCTGACGGAGATCTGCACCATTGTGGTTTTTCCTTTATCGCGGCCTAAGTATGTGCCCGCTTGGAAGGCAGGCGGGGCGTCGTCATATATACTGACCGGAACAACGGTGATTGTCGCCGCAGTGTCTGTCAAACCGACCGAACTGCCGTCCGCCGCCCAGGTTTTCAGCTGAATGTTTGCGGGCAGTTCAACAGGGAATTTGGAGAAGTTGCCATTTAAGGCCGCGGCGAATTCCGCCGATTTCAAGGCCTCCGCGTCCATGCCGACAAGCTCATAGTTGAAACCTGAGAGTATGGTTACGCCATCGTCTTCATCTATCGTTTTGACTGTCGTGCCCACGCCGACGGCGGGAACCGGCTTCTGACCGCCGATGTTCTGATCAGCGTTCTTATTGTAATAGAGGAAGTAGCCCTGACCTATACCTGTGGTGTTGCCATTGACGGCGCCAACGTCCTGCGCCCAATCCGAGGTCACAAGATTGCCGAAGGCGTAGCTGTTTATCATGACGCCCGCTTGTAAGGCCGTCAGATTGCCGGCGGCGATCCCGGCTTCCAGTTCGCGCTGCGCATAAGCATATACGTCGCCCAGAGTGTAGCAGTTGAGGATATAGCCTCTGTTGTTCATGGCGCTTATGCCGCCGACTTCCGCCCAGTATTCGCCGCGCTGCACGGAACTCGCCTTGACGTCTGACCAGCTGTTTACGATGCAGCCCCTGTACAGAGAACCGCTTATGCCGCCGACGAAGTTGTTGCCTTGCTCCAGGGTTTCGCCGTATACGACGCCCGTAACATGACAACTGTCGATTACAGCCTTGTCCTGATAGGTATAACCCGCGATAGCGCCCGCATACAGGCTGGTCTTTCCTATGGCTTTAATATTCACGTCCGTGAGGGCGAGGTTCTTTACTGTGCCGCTTAAAACACCGACGAAACCGATATACATGGTTTTGGAAGCGTTCTTGCCCTTGTCGCCGCCGTCGCTGTCATAGCTCAGCCCGCTTATGGCGTGACCGGCGCCGTCGAATACACCGGCGAAGGCGTATTCGCCCTCACCGACGGGTATCCAGTCCTCGTCACCGAGGGTGATGTCGGCGTCAAGACGCACATACGTGTTCACATAGTCGATTTTTGCGCTAAGCGAAAGGGCGAAAGCGCGCAATTGCGTTTCGGTTTTTATAATGTAGGGCGACTCTGCCGTGCCGTCGCCGGAGTCAAATATGCTCGCGTCGATCTCATCCGGAATATAGGCCTCGCCGGTCAGGCTCACTGTGCCCGAAGAAGCGTCCCAGCCGAAGAGGATCAGATCCTCAGGCAGCGTGATCTTCGCCGCAGCATTTTTAACGCCTTGATTCAGGGCGGAACTCAGTGTATCTGAAGTCATCTGCGCCTCAGTGTAACCGACGGCATTGGTCGGCGGTTTACTTGCGCTGGCGTTACCATAACCGGTTGATATTGTGGCGCTAAGCTGCCCGCTGATGGTGATCACAGCCGCCGTATTGAAAAATACGGTATCCATGTCTCCTGTGGTGCTGATCAACTGACCGTTTAAAGCGCCTACTGCGGTATACTGTGTGGCGCCTTCTTTAGCGATGACGGTAATGTCGCCCATCGCATAGCAATTATAGAACTTGCCGGATTGCATGCCGACGAGTCCGCCGATAAAAACACCGGTAAGCGCTGTATTCGGAGTGGAGGCGATAACATCACCCAGAGTGTAGCAGTTTGCTACCAGATTGTTGGCGCCGCTCATAGCGACGATACCGCCCGCATATGGCGCGTTAGAACCGCCTGCTTCGGATTTCACCGTGATGTCCGTATAGCTGTTGATGATCGTCGTATAGCTGCCGGTCTGACCGATGAGTCCGCCCGCGTAGCTGATCTGTCCCGCCAGTGTTGTGGAGCTTATAATGGCTCCTGTGACATAGCAGTTGTCGACTACCGTTCCTGACGCTACGCCTTCCGACAGTGCGCCTGACGCATTGCTGCCGGCCAGACCTCCCGCGCGGGTGCGCTCTGAAGAAGCTGTGTAGATTTCAAGGTCTGTAAGCCCCAGGTTTCTCACCGTGGCTGAATTTGCCAACGAGAAGAAGAAGCCGGCGTTTGCCAGTGAAGACGGAGTGTCGGACGCACCTATGCGGAGACCTGAGACGACGTGCCCCGTCCCGTCGAATGTGCCGGCGAAATTCACGGTGGAAAGGCCGATAGGCGCCCACTCTTCATCGGACATAATGATGTCGTCACTCAGCGCGACGTACTGCCCCGCGTAATCATCTCCGGCGTTGACGGAGTCGCGGAAGTCACTTAACTGATCGAAAGTGGCGATGATGAATGGGGATTGTTCTGTACCGGCGCCTGACTCGAAGATGGAATCCTCGTGCGCCGAGGAAAGTGCGTCGTTTACCGCGTTGATGATTGCAGTTCTGGATTTTGTGGCGCCGCTGACGGCGGATATGTCTTTGGTGCTTTGCTCGGCGATGATTTCGCTTATAACGGACGACGCCGAGGCGAGTCTATCCGGTGTCTCGTTATTTTCATTAATGGTAATATCACTGATTGCCCCCTCTTCGATAGTAACAGATAGAGCGAGTGAACCGCCGTAACCCTCGGCGCTGCCGTTATAAACGCCGTCCTTGTATGAGACAGACGCGGCGAATGTCGGCGCAGCCGTGCTGACGAGCAGCGCCAGGATTACGCAGAATAGAATAAATTTGTTTTTGTAGATACCCTTCTTCATTAAAATATACCCTCCTTCATGGTAAATGGGAATAAATAGGTTAGCTTAATCTAACCTAAATGCAAAAATACGCGCAGATTAACCAAACCCCTGCCGTATAGATAATATCTCATGCCTAGGGTATTGATGTCAAGCCTTTTTTCATAGACAATCGAATATTTTTAATGCGAGTTAGGAATACGCAATCAACGATGAACGCTGAGAATGCAATTTTTCACTATTGTTCGGTGAGTATAAGCAGTTCGTCAATATGCTGTTGCTTATTCGAAACCTTTGAGCGAACAGCGTGAAACAGTATCAATGAATAAGTATGATTAAGTAATATGTTGTGATGTGCAGGCTGTGCGCCTCATGACAATATTGAATAAATTGTTGAGTTATGGGTAAGACTGATAAAACATAAGAAGGATGCTACATTAAAACGGCGAATGCGAATTTATGTATAGGACGGTGGATGTAAATCATATAGACGGAAGTATTTTCAACACATAGAGTTTTGGAATGGTGGTGAAATATATGCTCGAAGTTGTATTTAGCGATAGTGTGAAGGGTTCCATGAAGGTGGCAAAAAACTATAATAATGACTATATGTGCGGCAGCGCTATTAGCTTTGTAGGCGGAAAGCTTTCGAAGCGTCAGTTAAAAAAGATGTTTGAGGGTGAAGCTGTCGGCGGCGACCCCGGTGATGTTGTACGGATTGGACTGAATCTGGATATAGGCGATATCGCGGGAGCATTTGACGGTGAAAGGCGCAAAGATGAGTTTGTCAGGATATTCGGATATGATTACTGCGAAGACGATGAGGTGGAACGGGTTTTTGAATCGCAGCGCAATGATTTTGAAAAAATACCTATACTCGAAAAATGTCTGCTTGGCGATCTTTGGAATAAGTTGAAAACCGAGAACGCCCCGCTGCGGGCAGTCGTCAATGGCAAACTGATTTCAGTACCCGAAGATTTTTACGATCATATCATCATGAGAAACATTCCGGACGGAGAATTTGGCATGGCGCGGCTTATAGGGATCGTCATGGGGGAGTACGCTCTGGGCGTCGCAGGCGATTGGTACGCCTCGCGCATCATGAAGATGATCGCCGATAACAGGCTGGAGATCGTAGAAGATAAGGGCGCAGAACACCCATATGGTAAGATCTTGAGAAAGGTATAAAAATATTCGCCGCATTGAACGCGGCGGGCAGCGCCGCTTTGCAGGCGAGGTGAGCGCGGCGCCGTTTTGCAGTCGAGGTGAGCGCGGCGCCGTTTTGCAGTCGAGGTGAACGCGGCGCCGTTTTGCAGTCGAGGTGAACGCGGCGCCGTTTTGCAGTCGGGCGCCGCCGCAACTATATTTAAGCAAAATTGGGGTATAAAGGATATAACACTGAATTCAGTATAGAAGTCCCCTATAAGCGTTTAAACTTGGATATGATGGATAATCCATCGGAGGGAGGGATGCCGTGTGGAAATCGGTGATATAAGATTTTTGTTCTACAATCTGCCTGTGATCTGGATCGCAGTCGCCCTGATACTGGCTATCGTCGAGGCGCTTACCATGGGACTTGCGACCATCTGGTTTGCGATAGGCGCGGCAGCGGCTGCGGTAGTTGCTATCATTGGAGGGAGCTTTCCTGTACAGATGGCAGTGTTCTTTGCCGTTTCGATCCTCACACTGTTGTTTACGCGTCCCATAGCTGTAAAGAAGCTGAGGGTCGGACATGAGAAAAACGTCACAGAACAGATGGAGGGGAAGCAAGGCATCGTGACAGAAGCGCTGCGTCCATTCGAGACAGGTGTCGTTAAGGTCGGCGGCATCTTTTGGACGGCGGTTGGCGAGGAACCGACGATCAGTATAGAAAAGGGCACGGTAGTCGTCGCGGTCAGAATAGAGGGCGTTAAGCTTATCGTGAGACCTGAAGAAAATATGGATAATGGGTAAGTACAGGAACGGCATTGAAGCGCATAGAAGAACGGAAAAGTACAGAAATCCACATTAAATTGCAGTTGCACAGCCGTCATCGCATGGCTCGTGATATTGAAACGGAGGTTTAAAATGAATGTAATTTTAACAATGCTGCCAATCACACTGCTGATAATCGTTATCATCGGTCTTATTGTCACGAATATAAGAATCGTGCCGCAGGCCAAGGCATACGTGATCGAACGCCTCGGAGCATACAGCGCCACTTGGCAGGTGGGGCTTCATTTCAAAATTCCGCTTATAGATAAGGTGGCGAAAAAGGTGACGCTCAAGGAACAGGTCATAGATTTTCCGCCGCAGCCCGTGATCACGAAGGATAATGTCACGATGGAGATAGACACGGTAATCTATTTCCAGATCACCGATCCGAAGCTCTATTCCTACGGCGTGGAGCAGCCTATGGCGGCTATAGAAAATCTGACGGCTACGACATTGAGAAATATCATAGGCGAGTTGGAGCTGGATGAATCCCTTACGAGCAGAGAATACATAAACACCAAGATTCGCGAGGTACTCGACGAGGCCACGGATCCATGGGGCATTAAGATAAATCGCGTCGAAGTAAAGAACATCGTTCCGCCTAGGGATATCCAGACCGCGATGGAAAAGCAGATGCGCGCGGAGAGAGAACGCCGCGAAGCTATACTCAGGGCGGAAGGTGAAAAGAAATCAGCTGTTTTGATAGCCGAGGGCAACAAACAGTCGAAGATATTAGAGGCCGAGGGACAGAAGGCCGCCGTAATATTAGGCGCCGAAGCCGCGAAGGAGGCTCAGGTTCGTGAGGCAGAGGGCAAGGCGGAGGCTATATTGCTTGTGCAGAGGGCTACGGCTGACGGCATCAAGATGTTGGTGGAGTCGAACCCGACCAGCCCCGTTATAGCGATAAAGAGCCTCGACGCCTTTGCGAAGGCGGCCGACGGACAGGCGACGAAGATCATCATACCCTCAGATATACAAGGGCTTGCCGGCCTTGCCACATCGGTGACGGAACTTGTGAAAGGATGAGACTACACGGCGGGCACCGCACAAGAAATCGCGGCGCCTGCCGCATTACCCTTACTGCTGTTTATACGGAACCCAGTGTGAACAATCCGAGCGCGCCGATTGCGCTTGGAATATATGAAAAGGTGATAAGCTTGGGAAAAGGCATACACATCGGCAGGGTTCTTGCTGCGGCCTGTATTGTATTCATGGTAGTATTAGGAACAACCCTTGCACTTAATAAAGAGCTTAGAACATACACGATTTCGTTTTTTAAATCCGAGCAGATTGAAACACGGATTGGTGGGCGTATACCCTATTTCCGAACCATTTCGTTTTTTAAGTCCGAGCAGATTGAAACGCCGATAGTCACGCCGAGTTTGGCGGCGCCTTTCGGTTCAAATCAACGCGGCGTGCTGAGTACCTGTGTATCTTACAATCTGAAAACAGGCGAGGTGCGCGATGTTATCAGCGAAGCGGGCATTGAGCTGAATGAAGATACTCAGGTTTTATTGAGCCCGGATGAAAACACAATTCTTGTAAATGACCCGCATACGATTTACCTTATTGATGTTGAAAAAGCCACAGCAAAGGAGCTTACGGAAATCAGCGCGTTGGATGAACTAAACGTAAGCGCAGGCTTTATTGACAATGATATGCTATCGGTTTGGCAGTATATAGGCGGCAAACAAGTGGAATATACCGGTTTTTCCTACAATTTAAAAAACGGTGAAAAAACTATCATTTTTGAAAATATACCCTACTATTCCCATCATCCGGATTCAACAGGTGTATACAGTTTGGGAAAAGGAATTACCGTTTTGGTCGAATCGGAGCGATATGTTTTTATAGATGGAAAAACCGGTGTTCGATATACCGTCCCGGACTTGAAACCCGACGCAAGCATTGAATTTTCACTCAGCCCCGACGGGAAACGGATTGCGGTTACTGCCGTTAGCGGGCAGAACGGTTTAGGGATCACACAGCTTGGTTATATCAATATCGAAAAGCAGGAGTTCAAAATTTTCGACAGGAATGATTTTTCAGGAAACTATGAAACTTCAACGTTTTGGGTGAACGATAACGAATTCGCCATCACAGCAGATAATGAAAACAGCTACCTGTATATATACCGGTTCGAGTAGGTGTATAACGGATGCCGATAGTCGAGGAATAATGGGGAACTGTGGAAATCACTTCCGGTGTTGCAACGTTCGCGCCGAGGGGCGAAGCGAACCGCGCAGAAGCGGCGACGATTCTCAAGCGCTTCATCGAAACATTCGAGGACTCCTACGCGCTCAAAGATCTGTCATAGTGCGTATAAGTCCGCAGGCTTTATAGCAATTTAACGGATAGACGAGGATTTCGACGCCCTTTTCCTTTGCCAGGCGGTAGATCTGCGACAGATATTCATAGTCGGATAGGCTGTGGACAAGTATCTTCCAAGGCAGACGCCGCAGAAGTACCCTGGTGGTTTCACCGATGCCGGGTTTCACAAGGTTGATGTCTTTTATACCGAAGTCGGCGGCGATGCGTTGGGTTTCCGCGTAGCCGCCGACTTTGGCGTCATCTGAGGCCGGTAAGCCGCCCGGCGTAGCCGCCAAGGTGTTGACGGTGCGGCTTTCTGCGAACCCGACAGGGGGCTTGCGATGATCCGTATTTGAAAGATCGAAGTGCCTTTCCACGGTGTCAATGAACTCGTAGGTTCTGTCGTCGTCTTTGAATTCACGGTAATACATAGCTCCGTGGAAGTCGGCGGCGCCGATTATATCAGGGCGGTAGACGGTTCTGCTTATCAGACCGGATACAGTGGAGTTAAGACACGAGCTTGGGATGAGAAAGTCCTGCCGCGTGCCGTATTTCGCGGCGGCGAAGGCCGGGTCGGATAAAACGGCGAGGTCACAAGGAACATCAGGATAATCCTTCATAGCGCGTTCGAGTTCCGACTGTATTGCACCTTTTCCTGTCCAACCGTCTACGAACTGTAAATGTCGTGCTTCGTGGCGTTCAAGTATGTATTTCATGGCATTTGTATCGATACCCCTGCCGCGTATGATGGATATGGAGTAATGCGGAAGCTCAGCATCGAAGGCGCGTTTTGCAAAGCGCTTGATGAGGACTCCAACGGGCGTTCCGGCGCGTGCAAGTGAAATGAGCACGGCGGAGCGCCCTTTATCCGCGATTATCTGTTCCGTTACAGAAGCTGCGGCAGTTGCGGTCAGAGGCGCGAAGCGCGCAAGTGCGGCGCTGTACACGGACAGATATTCATCGGTCGGACGATGCTCAACGGGCAGCATTTCTGAATAATGTGTCCCGCTTTGTATTGCCGCTTCACGCGCAGCGGTTTCAAGGGGCTTGACAAGTCCGGTGACATCCTTGAGAAGAAGGGTCACGTCATGAGGTTTAAAACTTGTTCTCATTTATACACTCCAAATGAAGGGGTAAAGCTTGCCGTATCCATTGACGCCAAGTGCGGCGCGCAGATCTGAGCAAGCGGGGCTTATGTCGATTTCAGAATCGGTGATGAGGATTACCGTATCGTAATATGTGAGATTATAGATGTGGGTGACACGCGAATCCGAATAAAAGCTTCTGAGCAGATAACCGGCATTCAGAGGGTAGACCTCGCAATCGCTTACCGCAATAGGACTTCTGGTTGTGGCGTGGCACATTACTGTAGTGCCTGCAAATTTGCCTGTTATAAGCTTGCCCGTCAATATTGCCGGATACATAAACTCTTCGGTTCCAAGCACGAGAACACTCTTTGAACGTTGTAATCCGCTTTCCGCCACGGCGATCACCCTTTCTGCCAGATTCGTGCAAGCGTCAGCATACGCACTTGCGGAAACACCGATACGAGGATCGATTTTCCCGCTAATACAAATAGGCGCGGTGAAAGTAGTGCAGTTAGCGGTAGCTGACATGCACATCGTGTCATCTGACAATGCAGCAGATGATGGGGCTTTGACCTGCGGTAGAACCGTTGCCGAGCATGTCGCTTCGCCCTGCGGTAGAACCGTCGCGGCGTATGCCACTTCGCCCTGAGGCAGAACGACCGTCGCGTATGCGGCGCCGTCAGGCGATGAGAGTGCCGCCGTGCCGCGGCAGTCGATGAACTGACGTTCTTCGATTTGCGGCGTCGCCTCTGAATAATCGCGATTCTCAATATGAAGCAGGCATTCGGCATTTATACCAAGCGCTGCGAAGCGGCTAATATCGGCGTCGCGCATACTGTTGACGACGGAAACAGCGAAGATATTCTTTGAAGCGATTTCCGGGAAGTATGCCTTTAGGGCGGCAATGGTGTTTATGATAGTTTTACCGGTCGATATCTCGTCGTCCACAAGCATAATGTGAGATGCGCGGGTGAGAAGCTCTTTTAGATTCGCAGAGTGGAGAAACTGTTCCGTTGCATGGCTATGCTCTTCCAAGAATTCAAGACGATCATCGGCGTGTTGCAGTATTTCACGAGTAGTGTGAATATAAGCGCCGCCGAGCCGGATCGCGATCGCGGCGCCTATGGCTGTGGCGGTTTCGGCAAATCCCAATGTAAGAATATCGTCACCCGGCGAAACCGCGCTGCCCGCTGGAGTTGCGCCCCTTGTTGAAGCCGCGGCGTTCGCCGAATCCAAGCCGTTCGCTGAAGGCACGCCCCCTGCCGAAGCCGAATCAACAGGCGCGGGACAAAGCCGCTGGTGTATTTTGAAAGCAAGAGCGTCCATCATTTCGAGGGCACGGCGCGGAGATACCGGCATATGCTTCGCTTGCAAGGGATTGACCAGCAGATAGCTGCGCTTTTTATTATTAAGGCGTTTTGCGATTTTAATAAGATCAGATTCGGTATAATTCATAGAAACTTCCTTCAAAATACGAGGAACTGCATCTTCTTTGTTTTTACTCACTATAACATGCTATCATCGATTTTGATCTTTGCCCTCGCCATTTTATTAAATATTACAAGTTGTTAATGACTCTAACGGATATTATGCCATCTTTATTGGCGAACGCGCGTTTCAGTTCGTTTTCATCGACTTTTGAGTCTATATCAAGCAAGGTATATGCATAACCGTCCTTGCTTCTGTTGAGCATATCGTTGATATTGATCCCCATTCCCGCGAAAGTTCCTGTGATCATCTGGAGCATTGATGGGACGTTTCTATTTAATATGCTTACGCGGGCGGGGGCTGTGGACAGTCCCATGGTGCATTTAGGGTAATTGACCGAATGGGAAATATTTCCATTTTCTAGATAATCCATCATCTCGTCGACAGCCATTATCGCGCAGTTTTCCTCTGATTCCTTGGTAGACGCGCCGAGGTGGGGTATGCAGATCACTTTGTCGGCGTTGACGAACTGATCGGTAGGGAAGTCCGTGACGTATTTTCTGATCTTTCCTTGGCTTATGGCGCGCAGGACGTCGGTGTCCTTGACGATCTTGTCGCGTGAGAAATTCAGCAGCACAACGTCGTTTTTCATAGCCGCGAAGCTTTTCTCGTTGAACAGTCCGAGCGTGTCCTCCATAAAGGGCACATGTATGGTGATATAGTCGCAGAGGGGGAGTACGGCGTCAAGGCTGTCATAGATATTGATCGTGCGTGAAAGCTCATGCGCGCTCTTGATGCTGATGTATGGGTCATAACCCAGAACCTTCATTCCGAGACGCTCGGCTGCGTTCGCTACGAGTACCCCTATGAATCCGAGACCTATAACCCCGAGCGTTTTGCCGTTGATCTCCTCGCCGGCGAACTGGGACTTGTTTTTTTCGACTGTTTTCGACACGTCTTCGGTCAGCGTTTTCGTCCAGGCTATGGCACTTGAGAGATTGCGGGCGCTCATGAGAAGACCGGTGAGCACGAGTTCTTTGACTGCGTTAGCGTTAGCGCCGGGGGTGTTGAATACGACGATCCCCTGTTCGGAACATTGTTCCAACGGAATGTTGTTGACGCCGGCGCCTGCCCTGGCGATAGCCATAAGATTGTTTGAGAACTGCATGTCATGCATGTCCTGGCTTCTTACCAGAATGCCGTTGGCGGAGTTCACATCGTTGGTGATCTGATACTTGTCGGTAAGTCGTTCGATGCCTGCGGAAGAAATCTTGTTGAGAGCGGCGATTTTATACATAATAGTCTCCTTAATTAATCTGTTTGAATCACATCCATAACTATTGCTATATGAAAAAAATTATATCACTTTACCGGGCTTACGTAAAGTGGTATAATTTCCTATAATGTATGTCCGCTTGTTCAAAGCTAACGCGGCATTTGAATAGTTTCGGTTATACTGAATTCGGTATTAAAAACCGTTGAGCTGTAAGAACCGGCGGCGGACGGCTGCCTGATGGCAGTAGAATGGAGATAGGTATGAGTTTTGAAAGAAGAATTTACAATTTTTCAGCGGGTCCGTCGATGCTGCCTACCACAGTGCTTGAGAAGGTGCGGGACGAGATGCTGAATTACGGCGGCAGCGGGATGTCTGTAATGGAGATGAGTCATCGCTCAAAGACATATGATGGAATAATAGGTGATGCGGAATCTAATCTGCGTAAGCTGATGAATATACCGGACGGGTATAAGGTGCTGTTCCTTCAAGGCGGCGCGACACTTCAGTTTTCCATGGTTCCGATGAATCTGCTGCGCAAAAGCAAGAAAGCGGATTATGTGGTGACCGGGACATGGGCGGACAAGGCCGCGAAGGAAGCTGGAAAGTTCGGTGATATCGTCGTTACGGCGTCTTCGGCGGACAAGAATTTTACGTATATTCCCAAGCTCTCGAAGGCGGATTTCAGGGCGGACGCAGATTATGTGCATATTACTTTAAACAACACGATTTTTGGGTCGAAATATTCGTATATACCCGATACGGGCGAAATCCCACTCGTCTGCGACTGGTCGTCCGGGATATTGTCGGAGGAGATAGACGTTTCCAGATTCGGATTGATCTATGCAGGCGCCCAGAAGAACATCGCCCCGGCGGGGCTGGTGATCATCGTGATCCGTGAGGATCTGATCGGCGCCGCGCCCGCGAATACGCCGGTGTATATGGATTACAAGATTCACGCGGCGAACGGCTCTATGTATAATACGCCGCCGGCGTTTACGGTATATGTGGCGGGGGAGGTGTTCAAGCATCTGCTCGCTATAGGCGGGGTGGCGGCGCAGGAAAGGCTCAACCGCGCGAAGGCCGAAAAGTTGTATGACTATATTGACGGCAGTCAGTTGTACAGCGCGCCGGTGGAGCTGGAATCGCGTTCACTTATGAATGTGGTATTCGTCACGGGCGACGGCGAGCTGGATAAGCGCTTTGTGGCGGCGGCCAGAGAGGAAGGTTTGATCGACCTTAACGGGCACCGTTCCGTGGGAGGCATGAGAGCGAGCATATATAACGCCATGCCCATGGAGGGAGTGGATGCTCTTATAGCTTTCATGAAGAGATTTGAAGAAGATAATATTAGAAGATAATATTAATTGAGAGGTAGATAGCTGTGAAATATCTTATAATTGTGCCTGACGGCTGTGCGGACAGACCGATTCCGTCTTTGGACGGGAGGACTCCGCTTGAGGCGGTAGGGCTTGAATATATAAATGAACTCGCGAAGGTGAGTGAAACGGGTATGGTGAAGACGATTCCGGACGGAATCCCGCCGGGGAGCGACGCGGCGAATCTTTCCGTTATGGGTTTCGATCCCAGTGTATATCTTACGGGCAGATCGCCGCTTGAAGCGGTAAGTATGGGGATTGAGATGTCGGATACTGACGTCGCTTTCCGGACGAATCTTGTGACCCTTGAGGGCGACGGAGCATACGATGAGCTGATAATAAAGGATCACAGCTCAGGGGATATATCAAGTGAAGAGAGCAGGATTCTTATTGAATTGATTGAAAAGGAACTCGGGGGCGGAGATATACACTTCTACCCCGGAGTGAGTTACAGGCATGCGATGATCGTCAATGATGGCAGGGTAGATTATGATACGACGCCGCCCCATGATGTGTTGACGCAGAGGGTAGGCGGCAACTTGCCTAAGGGCGAGGGGGCGGAGCGCATTGAGCAGTTAATGCGTAAAAGCTACGATATACTGAGGGAT
This sequence comes from Eubacteriales Family XIII. Incertae Sedis bacterium, assembly GCA_031264295.1. Taxonomy (GTDB): domain Bacteria; phylum Bacillota; class Clostridia; order Peptostreptococcales; family Anaerovoracaceae; genus JAISED01. The sequence continues at coordinate 16,062 of JAISED010000040.1, read as the reverse complement.
CATCCGGTGAATCGCGCTCGTGTGGAAAAGGGCTTAAATCCCGCGAATTCGATATGGATATGGGGGCAGGGTAAGAAACCGAAGCTTCCGTCGTTTTATGATAAATATGGGATCGAAGGCGCGGTGATATCCGCAGTTGATCTTATCAAGGGCATAGGACTCTGCGCGGGTCTACGGGCGAGGATGATACCCGGCGCTACAGGTACGCTCCTGACGAATTTCAGAGGCAAGGCGGACGGCGCTATAGAGGAATTCAAAAGCGGAAGGGATTTCGTCTATATTCACATTGAGGCGCCCGATGAGTGTTCGCATCAGGGGGATCTGAACGGTAAGCTGGAATCTCTTGAAAAAACGGATAAGGAGGTATTCAAGCCGGTCTTCGAGTACCTGCAGGGTACAGGAGAAGCCTTTAAGATTCTCATCGTGCCGGATCACAGAACGCCGATAGAGATCAGGACGCATTCCTCAGAACCCGTGCCATTTGTTCTGTATGAGAGCGAGAACGCGCTTCCGAGGGATGAGGACAAGGCGTTTTCGGAAAGTTCAGGGAGTAAGGGGACTTATTATGACAGCGGCTGCGCTTTGGCTGAACGTTTTTTTGGAAGCATGAATCATGGAGGAAATAATCAATGATTTGCCCGGCAATCCGAAGATTGATTGCAGTCCTTCTGATATTGATTTTCTTTACTCCGGTTGTGTTCGCGGGGAAGCCTGTGCCGACAATCACCGCAGATGCGGCGGTTTTGATCGATGCGACGACGGGACAGGTGCTGTATAACAAGAATATGCACAAGCAGGAATATCCTGCGAGTACGACCAAGATTATTACAGCGCTTTTAGCGCTTGAATATCTCGAACTCGAAGAGATAGTAACCATAGACGCCGAGGCGCCGTTTACTAAGGGATCTAGGATTTACCTCATTGAGGGTGAACGCATAAGTGTTGAGGATCTGCTTTACGCCTTACTTGTGGAATCCGCCAATGACGCAGCGGTGGCGCTGGCAAACAGGATAGCAGGCAGTACCGAGGAATTCGCGAAGCTCATGAACAGCAAGGCGAAGGAATTAGGCGCTTTGAATACGAATTTTGTCAATCCGAACGGCTTAGAGAACGATGCACATATGACATCTGCCTACGATCTCGCTATGATTGCCATGGAAGCGATGAAGGACGAGAGGTTCAGAAAGATCGTATCGACATATGAGTATACGGTGCCCGCTACAAATAAGCAGCCTGAACAGAGGTATTTGCACAACACAAATCGTTTGCTTTATGACCTGAATCATCATGTGACGTATGAAGGCGTGAGCAGGGTGATGAAGTACAATGACGCTGTAGGGATCAAAACGGGGTACACATCCCAAGCGGGTAACTGTCTAGTGGCGGGTGCGCGCAGGGAAGGAACCGAGTTGATATCAGTCGTGATGAAGACGGATGGAAACGGTGTTTATCTGGATTCGATTTCATTACTGGAATACGGATTTTCGAATTTCAGGACAACGTTGGCGGTTGAAAGCGGCCTCACAACCGGTGCGGTCAAGGTAAAATCGGGAGCGGTCAGGGAAGTTCAGACGCGGGTTGATGCGGATGGGTGGGTCACGCTGCCGGCAGACGCGGCGTGGTCTGATATAAAGAAGACCGTCGAGACTGAGCCTGTGTTGGACGCGCCCGTGAGGGAGGGCGACACGGTTGGCAGTATGTCGGTGAGCTACGATGGCAATGTTCTCTGCGTGCTTGATGTAGTCGCCGCAGGCAATGTCGATAAGGGAGGAATACTTTCAAACATAGGGATCGAAGACAAGACGGCCGCCATGATAAGAAACGTCATACTCGGGATTATCGGGGCTTTATTCTTATTGCTCACGGTCTATATATTGCTGAAAAGGAGGCAGGTGCGGCTCAAGAAGCAACGCCGGGCTGAGCGCGCCGCCAGATATGCCGAAGAAGCCAAACGCGCGGAAGAAGAAACGCGCAAGATGTGAACGACTGGGGCGGAGATGTTTGACATTCAGGAAAGTTTAAAAAATCTGCCGGACAAGCCGGGGGTTTATCTCCATAAGGATCAATTCGGCGAGATTATATATGTAGGAAAGGCCGCATCTCTGAATAACAGGGTGCGGCAATATTTTCAATCGGCGCGGAATCTGGACGCAAAATCGCGCGCTATGGTTTCTCATATCTCTGAATTCGAGTACATTACCACGAATACCGAGATGGAGGCGCTCATACTTGAGAATAACCTGATCAAGAAGCACATGCCGCGTTATAATGTTCTCTTGCGTGATGATAAAACATACCCTTATATCAAGATCACGGCGGCGGAATACTATCCGCGTATTTTGAAGACACGGATTGTCGCGAACGATGGCAGCCGCTATTTCGGACCTTATGCAGATGTGAGGTCAGTGAATCAGATCATCGATCTCTTGTGTGATGTATACAGACTCAAACGTTGCGGCGCCAGCAAGTTTTCCGCAGGGCACAGACCATGTCTCAACCGTGATATAAACAGATGCAGAGGGGTCTGTGAGGGTAATATTTCACATGAAGAATATATGGAGGCGATAGCCAGTGTGACGGCGTTTTTAAACGGAAGGGATAAGGAACTTTCGGATCATCTTAGAGAAAGGATGAATAAGGCGGCGGATGAGCTGGATTTTGAAACTGCTGCGGCTTATCGGGATTATCTGGCGGCGGCGTCCTCAATAATAGAAAAACAAAGGGTGGTTCTGCTTTCCGGAGGCGACATCGACATCGTGCTCTCAGCTCGCGGTGAGACTGATGCTCATGTCGTGGTTTTTTTTGTCAGAGAGGGAAGACTCTCCGGGAGAGAGAGTCACCATCTGCATAGTTCGGATGAGGATTCACAGGCGGAGATCGTCGCCGCTTTTCTAAAGCAATATTATATAAATCAAAGTCATATACCGAAAGAGGTATTGCTGGATGAGGCTTTTGCCGATATGGAGGTGACGGAAGCGTGGATGTCGGAATTGCGGGGGAGCAAGGTAAGGCTCTATGTACCGCGCAAGGGGGAGAAGAAGGCGCTGCTGGAGCTTGCCAAGAACGATATCGCTAATGTCGCGCGTCTGCTTGATGAGAAAGCGCGGACGCAGAGGGAGAAGGACAGGGCGATCGGCGCGGCCTTTGCAGAACTGTTGGGGATCGGCGCGGCCGACGGCGACGCGCCGGCTTCGGAAGCAGCTGCCGTCAGCGGCGACGCGCCGGATTCGGAAGCAGCTGCCGTCAGCGGCGACGCGCCGGATGCCGAAGCCACCCCAGGCGGCAACGCGCCCGCCGCTGAAACCGACGGCGTTGTTGATGAGTCCGCCGGCGAAAGGCTGTGGCGCGTAGAGGCCTACGACATTTCAAACACCGGGGGGGTGGATTCAGTCGGGGCAATGGTTGTGTTCGTTGGGGCGAAGCCTTCAAAGAAAGATTATCGGCGTTTCAGGATCAGAACTGTTGAGGGTTCTGATGATTATAGCAGTATGCAAGAGGTAATCTACAGGCGGTTTAGGCGATTGGAGGACGGCGATGCGGGATTTGCCGAATTACCGGATTTAATATTGGTTGACGGGGGATTGGGGCATGTAAACGCGGTTATGCAGGTAGTTCAGGGTATGAAGGTGAATGTGCCTGTGGCGGGAATGGTGAAGAACGATAAACACCGGACACGGGGCTTGGTATATGGCGGAGCAGAATTTGAACTGAAGAGCCGCCCGCTGATATATCATTATATAGGGGAAATCCAGGAAGAAGTTCACAGATTCGCCATTGAGTACCATAGAGGCTTGCGTAATCGGACGCTGATCCGCTCGGAACTGGACGACATCGAAAAGATAGGAGCGAAACGCAGAGCCGCGTTACTTGCGCATTTTGGGAGCATTGACAAGATAAAGGCGGCGTCGGAGGAGGAGCTTGCAGGCGTTCCGGGAATGAATAAAATGGCGGCGGCAAAAGTGAAGGCCTATTTTTCGGATAAGTTTGTTGAAAATCAAGGATAATAATGTTATAGTAAGAAGGTCAGAACCAACGTTATTGCAAATAGCGGCGCGTCAAAGGGCGGACTGCGGCGCTGAGCTTTGGAGGATTTAAGATGTCAGATAATAATGACAAGAAACATCAGCAGGACGATGCAGACTACATTACACTGGAGTTTGATGATGGCGAGAGCATTGAGTGCGAGATCATGGGGGTGTTCGATTATCAGGGAAAAGAATATATTGCGCTGATTCCTGACGATGAGAGTGACGACGTGTATATCTACGGTTACAAAGAGGTAGGCGAAGATGAGTTTGAACTGGTGGATATAGAGGACGATGAGGAGTTCGAGGCAGTGGTCGATGAATTCGAACGTTTGACCACTGAGGAATAGGCGTCTGCGCGAGTATGAAAGAATATGATATCATTATAGTCGGCGCCGGTGCAAGCGGGGTTTATGCGTCGTATGAGCTTACAAAGCTCGGGAGCGCGGCAAGGGTGCTGATGATAGATAAAGGGGCTCCGCCTGGAAAGCGCTTGTGCCCGATAAAATCAGGTGCGGTGAGCGCTTGTGTCCGGTGCGAGCCTTGCCATATAATGAATGGCTATGGAGGCGCCGGAACGATGTCGGATGGTAAATACAACATTACGACGAAGTTTGGCGGCGATCTCCATAATTATGTGGGAAGTGATGAGGCCTTAAGATTGATGGAGTATGTGGATGAGGTTTTGCGCTCCCTAGGCGGGGCGGATGCAAAGCTGTATTCGACTACGGACACGAATTTGAAAACCCTTGCGCTTCAGAGCAATCTGCACCTTCTTGACGCCAAGGTAAGACATCTCGGTACGGATAGAAATATCAAGATACTTGAGAATATTTTCGATTATACGAAAGATAATGTCGAAATGATTTTCGGGCAGACCGTGATAGGCGTTGAAAAGAACGGCGAGGGATTCTCAGTTACGACTGCGGCAGGCGATGAATTCGCGTGCCGTGATCTATTGCTGGCGTCAGGCAGATCCGGTTCAAAATGGATCTCGGGCGTATGCGGCGAGTTCGGCATTGAGATGAGAAGCAACCGCGTGGATATAGGCGTGCGTGTTGAACTACCCGCGGAGATCTTCAAGCATATCACAGATGAGGTCTACGAAAGCAAAATCGTCTATAAGACTGATAAATACAACGATATGGTCAGAACTTTCTGCATGAATCCCTATGGGGAAGTCGTATCCGAGAACACTAACGGGATTGTTACTGTGAACGGGCACAGTTATGCGGATCCGGCTTTGCATACGCAGAACACCAATTTCGCCCTGCTTGTATCCAACAAGTTCACCGAACCCTTCAAGGACAGCAATGAATATGGCGAATCAATAGCGCGGCTTTCCAATATGCTGGGCGGCGGGGTTTTGATGCAGAGATTCGGGGATCTGATCAAGGGGCGGCGAAGCAGCGTTAAACGCATGGCGAAATCGTTCACGACGCCTACCCTTAAAGCCACGCCGGGGGATCTCGGTCTGGTGATACCTAAGAGGCAGCTGGATAATATAATCGAGATGATCTATGCCTTGGATAAGATTGCGCCGGGAACCGCCAACGAGGATACCCTGCTCTACGGCGTTGAGGTGAAGTTTTATAATTCGGAGGTCGAGGTGGACGGCAACCTGGAGACGAAGGTCAAGGGACTTTATGTGCTTGGCGACGGTTCAGGCGTTACACATTCGCTCTCACAGGCTTCCGCGAGCGGGGTATGGGTTGCGAGACGGCTTGCCCGCAAGTACGCGCAAAGTACGACAACATATGTAAATTAGCGAATTTTCGGCCTTGACAATTTTTTGCTTGCATTTACGGAGATGATCCCTTATAATGTACAAGTGACAGCTTTTGCAGGCATGGCGGAATTGGTAGACGCGCACGGTTCAGGTCCGTGTGAGGGTTACTTCATGGAGGTTCGAGTCCTCTTGCCTGCACCAAAACGTGATAATCCGAATCTTGTCCCTGTTGGGGATGGGTTCGGATTATTGATTTATTTAAGAGTTCAGTATAAGCTGCATGCGCCTACATGCCTATCGCCGTCCCGATCAACCGCACAAGCAGGGCAGCTATCCAGGCGACGGTGCATTGCCATAAAACGACGACGACAGCCCACCCGCCGCCAAGCTCGCGTTTTATGGAAGTGACGGCGGCGACGCAGGGCGTGTAGAGCAGGCAGAACACCAGCAAGCTTGCGGCAGCCAAGGGACTGATCGTCTCTAAGAGGCTGGCGGTTCCGTCAAATAGCACGGCCAAGCTAGAGATGACGCTTTCCTTCGCCATAAAGCCGGTAATAAGGGATGTTGAAATCTTCCAGTTTCCAAAACCAAGAGGGGCGAAAACGGGAGCTATCCATCCGCTTACGACAGCTAGAATGCTATACTGAGAATCCGAGACCACATGCAGACGCATATCGAAGGTCTGCAGGAGCCAGATAACGATGGTGGCGACGAAAATGATAGTGAAGGCTCTCTGCAGAAAGTCCTTTGCCTTTTCCCAGAGAAGCAGTACTACGTTTCTCACGCCCGGCAGCCGATAATTGGGCAGCTCCATTACAAATGGTACCGCTTCGCCCTTAAAAATCGTACTTTTCATCAGAAGAGCCGTCACAATCCCCAGAAGGATGCCTATTATATAGAGACCGATCATAACCAGGGCGGCGTGATCCGGGAAAAAAGCCGCTGTGAAAAACGCGTATATAGGAAGCTTTGCGGTGCAGCTCATAAAAGGCGTAATCAGTATGGTGATCTTGCGATCCCTCTCTGAGGGCAGGGTGCGGCTGGACATGACAGCGGGAACTGTACATCCGAAGCCTATAAGCATGGAGACCACGCTTCGCCCTGACAGCCCGATTTTACGCAGAAGCTTGTCCATTACAAAGGCGACCCTAGCCATATAACCGCTGTCTTCAAGCATGGACAGGAAAAAGAAAAGCGTTACAATGATGGGCAGGAAGCTCAGTACGCTTCCGACGCCGTTAAAGACGCCGTCGATAATAAAGGACTGGAGGGTTTCGCTGACATTTGCGGCGGACAGGGCAGCGGCGGTCATTTCAGAAACCCAGTCAATGCCGGTACTAAGAATATCAGAAAGCCATGAACCGATCACGTTAAAAGTCAACCCGAATACAATACACATAATGCCGATAAAAGCCGGGATCGCGGTATGCTTACCTGTCAATATCCTGTCGATTCTGACACTTCGCGTGTGCTCCTTGCTTTCCATAGGTTTAATGACCGTTTCCCTGCAGACTCTATATATGAAGTTGTAACGCATCTCCGCTATGGCCGCCGCCCGGTCAAGCCCTCGCACATCCTCCATTTGGACGATGATATGCTCTATCGCATCCTTCTCGTTTTGCGCCAGGTTCAATTTTTCCGGGATCAGGGGGTCGCCTTCCGCGAGCTTTGCAGCAGCGAACCGCACAGGCATATTAGCTTCCTTACAATGATTTTCGATCAGATGCATAATGGAGTGCAGGCATCTATGAACTGCGCCGCCGTTGTCATTCGCGTCGCAAAAATCAAAACGGCCGGGGCGCTCCTGATATTTAGCCACATGAATGGCGTGCTCCACCAACTCGCTGACGCCTTCATTCTTAGAAGCCGAAATGGGTATAACGGGGATACCCAGCACACCCTCAAGTTCGTTAACCAATATAGAGCCGCCGTTTTCCCTCACCTCATCCATCATATTAAGCGCAAGCACCATAGGGGTGTTCAATTCCATCAGTTGCATGGTCAGATAAAGGTTGCGCTCAATACTGGTAGCGTCAACGATATTGATGATGCCTTTCACATCGCCGTCCAGTACGAATTGCCTCGTGATGAGTTCCTCGCTGGAATATGGGGACATGGAGTAAATGCCGGGCAAATCAGTTACAAGCGTATTGGCGTGATGCTTGATGACGCCGTCCTTACGGTCAACCGTTACGCCGGGGAAATTGCCGACGCGCTGGCTGGAACCTGTTAATTGGTTGAAAAGCGTGGTTTTCCCACAATTTTGATTCCCCGCCAATGCGAAGCTCAGAGTGTCGGAGTCCGAAAGCGGGGATTCAGCGGCCTTTACGTGATACTTGCCGCCTTCTCCTAAACCCGGATGAACGGAAGGATGTCTGTTTGGATGCGTTTCTGCAGAGACGGGCATATCCGCTGCCTGCCCTATGTCGATATTTTCAGCGTCCGCCAGCCGGAGCGTCAGCTCATAACCGTGAATGCGCAGCTCAATAGGATCCCCCATAGGCGCGTGCTTCATCATCGTGACCTCTGCCTGCGGAATAATCCCCATATCTAAAAAATGCTGACGCAGCGCCCCTTCGCCGTGTACAGCCAAAACAACCGCCGTTTTTCCTATCGGCAGATCCTTTAATGTCATTTCCATGTCCTCCTATATTACCCCTTAATGTGAGATTGAACATTTTATATCATAGCACATTTTAGCTTGAATTCCAAGGAATATGATGTATAATGATAATGTTCGAGCGGCAATCTTTGGAGCGGATAGGGGGTTACATAATGGAGCAACAGTCTTTTTTTGACGACAGGAGTCTTACTAATCCGCTGGCGAGCCGTATACGTCCGGGAAGCTTGGATGAATTCGTGGGGCAGGAACACTTACTGGGGGAAGGTAAGGTCATACGCCAGATGATAGACCTGGATCAAGTGGCGTCCATGATATTTTGGGGGCCGCCCGGCGTAGGGAAGACAACATTAGCGCGTATAATAGCCGGCAGGACGAAGGCGAATTTTATAGATTTCAGCGCTGTTACAAGCGGCATAAAGGAAATCAAAGAGGTGATGAACCGTGCGGAGAACAACCGAAGAATGGGCGAAAAGACCATCCTTTTTATTGACGAGATTCATCGCTTTAATAAAGCGCAGCAGGACGCCTTCCTGCCATTTGTAGAGAAGGGAAGCATAATACTTATCGGGGCAACCACGGAAAACCCGTCATTCGAGATAAATTCAGCTCTGCTGTCGCGTTGCAAGGTATTCGTGCTGCACGCGATTTCCACAGAGGATATGGCTGCTTTGCTGCACAACGCGGTGGACAGTCCGCGGGGCTTCGGCGGACAGAATGTACATATATCAGATAAGATGATAGATATGATAGCGATGTTCGCGAACGGCGACGCGAGGACGGCGCTTAATACACTGGAGATCGCTGTGCTGAACGGGGAGCGCGGCAGCGGCGGAACGACGGTTACGATGGAGATCATAGAGCAGTGTATCAGCAAGAAGTCGCTGTTATACGATAAGAATGGAGAGGAGCACTATAATCTGATCTCCGCCTTGCACAAATCCGTGAGGAACAGCGACGTCAACGCAGGCGTGTATTGGCTGGCGCGTATGCTTGAGGCGGGTGAGGAACCGCTCTATATAGCGCGCCGCTTGGTTCGTTTCGCCAGCGAGGATATAGGTCTCGCCGACAGCAGGGCGCTTGAAATAGCGGTAGCCGCATATCAGGCTTGCCACTTCATCGGTATGCCGGAGTGTAATGTACATCTCACTCACGCGGTGATATATCTAGCGGCGGCGCCCAAGTCGAACGCCGTGGATAAGGCGTATATCAGCGCTGCGCGGGATGCCAGAGAAATGCAAGCGGAACCCGTTCCCTTGCATATACGCAACGCGCCGACGAAACTGATGAAGGAGCTTCATTATGGGGAGGGCTATAAATACGCCCACGATTATGAAGAAAAACTGACCGACATGGACTGTCTGCCTGAGTCATTGTTGGGCAAGAAGTATTACGAACCCACGTCGCAGGGTTCCGAGGCGAGGGTCAAAGAGAGACTTGAGCAGATCGAACAGTGGAAAAACCGGAATAAGTGATGCCGGCTCAGTATAAAACCGTGGGCGGCACGGGCAGCTATGGAAACCCGGACGGCGTGCGCGGCAGCTATGGAAACCCGGACGGCGTGGGCGGCACGGATGCGCCGCCCGCGGGTTTATGCTCCGGAGTCTACGTTTAAGCCCTTTGGCAGTGCGTCAACGCCGGTTTGGTATTGGGCGCCCAGCTTTTCGCGTTCGGTCGCTTCTCTCGTGGTTGTGGTGGTGGTTCCGCCCGCCACATAGATCTTCCCGCATTCCGGACAGACTGCATAGTGTATTACGACATTCTGACTGACGACTTCGCGATTCTCACGCTCGGCTTTTGCCTGCTCATGAGACACATGCTCCTGTTCATGCGCCCTCACAGCGGAACCCGCCTCCGCGTCGCTGAGCTTCGTAGGGCTTTGGAAAGATACGCTTGGGTCGTCTGAGACGTCCTTATATCGTCTGCTCTTGCAGCTCTGACATTCCTGCGAACCATCGCCGCTTTTTTTCTTGCCTCCGCGCCTTTTTCTCTCATCATCCGCGTCTTCGGTTCGTCTGTAAGCCACCTGCTCCTTTTCCGGAACCATCGAAGGCTTTTCGAGATTCATAGCGTTCTGAGCCTCGTTGACAGAAGGCGTTGTGCCGTACTTCAGCGGCGATGAATAATTATTGCCTTGGTTAGACGGCAAAGGGTTTGAGGGGTATAACATATCCATTGTGAAATCCTCCTATATTTAACGATGATTCCCAAATCCTAAAATGGATCAATCTTATATAAGTTTATTCGACAAGAAGGCAAAAAAAATTATCCCGTATGAGAAAATATAAAGGAATGATTGATTGGGTTCTTTGACATTGTGCGTATGTTATGCTAAAATGTGTTTGATTGGAGGGCGACGGCATGGATACGCGCGTCATTATTTGGGCGGCGTCAAACCCCCGACGGATATGAATAAAAGAATTGTTAAAAATGAAGAGGAAACCCGTGAGTTTGGGCTTGAACTCGCGGCTGCTGCGAGCGCGGGGCAGATCATCGCGCTGACGGGCGGTCTCGGTACAGGAAAAACGACGCTTACAAAGGCTATAGGCGAGGGCTTGGGGATCAAGGCTATGATAACCAGTCCTACATATACTATAATACATGAGTATCAGGGGGGGCGGCTGCCCCTCTATCATTTTGACGTCTACAGAATAGACGGCGCGGATGATATGTATGAACTCGGATTTGAGGAGTATTTTTACGGCGGCGGACTCACTGTGGTGGAGTGGGCGGATCGCATACCGGAGCTGCTGCCTCCGGACGCGCTGAGGATCAAGATAGATTTTATGGCGGATGCAGGGAGGATATATACATATTAATGTTGATATTGGCGATTGAAACGACAGGCCCAAAGGCGTCGGCGGCGCTTATTGATGAAGCGGGCGTTCTGACGGAGAAAATATCACCGGATGAGATGAATCATTTGAAGGGACTTACCTTGTTGCTGGATGAACTGCTTGACGAGCGCGGCGTCACTATAAACGATGTAAGCCACATAGCGGTTTCCGAAGGCCCCGGCTCATTTACCGGCATCAGGATTGGCGTTTCTACCGCTAGGGCGCTTGCGCAGGTCACGGGCACGGAAACCATAGGTGTTCCGACGCTGGAGTCTTTCGTGTATAACCGCGCAGACAGCAGCGGGATAGTGTGCCCTGTCTTCGACGCGCGCAGGGAGCAGGTCTATAGCGGCGCGTTTGCACCCGGAGAGGACGGACGCCCGCTGAGCGTTATAGAAAGTAAAGCTTGGGCGCCGCGGGAATTATTCGGACGCCTGGCGGATCTGGCGGCCGGGCGGCCGGTTGACGCGCCCGGCACGGGCAGCCAAAACGTGACACGCATGGAGTACGGCGGGGCATACAAGGGCTGGCCGGTTGACGTAGCACCCCTTATTACATTTTTCGGCGACGGCGTCAGCTTATGCAGGGCTATGATCGCCGAACTTCAGACCGCAGCTGCGGAGCATGGAGTCATGGTTGATACGGCGGAGGCCGAAGAAAGCTTTCAGAGGGCGTCGTCCGTAGCCAGGCTGGCTAGCGCAATGCTAAAAGACGGATGTCAGAAGCCCTTTTCCGCCTTGCTGCCTGTTTATATGCGCAAGGCGGAGGCCGAGAGAAAGCTAGAAGAGAGACTTGCTGCGGAACGACTTGCCGCGGAACTCGAAAAGCAGGAAAGGGGCGTATGAATGACAGGAATTCGCATCCGTCCGGCTAAACCCGGCGACGCCTCAAGAATGGCGGAACTCGACAAGATATGTTTTTCGCAGCCGTGGAGCAAACTGGCCTTCACCTCGGAACTCAGGGAGAACAGCGCGGCTAAGTATTTTGTATGTGTCAGAGCTTCGCGTATTATCGGTTACGCGGGCGCGTGGGCAGTACTCGACGAAGGGCATATTACAAATGTGGCGGTGCATCCGGATTTCAGGCGGCAAGGGCTTGCTGCGATGTTGCTGACAGAGTTGATCGCATATATGGTGAAAAACACCGAAACCCTAAAGTTTACATTAGAGGTAAGAATTTCTAATAGTGGAGCGATTGAGCTATATGAGAAATTCGGATTTGAACGTTGCGGACTCAGAAAGAAATATTATTCGGATACGATGGAGGATGCGGTGATAATGTGGCGATCATGGCGGGACGGCAGCGGCGGAAATGATGACGGCGACGGCGGCGGTTGGAACGGCGGCGACGACAGAAGCGACGGCGGCGGTTGGAGCGATGGCGCCGACAGAAGCGACGGCGGCGGGGAGAATATATGACTAAAGAGATTATAACGCTGGCTTTCGAAACGAGCTGCGACGAAACATCTGTGGCCGTATTGCGCGGCGGCAGAGAGGTGTTGTCGAACATCATTTCTTCGCAGATACAGGTACACCAGGTTTTCGGCGGGGTAGTACCAGAAATAGCATCGCGCCATCATTTGGAGCGAGTCAACAGTGTGACGGAAGAGGCGCTCGCAGCGGCGGGGGTAGACCTTAAGCAGATTGGACTCATAGGCGTCACACAGGGACCGGGGCTTGTGGGCGCCCTGCTGATCGGTCTGGCCACAGCAAAGGCATTCGCCTTCGCACTGAATGTCCCGATAGTAGGGATCAACCACATACACGCGCATATATGCGCCAACTACATTGAACACAGGGAACTCGAACCCCCTTTCATAGCATTGACGGTATCGGGGGGGCATACAAACCTCATCAGGGTTAAAGGCTACAATGAATACGAAATATTAGGAAGTACACGGGACGACGCTGCGGGAGAGGCCTTCGACAAGGCGGCAAGGGTGTTGGGACTTGAGTATCCGGGTGGACCGGCCATAGACAGGGAAGCCGCGGCGGGAAATCCGAAGGCCATTGACTTTAAAAGGGTTTTCCTTGAGAAGGACAGCTTGGATTTCAGCTTTAGCGGCGTCAAGACAGCGGTGATGAACTACATAAATTCAGAAAAACAGGCGGGACGCGGCATTAATGTACCTGATGTGGCCGCGGGATTTCAACAGTCGGTGATAGACGTTCTCACAGCTAAGACGATGCTTGCCGCGGCAATGCACAATGAGTCTGTGATTGTACTGGCCGGCGGCGTCGCGGCGAACAGTTTGCTCAGGAAAAGCCTGAGCGCAGCCTGCGCTGAAAGAGGGATTGCCCTGTACGCACCAAGACCGCTTCTTTGCACCGACAATGCCGCGATGGCAGGGGCGGCGGCTTATTTTAAATTCACTGAGAAGGGCGCGGACGGACTTGATCTGGATGCGTATCCCAATATGGCATTGTGATGATTAGAGTAATATGACAATATTATCAGCAAACGAGATAACTAAATTATACGGTACGGAAACTGTGCTGAGCCATGTGACCTTCCACGTAAACCGGGGAGACAGGATTGGCATTGTCGGGGGCAACGGCGCCGGGAAAACGACCTTGATGAATATACTCACTAAGCAGGCGGCATTCGATGAAGGCGAGCTTTATATCGCTTCGGGGCTGAATGTGGGATATCTCAAGCAGGGCGGGAATTTCGACCCGGAAAGAACCGTAGACGAGGAGATGCTCAACGTGTTCGCTGAACTCGTCGCCATGGAAAATGAGATGGACGATCTGCTCAAGGAGGTCGCGAGCTTGTCGGAGTCAGGGGAATCGGCGGACACGCCTTTACACAGGTATGACGAGTTGTCGGAGGTGTTCAGGGCGAAAAACGGTTATGGCTTCAGAAGCGAGATCACAGGGATATTGAGCAGTATGGCGTTTTCACGCGACAGCAGGAGCAAGAAAATCGCTATGCTCTCGGGAGGGGAACGAACGAGACTTGCGCTGGCAGTGTTGCTGCTCAAGAAACCGGAGATATTGTTTTTGGATGAGCCGACCAACCATCTGGATATCGGAACGCTCAAATGGCTTGAGCAGTACTTGAAAAATTATCCGGGAACGATGATAGTGATATCCCATGACAGATATTTTCTTGATCAGACGGTGAACCGCATATTCGAGATAGAGAATCACAAGCTCGCCGCTTATGAGGGCAATTATTCGCAATTCGCGGAGAAGAAAAGGAAGCTTCGTGATGCGGAAGCCGACCTGTATGACAAGCAGCAGCGGGAGATCAGGCGCCAGGAGGACATGATCAGAAGGTTCAGGCAGCACGGCACTGAGAAGTTGGCGAAGAGGGCGAGGTCGCGGGAACTCAGGCTTGCGGCGATGGATGTGGTAGATAGGCCGGAAAGTGTTCATGGGAGCATGAGGCTTCATTTCAAGCAGAAATTCAAGAGCGGGAATGACGTGCTTCTGGCCGAGGGCTTATCGAAGACATTCGGTGAAGGTGCGGCGCAGCGGCGGCTCTTTTCAGGCGTTGACTTCGATATCAAGAAGGGTGAGCACATTTGTATGGTAGGCGCTAACGGCATAGGGAAAACCACTCTGCTCAAGATAATTCAAGGTGAGCTTGCGCCGGATAATGGGTGGCTGCGCATGGGGCATAATGTTATGATCGGATATTATGACCAGAGACAGGAGAATCTGGACATGGAAAAGACTGTTCTGGATGAGATGACGTCGGCGTATCGGATGTACAGCGATACGGAAATGAGAAGCATGCTGGGCAGGTTTCTCTTCAGCGGCGACGTGGCCTTCCAAAAGATCGGAACATTGAGCGGGGGTGAACGAGCGAGGCTTTCGTTGTTGAAGCTCATGCTCTCGGGGGCGAACTTCCTGCTGCTTGATGAACCGAACAACCATCTGGATATCGCGTCTAAGGAAATATTCGAGGACGCGCTCAGAGATTTTCCCGGAACTGCGCTCATCGTTTCTCATGACAGATATTTCTTGAACAAAGCGCCTACGCGCATTGTGGAGCTAACATCTGATGGGCTTGTAAACTATCTGGGCGGATATGACTACTATATGGAGAAGAAGGCGTCTATGGGTTCCGCGAAGCAGTATCTGGCTGAGCTGTCTAAGTCCGGAGCGGGGGAGACGCGCGGGAAGGCGGGTGCGGACAGAGCGGCCGACATGGGGCGGAAGACCGGACAGTCCGGCGCATATGGGACAACTCCGGGAGAAGGCGCGGAGGCTTGGACTGACGTGAACCGTGAGAACGGCGCGGACGGAACGCTGGGCGCTGCGGAACAGAGACGGCGGGATAAGGCGGCGCAGGCGGAAGAACGGCGGCGCGCGAGGGAACTCGCCGCGTTGGAAGAACGAATAAACGCCTTAGAGACGCAAATAAACGCTATTGAGGCGGTAATGTGCAAGGAAGAGGTGTTCACCGATTATATTGTTTTAGCGGAATATGACGAGAAGTTGAGCGGCTTCAAGCAAGAACTGGATGAGGCTTATAAGAAGTGGCTGGAGGTTCTTTAGAAATACCCCGGTTATTTCCTTGAAAAACAACAAAACCACGCGCCATCAAAATCTTCTGGCCGTGGTTTTTCGTTTTGGCGTGTTTTGGTGGGGACAACTGGATTCGAACCAGTGACCTCTTGCTTGTCGAGCAAGCGCTCTAACCAACTGAGCTATGCCCCCAATTTTTGCACCTTTATAAGTATACTGTATATGAGGGCGTTTGTAAAGCATTTTATTGGCGCGAGCCAATTGCGCTGAAGCGAAATTTTCGCGAAATTTTCGCAAATTTATGCGAATACAGCCGAGAGCGCCACGTTTCCGGAGGCCGTCGCACTCTTTTCAAGGCGACCGGACGCCGATC
>JAISED010000007.1 GCA_031264295.1 Eubacteriales Family XIII. Incertae Sedis bacterium | reverse complement strand
ATTATATCGCGAATTTAATTAAATTGCAAGCAGTTATGGCGCTTTATTTATAACAATTTTACGAGAATATAATGTATTATTTTATTGGGTTTTAGTAGGAGTTTTTGAAAAGTTCACGTCTAAAATATTAATATTATATCTCCAAACTGCATAAATTTAATCTAGTTGGCTCTTATTACAAGAACTATTATGTTTCAGATGGGGTTCCCTTGCGAAACAAGTCAACTATATTTATTTACGTGTTGATTGGATTCAACTTGTTTATAGACGGAATTTTTAAAAACAATTCAATGACGCTTCTATTTCCTGCCTATGCACTAGAATTAATTATATGCAATACTTTTACCGCATTGTGCAGTCTCGCATCTGGTGGTAAATCGGAATAGTGTCTTTCTCTGTTTTCTGTATATTATCAAACTCAAAGATTCTTTTCAATAGCTTGTCGTGAATAGCGAATATATGTCGTGAATAGCATGCATAGTAAGCGAAAATATGATGTTCCTTATTCATATTTTTCATTTTCCGTCACATTTTTTTTATTTTCCATTTCCCTATTGATTTTCAGTGCCGGATATTGTACTATTATATTCATGATTGATTTGCCTTACGGCAGGGAAAACAACTTTTAAAATTAGAGGGGCGCCGTATATGCATGGTATATGGGGAAAGGGATAAATATATGAAGATCGTAATTTGTGAAGATGAGATTTATTATACTAATGAATTAAAAACATCCATATCTAAATGGGCGGCCATGAGAGGGATTGACTGCCGGTACAGCTGTTTCTCATCGTCTCAGGGCTTAATAAGTCACCTTACGAATAATATGGACACTGATGTTCTATTCCTTGATATTTCGCTTGGCGAGAAAGCCGATGGTATGATACTGGCCCATCATATTCGCAAGGCATGTAATCCGGTACCGATCATTTTTGTAACTTCTTATCAGAACCGGGCGCCTGAAGGATATTTAGTGGATGCAGTGGGTTTCCTTGATAAACCCGTTGATCCGGGAAAGCTTGCGCTGTTTTTAGATAAGATCGTTAACCTGCAAGTACTCCAAAAAACAGTGCAACTAACAGCTAACGGTCATTCGTTCACGGTTCCTTATAATGACATACTGTATGTGGAAATAAATAACCACACACTTATTTATCATACGGCAACACACGGCGACATAAACTTCAGGGGCACGCTCTACGACGTGTTAAGTTCACTGGATGGAGAGTGTTTTATTCAAATCTACAGGTCATACGTTATCGCACTGCATAGGATAAATAGCATAAAACCGACACAACCATATGCCGTTAACCTGTTAAATAACGACAATACGCTAATTACCTTGCCGGTCAGCGGCAAGTACATAGGCGAGCTTATGGAAATATATTCCACCCGCACATTAGGGAGGATGATATGAGCGGCGCATTCATCGCGGAGCGGCTAAGCGAGATTTCCACGATCGTTTTACACATTTATTTTTTGTATCGCACATTGGACACGAAAACGGGCAAAGACAAACAAATACTGGCGGGAACGATTTTTTTATGTGTCAGGATGGCCTATTACATCTTGGGATTCGGCTACCGTCCCTATTTTTCATTAATCGCTGGGATTGTTTACGCCAGCTTTGTATTCTCCGGAAAATTTAAAGAATATATGATCTGGGCGGCTATTCCGATCGTCTTTGATGGAATTATTGACGCGGCGCTTATCAGCCTTTACCTTTTACTGCCGAATACCTTTGCCGAACAAATCTACGCACCGGGTATCACTCATATCATAATATTAATCATTGCGAGAGTCACCTTGCTCGCAGTATATTATTTTACTACACGAAGAATTGATAAAAGTAATGCTATTAAGCGGTATGATAGTGTTTTACTTCTTGCTATACTTGCCGGAGCTTGGATCACGCTTGAGATTGTTTTCCGATACAGCGATATGCTTACTGAACGATTGTCTTATCGGCTATTGGCGGCAAGCAGCATGGCTCTGTTACTGATAATGGCGAGCGTTGTCGCTCTTTATAACCGGATCAATGCGAGCGGAAAAGAGCTGGCTCAATCGCAGCTGCAGCTCCGCACAGCGGAAATGACGCAGGAACATATCAATCAAATCAATGATATTTACGCAAAACTATCGACAGTCCGTCATGATCTTCATAACCATTTTTCTGCTATTTCAGGATATCTTAAAACCCAAGATTACATCATGCTGGAACAGTATCTTGAAAAGTTGACGGATTTGGATATGGAAGCTCAGGAATATATCAACAACCCTGTGCTTAACACGCTCGTCAGTTCAAGAATGACGGCGGCCAAAAATGCCAATATAAATTTCATCGCTGATATTATGCTGCCCGAAAATTTACCGCTTACGGACTTCGATCTGTGTATCTTATTCGGCAATATTTTGGATAACGCTTTTGACGCCAATAAGGATCTTGATTCGGGTTTTGTTGATTTGCGTACCCGCATGATAGACTCTTACTGGGTAGTCGCCTGTCGGAACAGCACGCGTAAGCCGGGGCAGTTAAGAACCGTTGATTCTCTAAAATCTACAAAAGACGCACCCGGCATCCATGGCATTGGTACAAAGCAGATTCAGAAAATCGCCGAAAAGAGCGGGGGATTCGTGAGCTATCGGCACGAAGGGCATGAATTCACTACCCTTGTAATGATTAATATATCCGCAGTTCAGGCGGCGATATGACAACTTCAGCTATAATTTTAACATTTTTAAATATGAGGGGGCGATACATTTGTTGGATAGTCTGATAAATGCAAGTACAGATTATTTGATCCGTTATAAGGTCATAGACCCGGATGATAGGGATGTTTACGATTATGGTTTCCACGCGCTGTATAACAACATCATTGACATCATATCCATCGTCACTATCTCCGCCTTGCTCCATCAAATACCGCAAACCGTCATTTATCACATTTCTTTTGTAATACTGAGAAATACGGCAGGCGGTTTCCACGCGAAAACACGTTTGCGCTGCTTTATCATGTCCACAATAATCTGGCTGCTTTCACTGTGGGGAATTTCACAAACAGCTTCGCCGGTAATTTGCATTGGTCTTGCCGGCATATCTGCCTTGCTTATTTGGACGAAGGCGCCTATCGAACATGTCAATAGCCCATTAAGCGAGGAAAAGTATAGACGCATGAGAGCATTAAGCCGCATTGCCTCTATGGTTTTTTTCATAGCGGTAGTATTCAGTTCAACGATGACGAACAATATGTCCATTTGGATCGCCGCATCGTTGGCTTATGGTATGGCCTCACACGCGCTGCTGGTACTGCGTGTCTTTATTATGGATTTCTGACCGTCCCATGTATTCACGACATAAATCCGTTATTCACGACAATATGCTTGTAATAAACGCAATCATGATAGATAATAAATTATCAGAACGCATTCTGATAACAAATAAAGATATGAGGAGGAACCCATGAAAAAAAAGTTAGCGAAGCTCGTCTCATCTACAGTCCTGTCGATCGCTGAGAGATCGTCAAGTGTCATTAGCGATTGGAGACTGTACCAACCAAAAGTCCCCCAAAAGCTCCTTGATAAAAAAGGAAAGGATTAACCAATGCTGAATTCCAGGAAAATATCACGAATACTCATCGCCGCGCTTGTGCTAACTGCCGCGCTGGCTGTCGGCTGTACGGCGGATAGCACAAGCGAAAACGCGTATAACTTCAACGGTGCTGAAAACAATACACCGCAATTCCTGGAAAAAGCGTCGCTTTACGAGGCACCCGCCGTTCAGCTTGCCGCGCTGAGAACACCTTACGTCGGCGGCAGCACTGCGGTTGGGAAGATCGTGGACGCCTTACCGCAGCTCGGGGCGAAACTTACACAACGCTTTTTCTCCATTGGCGACGACTACGGGACAGGGTGCGCGCCGTATACACTTACGCTCTATTATGAGCAAGGCGCCTCAGTCGGCTCGGAGGAAGGCGGCGAACAGGTCAACACCAAGGCCGCCGAACAAAGCACCCCCGAGGCGAGTACGATAGCCAACCCGGATAACGCCGCTCTACTGTTCGCCCTTATTGATAACTTGGAGGAAGTGAGTTTCGCCCTGCGCTATACCCCAAGCGGCGACGAATTGGACAAGGCGGCCTATACCGCGCGGATAACTTACAGCAAAGCGCAGATTGCCGAATTTCTACGTGATAAAGGGCTTGACTGGTTGGCGGATATCTGATTATTACCCGAATGGTTTCAAGGGGCAGATATGGGCGCTTGCGCGAGATGCAGACGGCAACGCGCATTACAGCGAAAGACTGAACGTGGTCTACGACCCCGACAGTGTTTTTAACTTTTAGCCTACAATTTACTTATGAGCATATCCGCCAGTGCGGTGTCTTCTATGTTCACGCGAATGTGATCAAACACTATCTCTATTCCGGCGTTCTTATATACATCCAGAACCTGACGTACTTCCGCCCAGTTGGTGCTGAATATCTCAACGAGTCCATCATACACGCCCTCTATAGAAAAGAATCTTACCCTTTTATCTCTGCATGTTATACCTTCGGTATGATCTTTCCCGCCGCCGCTGTCGACAATCTTCCTCATGCGTTCAAGCGCCTTGCCGTGCATGAGCAGATTACCCATGATCAGTTCCCCGTCTCTGAGTTCATAAAATCCAGCCACTGCTATCGTGGAATCTTCTATAAGCCGCTTTATGGTTTTGAACCTGAACTTCATGATATGCTGGTAGGCGCTGAGAGCATCATCCAGTGATTCCAGCACTTCATCCTCGTCGCAGTATTCCACCTTTTCCAGCGCGAATCTTAAATAGCCTTCGTCGATCTCCATCGGAATGCCCATATAATAGACCCTGTCCTGCTCGGTGAACGCCTCCAGCGTATCCAGATCCAGATAGAACCAGTTATATCTGTCGTCATCAACTGAGGCTTGCTGCGCAATAGCACCCGCAAGGCCGTCATTATCATCCAGCACGATTATCATTATATTATAATTCATAATACAGCGCCCTCCCCAGGCGTTCCTACCTTTGATACCCAACGACTACGCAGTCAATCGGCTTTATGCAACTTCTAAAAGCCCTCGCACCCAACGCTATGCCGTCAATGCCCGGTGCATTCCGCATCGCAAGCTTACCGTTTTGCCGGTACAGCTTACCATTTTCGTATGCGGGGAACAATACATATTATACAGTTTGTATAGGTTATGTCAAGCCATACTGCATTTTGGAACTCGTTTACTATTGATATTGATACAATAGACGATTTTTTTGTTAAGTTTACACAAAAGCCGTCCGCAAAAGCGGACGGCTTCGTTGATCATTATTACTTCTCACAACTGACTTGCAACGCCTATCCCGGCGTCACGCAGCTATGTTATGGAACTACGGTCACCATGACAGAGGCGAGCAAGTCGCTTCCGTCCTTAAGGCGTACGGAGACGGTCGCTGTGCCTGCTCTCACCGCGGTGAGAAGCCCGTTCGCATCCACCTTTACAACGCTTGGATTGCTGGCCGAATACTCGTATTTGTAGCCATCAGTGATCGGCTCCAGTTGATACGTGCCGCGCGCCTTCATGGAGATTCTCGTCGCAGGATTCGCCTTCAACTCGGTGCCGTAATGCGGTACAGTCGCAGTGACAATCTGACCTATTTCATTCGTGCCGCCGTCAGATATGCTTAGAGTCAGCTCAACTTCCTTGCTTACAGCGCTCATATTTATCTTGAGTGCGCCCTTACCGGCATCATCAGGGTCTCTGACGAAGCTTAGGGCGTCAGGGTCGTCTGAAGCAATATCAAACACATAGCCATACGGAACTTGTATATCCACATCCTCCGTCACTGTCTCGGGTATGCTGTCCACTACAGACGAGACTACATTGTTAAACGCGTCCGCAAGTATTTCTGCTTCGTCCTTTTGCAGTACGCCGCCGAACCATGTCATATCGACATACTCGCAGTAGGCGACTATCTCATCACTCGTGCTGTTCCTTGTAGCCATGACGCCTATCTGGGGATTTACCAAAGCGACAGTCACTAGGTTGCCGACATTCGTAAAGTCCACGCCGTTAAAGGAATACGCGCCTCTGTATGAGTCGCCCGATCTGGTGAGTTTGAAATAGACTACCAGCGGTTGGTTGTTTGCCGGTGTTACATTCTGCGTGCTCGATCCTGTAAATGTTCCATTGATCTCAGCACCCACCTGCACTATGATGTTACTGCCTCCGCGCTCCAGATCGATCTTCACATAGTTATTCTCATCCTGGAATGCCAGCATGCCTACCTGTTGGTAAGTGGCGTTCGGTCTGACCGGGAAGTAGAACTTGCCTATGACCTCCCACTCTCCGCCGCCGGGACGCACGAAGATGTTCTCCCAAGCCGCAGACGCCGCGCCGTTGATGTCATATCTCTGAGTAGGCAGTTTAAGTCCGAGTCCCTTTACTACCTCCCATGTATCTGCGTTCTCGTTCAGAATTTTCCACTTATCGTCCACTTCGCCGAACACGAATGTGGCGGGAGTGAAGTCCTCTTCAAAGCTCACATAATACACAGCCGTTGCGATCTCGCTACTCACCGTAATAGTCGCAAATCCCGGTAATCCATCCGGCTGAACTATGTCGACCTGATACTTGTCGGAGCTTGCACCTATAACAGGCGTCTCCTCGTAATCCGCCGCATCGAATACATACCGGCTCTCTGTCGGCGAGAAGCCCGTGATAGGCGCCCCGTCAATGGTGATTTCATCAAGGGTAGGCGCGCTGTCCGCTATGTCATAAGCCTTGAAATATTCGAACGTCACATTCTTAGACGTTGCATTGGCATTGCCGTTAGACGCCCATACGCCGATTTCCGGCAGCAGGTACGACAATTCCGTTGAACCTTGCGTCGTCCATGTCGTTCCGTTTGTCGAATACGCGAATGTATAGAGCTTACCCGTCTTCGTTATCTGTAAGTAAACGTTAGTTTGGTTGGCGGAATTCGCGGTAAATAACTGCGTTGAAACGTTATTCGCTGCATTGTACGCCCTGAACGTGTTGGTATTTCCGGTGGTAGGACGTTCATACACATATCTGAGGAAATTATTCGAATCTCCGTATATGATCAGTCCAGCCTGCTGGTTGCTCGCGTTCGGTGTGCTGTCGAAGTTTATATGCGTTCTTACAACCCAGTCGCCTCCCGCAGACTGCAGGTACACATTCGGCGGATCATATTCACCTCCGAAGGCGGTTATACTGCCCCTCGCCGTCTTTATCGCCAGACCGCCTGCCGCTAGTGAAGCGTCCGCAGTCGCGTTGTGCACCCTCCACCTGTCGGATACTGTTCCGCCTGAAGCGAAATCATCGGCAAACGGATCCGAGATCGGCGCCACATTGAAACTCACATAGTATGTCCTTGACGAGTTTGCATCGGTATCAGTCACTACTATCGAAGCATAACCCGGAACAGCCGCTGCCTGAGTTACCGCTGCGCTGAGTGCCGGATCCGGGTTTTCCGTAATGGATACGATCGGAGCGGCAGTAGTGCCATAAGGTACCGTTACTTCATATTCCGTCACAGACGGCGTGAAACCTTCGAGAGGAGTCCCGTCGATGCTGATGCCGTCAACAACGATATCGGTCTTGACGTATACGACAAACTCGTTCGTTGCCGATTCGCCGTTATAGTTTACAGTCGCTGTTATAGTGGCAACGCCGGATCTGTTGGTCGTGATGACCGGCGCCGTCGGATTGGAATTATCCACACTGACTACTTCAGGACGGTTGGATGTGTAGGATACCTGTGCGCCGGCCGGAAGCGGAATATCTGTGATCTCCGGCACTCCCATAAGACCCTCAACAGGAACATTGTCCTTGATGGTACGGCCGTAGAGACTCTCGTCGTTCATCGCAACCGCTATGTGCGGGAATACTTCTACGCCCTTGTTGAAGATCAGACGTTCGGCTATGGCATTCGCCTCGTCGCCTGTCTGATTCGGCTTAAATGTAACGACCTCAGGTGTAGGCGTAATAGTTCCGGTAATATTTACATCCTTCGTCAAGGCGGTGCTTGCCGAGGAACTGGCCGCCTCGATCCTGTAAGCGCCCTGATCGACTACATACTTGTTTGCGTCAGGATCAAAGAAGGCAAGATCCTTAACCGCTACGTCTAAAGTCACCGTGGTTTCCGCCCCGGCGCCAAGTTCAACCTTATCAAATCCCACAAGGCGTTTGATCGGCCTGTTGAGTTCCGCCGGAGCATTCGGCTGCGATACGTAGAGCTGCGCAACCTCTGCGCCTGCGACTGAACCTGTGTTCTTGACCTTGAAGCTTACGCTGATCGTATCGTCCGCAACGTAGGCGCCCTTATCAAGTGTCAGATCTGAATATTCGAAGGTCGTATAACTGAGTCCGTATCCGAAGGGATACGAAACATCACCGTCGAAATACATGTAGGTACGACCTGGGTTGTTATCGGACTTGTAGAGGCCGTAGACCAGTTTACCGGCAATATCTGACGCGCCGTTGTCGGCTACGCTATTATGCCACAAGGCTGTGGTTTTCCCTGACGGATTTACCTTGCCCGTGATAACGTTTCCGAATCCTACGCCCTTCTTCAGTCCGCCGAAGCCCGACCAAAGTATCGCGTCTACATTGTTCTCAAACGTGGTAACCTGTACCGGTCCGCATGTTTCGAGAACGGCAACGGTTTTCGGACTCACCGCGCCGACTGCCGCTATGAGCTGAGCCTGCGCTCCGGGAAGGGCTATAGTCGCTCTGTCACGATCTTCGGCTGAAGTAGCGCCTTCTGTGCCCGCTACGACTATGGCAAGATCCGCCGCTGCCGCTGCCGCAACCGCGTTCGGATCGACCGTCGTAAGCTGTGCAAGCGCATTGTTAGTCCCGGTGAACCCTCTCTCGTAAGAGATCTGTACACGGTCGCCGTATTCGGCAAAGGCTTCTATTATGCCTCGTTCTATGGTAACGAAGTTCGAATTATCCGCGCCGTTTAATGTCTGGGTTGAAGAATATGTCCCCAGATAGACCCCGCCGCGCGCCCAATAACCGACTATGACGATCTTGAACGGATTTGTTGCCGTGTAGCTGTCCGCTATCTTTATCGGAAGTGCTTTTGTTCCGCCCACTTCGTCATTCTGCAACATTACCACAGCGCTCTCAGCGCCTTTCTTCGCGATCTCCAGACGTTCTGCCGTCTGTCCCGGAAGTCCCTTTAGATACGCGCCGGCTTCGCCTGCGGCAAGACCCTCGGCGCCCGCCGTCCTATACGCGTTGGCTCCGTCGAACTCACCCAACTCCATACGGGTGGTCATAAGCCGGTGAACCGATACATCCAGCTGATTCTCGGTAAATTTGCCCTTGTCAGTGGTGATATCGTTGCTGAGCACGGCAGGCATGTAGTTCCTGTAATCCGCGCCCACAGCGCGATAACCCGCGTTGCATTCCAGATCCTCGCCATGGGCGAGGGCGTTTGCGTACATCTCCGGCGTCGTATTAGAGAGTGTCTTGCCGGAGTGCGGATCCACATAACCAAGCTGGTTGATCTGTTGAACGGAATCGCAGTCGGAGGTTATATATCCGCTGAATCCCCACATCTGCCGCAGCAGTGTATCCATGAGGTAGCTGCTTGAAGACGCCGGAACCTCGTTGACCTCGCTGTAAGCGGTCATGACCGACGTTACATCAGCGTCCTTGATTATGTTACGATAAGGCGCGGTGTAATACTCGCGCAAGGCGCGGAAATCTATATCGTTGGCGCCTCCGCCTCTGCGGTTGCTTTCGCTGTTGTTGGCGGTATAGTGCTTTATCGTGCTGATGACCTTCTTATAGCCGTCCGGGTCTAGGAGTTCGCCTGTCGTGAAATCCTTGCCCTCCATGCCCTTCACAAAAGCACTGCCCATTACACCTGTAAGATATGGGTCTTCACTGTAACTCTCTTCATTACGCCCCCAGCGCGGGTCGCGTTGTAGGTTTATGGTAGGAGAGTACATGGTGAGGTTGATGTTATTGTCTACAACGCGCTCACGGGCTTCGTCGCCTATCTGGCTGGCTTCAATGTAATACAGCTCAGGATCCCAGGTAGATGCCATCGCGTTGCTCTGGGGGTATTGCGTGCCATATAAAACGGTAGGCGGATTCGCGCCGGTTGCGGCGCCGCCGTTGCCCCTGCTGTATCCGTGGAGAGCTTCATTCCACCACTGATACTGGGCGATACCCAGTCTGGGAACAGCGGCGGACCAAGAACCGACGACCTGATAGGCCTTCTCGGCTACGGTCATTTCAGCGACCAGCGACGCGGCTCTCTCAGCAAAGCTGTAGTTGTCCTTATCCTGGTATATGGGGAGCGACGTCTCGTCGTCGGCGTATGAGGCTACCGACACAGGCGACAAGGGGATATAAGTGACTACAAGCGCAATAGTCATTATCGCCACAAAGACACGCTTAACACTGACTTTTAGCATTTTTCTTACCTCCTTAAAGGTATGACAATTTTCATAAACACAGTTACTTTTAGAGTTTCTTTAATTTAGAGCTTTGATCCCCACAAATTCCGGAACACATGCGTCCCGGCGCTCCCAAACCCCTTTATGGCCTCCGAACCTTCATCCAAACTTCCACCCGAGCCTTCGTCCGAATTTTCTTCCGAACTTCCATCCGAATCGTCATCCGAACCTCTGCCAAGTTTTCATACGAACTTTCAGTCGTAACTCGTTCGAAAACCTGCGAATCACAGACTGTGCGGGCGCACAGTCAAGCGTAAAACATCCCGCGGTTAAACCAATACATCACCTCGGGGATTTTACCAACTGTTTTCTGAGATCGTTTTGACGTCCGCGCACCGCGCCCGGCGCTTACACCTCCTTCCTCTCCGCCAAACGATAAAGACCACTGACCAAGCCGTTATACTATGCTCAACAACAAAACGACCCCGCCGCGCAATAATAAACAATAATGAATACTGTAAGAAATTTGTATGCTTTCACATTTATTATATCGCTTTGTCGGGGATAAGTAAATAAGATTTTTTTATAAATTCGAATTCATTTAGTGACATACAAGAATCCGTTCGTCCTATGCCGCTTAGTCAAGTTGTCTGGGGCTTCCCCGGTTGCGGGGGCGGATTTGAAGGAAACACTCTTTACGGAGGACTTTACAAGACGATTCATTTTATTAAAGCAACAGGCTCAAAGCTCAGTGCTTTGACAAGGATAATGAGCTGCCTGCCGCCAAAAGTTGTTGGATTTCTCATGAGTAAAGTTATTTTTTCACCTAAAAGTATGCCCTATGCGCTTATAGAGCATAACCATTATAAAGTTGGCCCTGCTGTACAGGAAATTATTTCAGAAGCCAGAAAGTACGGCATAAATGCACCACGGCTTTACGCCGTAGAAAATCTAATTACGAAATAGTGCGAATCGGCAATAACTGAGCGCAGATATAGTCGTCTCCCGCAAAATCTAATATTGACAACCGACCATGCTGGTGGTATGATGTGTGTAGCTAAGAAACCGAAAATGTTAAGCTTCACAAAGCGAAACCCCGCAGGACGCAACCCTGCGGGGTTTCATTTTAGGCTATCTGTCGGTGACGTTCCGGTCTAACCATTAGCAGATGTAGTAGCTGACCACACCTGCCGCAACCGAAACCAAGAAACCAAAAATTACCGCCACGCTTCACCTCCTTTCCGCTGACGCGAAAGAAGATCGACAGCGTGTACCGTATATCACAAATGAGATTGATATTTTTAAGTTTTTACCATATACTATCGTTGTGGGAAGTCAACGCTTCTGCAGCTGTTTAAGCAGGAATTACTGCAAAGCGGCGTCAGTGCAGACCATATCATCGACATCAATTTTGAGCTGATGGCATATGACGATATCCGTGACTACCGCATGTTCTACAATTTGTTACGAGACAGAATTCCCGCCGTCGGGAAGTGTTATGTCCTGCTCAACGAAGTGCAGCAGGTGGTTCATTGGGAGAAAGCAGTAAACAGCCTGAATGCAGAACCGGATATTGAAAAGGGAGAAAACCATGACAGAGGATTGTCAAACCATCATCGACTTCTTAGGCTGTGACTATGAACTGTTTGAAAACGAGACGGACGGCGCGAAAATCTGCGCCCGCCATGAAGAACTGTGGGAACAGGGGCGGCGCGAGGGTTTTACTCCGTTATTGATACTCGCATCTGACGTGCTCGCGGAGGCGATGGAACTGAGCTATGAGGACGAGGATCTCGAAGCCGCTGCTGAGAACGCAGCCGCTTTGCGCGAGGGCATTCTACAAAAAGCTGAAGCGGTGGACGCGGACGCTTTCCTGTCGGCGCGGCTGGCGGAGTACACGGAGATGGACGAGGATGACATCACGGGAGAATTTGAAGATTGCGAACCTGTCGATTTCCTGCTCTCCATCAATGCGAAAAACGATATCCCGGAAATCATCCTTGCCAAAATCCCGACGACGAATCCGTGGGAATTGCCCGCGTGGGTTCCGATGGGCGGCTTTAACGACTGTCCTTCCCCCGCTGAGCAGATCGCCGTGTTCCGGCGTTGGCACGAGCGCTACGGAGCGGTTCCCGATGTCGTTAGCTATGACGTGTGGGAACTGGAGCTGCGCGGCAAAGAGCCGGTCAAGGACAACGCGGGCGCGGAGGCTCTGGCCAAGGAGCAGTTCGCCTTCTGCTACGATATTGTTATGCAGGCCTTTGGGCAAGCCTTTTGCGGCATTCGCGGGCTGGCAAGCAGGCTCAAGGGTTCTTCCGTTTGGTATTTTTGGTGGGATTGAGTTCCCGGTGCGTTTCGGACATGGTTGCG
>JAISED010000004.1 GCA_031264295.1 Eubacteriales Family XIII. Incertae Sedis bacterium | reverse complement strand
GCTGTTAAGTTGAGTTTTCCCGATGCGGATTCGGTGGCGGGCTATGCGAAGACTGCTTCGCTTTGGGCTGTGCATAATGGGATATTGAGGGGCAGGGAGGATGGCCGGTTTGATCCTCGGGCTGAGGCTTCGCGGGCTGAGGCTGCTGCTGTATTGCATAGGTATGCTGTTTGTATTGGGGAGGATGCCGGTGTTTAGGTGGATTTGGAGGGTGAATAATTAGGACAAAAAAGGGTTTTTTCTGCATGTTGTGGAAGAAAATAGAACTATAAGAGAATGGACAAATTGTGAGGGCGCCCATATAATTATTGTAATAAATCTTATTTTAGGCAAGCCCGAAAACCATCGGCACGCCGCCGGACGGTCTTCTTCCGCCGGACAGTATAACGCGGGTTTTTGGAGCTTGCCTTTAACGACAAAGGGAGGCGCCAAACAAAATGAAAAAATTCTTAATGTGGTTACTGCTAACAGTAAGTGTTTTAGTGATTTCAGCCCCGCCGGCCGCGCCGACCTCCGCGGCTGATACAGAGGCTGAGATTTCTATTGTAAGTATCGAAAAAAGCGACGAGGCTGTCGTTGTGAATCTGCGTACATTCGGCGTCGTCGGCGAGAAAATCGGCGATGTGTTCTTCGCGGTTTACGACGAGAGGGGTAGGCTTGCGTATATGTCCGAAAGGAAGGACGCGATTGTCGGGACGGACGCGTACACATGGAACGGCGCCTATTTTGCCGATGGAACGAACATAAAGGCGTTTTTATGGGATATGACAACCATGATACCCTTGTGTGAGGCCTCGACGCATGTGATCCCCGCTCTCCCGGTGCTATTCGAGAATGGACAATGGGCGGCTGCGCTGGGTGAGATCACGGTTCACACGCCCGGCGGCGATTCCGCGTGGGCATATGAAGACGGTCTGATACGTATCTATAACGGTGTTCCTGTTAGTAAAAACGTAACCTTTAGATTTGTGTTTGAAAATCTCATTGATATGAGAGGATATGACGCTGTGGTCATGGAGCTTCTTGAAGCGCCTACCGGATGGTTTGGCGGCATGTTGCGTTTCCGGATTGACCAGGACGCCGGGTGGGGCAGCGACAGTCACACCAATATCATCAGGATGGAGAGCGGAACTAATGTGAGCAGCGGCATGGTGGGTATGTCCACCGGCAACTGGGATCTTGAGAGATTGAGAGGTGTGGGCGGTTTGCCCGCTTACGGTGAATCCGTAAAGATCAAGAAGATTTATCTTGAAGGCGACGGGAATTATGAACCCGTCACCATCAACAGCGATGCGCGTAATCTTATGGACATCATACCTCCGAGAACCGGAAATACGCCTGTAAGATCGATCACCACTTCGAGCCAGTATACCGCAACGGTGGCGTGGAGTCCCGATCATCCTACGTTCCAAGCGGATACGGTATACACAGCGGCTATAACACTGACGCCGAAACCCGGATGGAAGTTGGACGGCGTACCGGCGAACTGGTTCAGGATCTATTATCCGACCGGCGGCGCTGTGCAGGTGACGCACGAGGCCGGATCGGGCATACTTACCCACACGTTCCCGGTGACTAAAGCTATTCTGCCATATCCGGAGCCTACCCAATTTGTGGCGCTGACGTATGACGATGTGTACTTGTCAGACGCGGAAGCCTTGGTGGACGTTTTGGATCGGCTTGGCGTCAAAGGTACGTTTTTTGCCAACGGCATCAACCTCGAAAAGTCGAGGACAAGGCCGGAATACAGAATAGCGCTCGACAAATTGGTTGCCGGAGGCCATGAACTGGAGAGTCACGCGTGGCAGCATGAGCGGTATGACAATACAGCCGACGAAGATGTGACGAGGGAGAACTTTAAGAGAAATCAGGAAGTGATCTTTGAACTGACCGGAACCACTCCGAGATGGATCCGTATCCCATATGCCAGCCACGGTACGATGTCTCTGCGGGTGGCGGGTGAGTTTGGCCTGACCAATCTGCGCGGCTTGGCGACGAATGACTGGGACTTCCCCAATTCGGCGTCCCGGTTGGTGAATACAATACTCACGGCTACGGGAAACAACAGCGTGAGAGACGGTCAAATCTATGTATCCCACAATCAACCCGGCCAAACCAATACAGTGCAAGCGCTTCCCGAGATTGTACATGAACTTCGCAGCAGGGGCGTCGGCTTTATGACGATTGCTGAGCTGAGAGAGCATAGAGATTTTGCGGCTTCACCCGGTGTGAATTATGCGAACTTTTTCCAAAACAGCGCCACACCGCAAGTCGTAACCATTAACACGCAGCCGACGGCGCCCGCAGCTGAAGAACTTGTTGAGGGCAATATCAGCGGCAGTCTCACAGTCAGGGCGACCGCCGCACAAGGCGCTGCACTGTCTTACCAGTGGTACGTACAAGCGGCTTCCGCCGACAACTGGACAGCCGTCAGCGATGCGACAAACGCCACTTTTGCGGTGCCGGCAGACTTGACGGAAGGCACATATTACTACTATTGCAAGATCAGCGCGCCGAATGCGCCTTCACTGACGTCAAACGTGGTGGCGCTTGTGGTCACGAGACCCGTTACGACGGCGCTTCCGGTGCTGTTCGATGAGGGACAATGGGCGGCTGCGCTGGGTGAGATCACGGTTCACACGCCCGGCGGCGATTCCGCGTGGGCATATGAAGACGGTCTGATACGCCTTTCCAATAACGGCAGCGGAGCAACAGCCAGGAACATACCGTTTCGATTTGTCTTTGAAAACCTCGTTGACATGAGAGGCTATGACGCTGTGGTCATGGAGTTAGACGAGGCTCCTGTCGGATGGTTCCGCAGTATATTGCGTTTCCGGATCGACCAGGATGCTGCATTCGACAGTTTGACCGGTACAAATGTAATACGCATAGCGAGCGGAACCAATACGATCGTGTCACCCGGTATCAACATCGGGTTCAGTACCGGCAACTGGGATCTTGAGAGATTGAGGGGCGTCGGAGCGCTGCCCGATCTCGGCCAGTCGGTAAAGATCAAGAAAATTTACCTTGAAGGGGACGGCGTCTTGGCCACACCGGCCAGGATCAGTTTCCCGCAGATCAGGGACATCGTACCGCCTAGAACCGGAAATACGCCGGTGACATCGATCACCACATCAAGTCAGTACACTGCGACAGTGGCGTGGAGTCCCGATGATGCTGTTTTTAAACCGGATACTGTATACACGGCGACCATAACATTGACCCCAAGAGCCGGCTGGACACTGGAAGGGGTGGCAGCTAACTGGTTCAGGATCTACAACACCACGGGCACAGGATCCACGGAGGCCGGATATGGAACCACCCACGCCGCCGGTTCGGGTGTGATCACCAAAACATTCCCGTCTACCAAGCTTGAGGTTCCTTATCCGGAACCCACCCAGTTTGTAGCGCTCTCTTTTGACGATACGATCAGTCCCAATACCAACGATCTGCTGGATGTACTGGACGCGCTGGACGTCAAAGCTACATTCTTCATCATCGGCAACAATCTGGAGAAGTCGAACAGATATCCTGAATACAAAAGAGCAATCGACAGAATCGTCGCCGGAGGTCATGAAGCGGGCAATCACACATGGCAGCATGAACGTTGGACCAATGCCGAGCCGGGTATGATGATGGAGGACTTTGTGAAGACGCAGAATTATCTTAGCGAATTCACCGGGACGGAAGCGAAATGGATCCGCTTCCCGTATGACGATAAAAACACGAACATTACAACGGCAGCGGGTCAGCTTGGCCTATCCAATTCGTGGGGTTTTGATACAAATGACTGGGATCTGCAGAATTCAGCTTCCTATTTGATTAACAGATATTTCACGCAGACAAACGCCAATAATCGGCCAAGAGGCGGTCAGGTCTATGTGCATCATGATCACCAAGACTACCAAAACAGCACAAAGAAGGCTCTTCCTGAGATCGTGCATGAACTGCGCAGCAGAGGCATCGGCTTCAAGACAGTATCCGAGCTGAGAGAATATTATAATGCGGCGGTCACGCCGGGCATCACGTACAGCAACTTTTTCCCGTCGTCCAGAATCACCATAGACGCCCAGCCGACGGCGGACACCGCATTGACAGAGGGCAGCATAAGCGGCAGCCTGACCGTTGCGGCGACAGCGACTCCAAACGCGGCGCTGGGATATCAGTGGTACGCGTTTTCCGCTGACGGCTGGACAGTAGTGGACAGCGCGACAAGCGCGGCGTTTGAGATACCGAAGGATTTGACGGAAGGTACGTACTACTACTATTGTGTAGTAAGCTCTCCCGGCGCGCCTTCTGTGACTTCAAACGTGACGCCTGTTGTTGTAACGCCGCCGGCGTCGCCGTATGCGGAGATATGGGGTTTGATTCTTCCTCAGCCAACATCGACGCTTGACAATGAAAGAATCGTTCAGGCAAAGCACCTCTTATCTGCCGTATACATACTGCGGCGGTGAGGCAGGTAAGAGCAATAAGATTGTTTTTTGCAACGACAGCCAAGGCTCTGCCACGGCAGTCAGTTATGCGCAGGGGTTCCAGGAATTTGCGGCTATGTATCCGGACAATAAAATCATAGATCAGATAGGCTACGCCCCTGACAGGGCATGGTTTTTCGCCATGAACGACCCTGTCGTGAAGTCAAAGAGCGTAATGCTGGGCGAATCCGCATTGGGAAGCCCAACACAGGAGAAAGGGATTGTTTGGGTACAGGCCACATTCAACGACCCGCTTACTTTCAGGCTTGGCACAGATGTACAAGCGGCTGCTGCTGTAAACACTACGCTGGGATACTTACTAAATGACAGTTTGACATCATGGACTTCTAACGACTCGCCGGGATACAGGCTGCGTCGCACGCTCTCCGGTCAAACCGGTTCAGTGGGCACAGTGGCAGACGCTTTGTTTGTGGCCGCCATGCGCAGGTCTGTAAATTCTCTGCCAAACGGAGAAAACAATCTCGACGCAAACCAGAGTCAATGGGCGCCGAGGATTGAAGCACTGAAAACCTTCGAGGCGCTCGCGGCTTTGCAGGCCGCTAAAGCCCGTATAGACGAATTGAAAGCATGACTTCTCTGGTACTGTGGGAAAGTGTTTTAGGGTGTGCCCGATATGGGTGCACCCTAAAACACCCATTTGAGCTTCCTCGGAAACTCCATACACCTTGAAATCAGACAGTTCCCAAGTCCAAGGTTTTTTTCTTTACCCCCACATGTTGAAGGGGTATTTTACTTTTTCGTTAAATTTCACCAATGCGCTTGACAATTACAGTTACGCAATGTGCCAGCGCATAGAGGTCAATCAAATCCTTTGTACGCCTGAACACGTTATCCGACGACAGGTATGTTACCGTTCGCAATTGTGCCCATGACGTCGTACATTCGCTTTTCTTGGTCGGTTAGTTTATTCATAGTCATAAAATTCTATCGCCCAATCCCTGATAGCATTAAAGCGATCGGCGTATTGTGGGGTGATTCTAAGCCCGTTAAAGCTTTCGCCGTTGCGATAATAAAAACCCGCGAGCGCTTGAACGAGCGACTGTTCGTCTATTAGATCGTAGTCGCGTAGCATATCGTTGACAGTCTGATTAAACGAGGTGCAGCGTAAGCCGGCTATATTGACAATATCCAAGCCATCGAAACCATCAATGACATACCAGTTGATGTTATCGTAAGGTTCCCGCACCATAGCGTAAACATCAATTTGGCTTTCGTTGGCGTAGCCAGGGAACTGTCCCAAGCATTCCAATGCAGAAGTATGACAAAGTACAACGTCATTGTCACGCAAGACGCTGTGAAACCATTCACGGTTGGACATATAGCTGTTTCGACCATCAACACGCATTGGATTACCTCATTTTCTCGTCACTTCCCTGATATGATATTATACCCCGCAAGCGCCGATTTATTAAGCAAAACTGTGTGTGCAGGCGCCTGTGCAGGCGCTTTATATATTTATCGTTTTTCGATAAATATATATTGACAAACGATATGAATGGCTATATAATGGCGCTATGGTTTCATCTATTTCGCTGTGCTGCGGCGGTATAGGTTCGGAGGGCTTTGCAGCTGAGCTCGGCTTGACAAGATTGTTATGGTGGTTTTGGTTTAGCGCTCTAAGGCGGCGTTTGCTTGTCGCAACGATGGGCGGAAAGGAACTGGTTTATGTGGAATTCTATGCGTTCTGTTAAGCTGTCTTTGGTGTGTACGCGCCTCGTTATTATGCTTGTGGCGATCTCCGCCGCAGTCGTCGCCATGCCGGCGGGACGCTCGGTGCTGCTTCTCGCCTTTGGCAGAGCGGATACATATGACTTCGCCGTGGAACCTTTGATATTGGGACTGTATTATGTGTGCTGCGTACCGGCGGTTGCGGCATTGCTGCTGCTTGACCGCCTCCTGTCGAACATCATGAGAGGCAAGGTCTTTACGGAGGGGAATGTGAAGGCGCTTAGGATCATTTCATGGTGTTGTTTTGCGGAGGCGTTCATTTTGGCTGCCGCTGCGCTGTATTTCGCACCCATCCTCTTTGCGGTCGCGGTAGTGACCGCATTTTTCGGACTGATACTCCGCGTCGTTAAGAATGTTATAGAAGCAGCTGTCGCGTTGAAAGCTGAAAACGATTTTACAATATAGAAGTCCCCATAGGAGGGAGCGCAATGGCTATAAAGGTGAATTTGGATGTGGTGATGGCGCGCAGGAAGATGTCCTCCGGCGAATTAGCCGACAGGATAGGCGTTACGCCTGCCAACCTTTCCATATTGAAAAATAACAAAGCGCGTGCGATACGCTTTTCCACACTGGAGGAGTTATGCCGCGCGCTGCAGTGTCAGCCCGGTGAAATTCTCGAGTTTGAAGACGAAGACGCGGCGAAACCTGAGGGGAGTGGATTATGAATATGATAAATGTGCAGACGCCGCGCGTGTATGAAAACGCGCCGCAAGTGGGGAAAGACGTGCTCGCATTCGTCAATGCGGATAAGGCGCTTGTTCCTGGAATGTTTATATGCGGTTTTTTCTATTGGGAGTGGATCGCAAGCAGGTATATGCCGGCTTTAGGCGTATCCCTCTTTGCCATACTTACATGCGGCATAACATTGATTTACTTCAATAAGAAGGGGATACGGCAGAGTCGGACAAGCTTGCCCTATCTCTTGATTCTATGCCTGTCGTGCGTTCAATTTACAGTATTTGATACGAACGATCTGCAGTTTTTCAATATTATGTTCATCACGTTCGTTTATATGTACTGGATTTCAGTCTCATGCGGTACACGCCTTTCAAGCAGAGCACAAATCAGCACTTCAGCTTCACGTGAGACGCATCTTCCGGACGGCTTACATGTCGAATCCTCAAACTCAAGCGGCTCACCCGCTGAGCTTTCGGGATATGCACTATTTGACATGGTGAATCAGTGCATACTTATACCTTTAAGCAACTTCACCGCGATATTTGTCGGCTTCCATCGGAGCCTCCGTGAAATCAAGAAGGGTGCGGAA
Organism: Eubacteriales Family XIII. Incertae Sedis bacterium; assembly: GCA_031264295.1. Taxonomy (GTDB): domain Bacteria; phylum Bacillota; class Clostridia; order Peptostreptococcales; family Anaerovoracaceae; genus JAISED01. The sequence continues at coordinate 21,264 of JAISED010000004.1, read as the reverse complement.
CTTGTTTATGCCATCTTGGGGATGATCGTGTTCCTGCCATTGCTGGCATTTGTGATTGTGCTGCTTACCGGCGCGGACGATGCATTTGCGTCGTTATGGAGCGCTCTTTGGAGTAATCTTTATCTATCGGATTTCGTGAGCTATATATTCGAATTCTTATGGGGCATTCCCATCGCCGCATATCTCTACGGCGCTGTTTACGGGAATGCGGTGAAACGGCGCATCGGGGGCTTAGACGCAAACGCGATCGCGGGCGGCGCGGCAAGAGCGCGCTTTGTGCCGAATATGGCGTTCTGTGCGCCGCTGGCGGTGTTTAACGCGTTTTACGCCTTGTTCTTCATCGCGCTGGGCAACTATTTCTTTTCCGCATTTTTCAGCAGACTGCCCGAAGCCGTAAGCTATGCGGAGTACGCGCGCAAGGGGTTTTTTGAGCTTTGCGGCGTCGCTGCTATAAATCTCGCGATCATAGCCTTGGTCTATCTGCTTGTAAAACGCAACGGAAACGCGCGGCCGCGCGGTCTGCGCTTCATGACAGGACTCATGTCAGCGTTTACCGTATTGCTGATCATAACCGCTATGAGCAAGATGCTGATGTATATTTCAGCTTATGGTCTCACGCGTCTGCGCGTGTATACAAGCTGGTTTATGCTGCTCATGCTAATCGCGTTTCTGCTGCTTATGATCTGGCATTTTCGCACCTTCAAACCGATCAAACCGCTGATCGTCGTATTTGCGATCGGCTTTATGGTATTGACCTGGGCAAACACGGACGGCATGATCGCGAAGTACAATATCTGGCAGTACGAGAGCGGTAAAGTCGAGACTCTGGATGTTTCAATGCTTGAATCTCTGTCGGACGCCGCTGTACCGCACATGTTCGCCGCATGGAAAAAGGAGAGCGGCTCCTCGTTTAAAGATGCACAGGGGGATGCTTTACCGTATGCCGAGACGGAACGGCTGGAAGCCGAATGGGAAGAAAATCCGGATGCGCGGCTGGAGCAATATCAGGTACTGTTAACGTATGTCCAAAGCGCGTATTCGGCGGAAGCCGATGCGAGGGTCAGGACGAGATTGGCTTTGGAAGAGGCGATCATTGAAGCCGGCATTGCCCTGCGCAACCGCACTGACTATAGCGAATGGAATCTGCAGTCTCTGCGCGTGCAAGACATGTGCGAAGAAGTATCCATCAATATAATAAACAGCCTGTCGGGGGAAAATAAGTAATAGATACCAAATATGCCATAAATTGTAATATAAAATTAACTTGCATTTGTAATTTGGGCGTGCTATACTATATGAGCTGTCGTTTAAAGCAAATGACGGGTTTTTACATGATAAGCGGCTCTATAGGCAAGCTGCGAAGGCCATCGTCGGACGACATAACGCGGGTTTTCGGAGGGCGCCTATACACATGATGTGAACGGGCTTCAGATAGACGCACGAATATGACCGTGCGCAGCAGATCAGGAGGAGGAAATAGAACGATGAAACAGGAAATACACCCTAAGTATGTAGATTGCAGTGTGACTTGCGCCTGCGGGAACTCATTTGAGACAAAATCGGTAAAGCCGGAAATCAGGCTTGATGTTTGCTCCGCATGCCATCCATATTTCACAGGGCAGCAAAAATTCGTGAACAGGGGCGGACGTGTTGAGAAGTTCAAGACTAAGTATAAGCTTGACTGACGACCGAGCTTTGGTTCAGGAGAAGCGACTCAGCAGATGAGGCTTAAAAATGGTTTAACAAGCATAGAATAATACTAGGGCGGCGCGTAGTTAGGTAGACTGTGTGTCGCCCATTTGTTAGAGGAAAAACAAATGTACGATAAGTTGGACTTTATTCAAGAGAAGTATGATGAACTGTCCGCTAAGGTTTCTGATCCGGTCGTCATCGGCGATCAGCCGACATGGCAGAAATATGTCAAAGAGATGAGCGAGATAGAGTCTATCGTCAAGGAATACGGTGAATATAAAAAGAATAAAACCGATGCGGCCGAAACCAGGCTGATGTTGGAAGACGGCGGTCTTGAAGAGGATATGAAAGAGCTGTTCAAGGCGGAATTGGCGGATCTGGAGCAACGCGTAAATAAAGGAGCGGAGCAGCTTAAAGTACTGCTTTTGCCGAAGGATCCTAACGACGAGCGGAATGTTTTTCTTGAGATCAGGGCAGGTACAGGCGGTGAGGAGGCCAGTCTTTTCGGCAGCGATCTGTTGCGTATGTACTCGAGATACAGTGAACGCCGTGGATGGAAGTCCGAGATCATAGAATTGAATGAGACGGGACTCGGCGGCGTGAAGGAGGCTGTGGTTCTGGTGCGGGGAAAGGGCGCTTACTCCAGGCTTAAGTATGAGAGCGGCGTTCATCGTGTGCAGCGTGTCCCTGAAACAGAATCGAGCGGCAGGATCCACACATCTGCGGCCACGGTCGCGGTTCTCCCCGAGGTGGACGACGTCGAGGTGGCGATCGATCCTAACGATGTGCGCGTTGATGTCTACAGGTCGTCCGGCAATGGGGGACAGTCGGTAAATACAACGGATTCAGCGGTGAGGCTGACGCATATTCCCACAGGTATAGTCGTAACCTGCCAGGATGAGAAATCGCAGATCAAGAACAAAGACAAGGCCTTCAAGGTGCTCAGGGCGCGTCTCTACGACGAGATGGCGAAGGCGCAGAACCAGGAAATCTCGGAAGTGCGTAAAAACCAAGTGGGGAGCGGCGACCGGAGCGAGCGGATAAGAACCTACAACTTCCCGCAAGGCAGGGTTTCGGATCATAGGATCAATCTCACACTGTATAAACTGGACTATTTTCTCGACGGTGATCTTGACGAGATAATAGATGGTTTGATTACAAACGATCAGGCTGAAAAGATGAAAAATTTCTAAATGAGCATGCGAACAGTGTTGAAAATAGGTCTGCATTAATGTTAAAATAATAATGGACATAATGACAAAAATATATTATATAAGTGATATCAATAATGAAATGATGGAGAAGGCGGACGTTTTCGGAGATATAGAGGCTTCGAAGAGTTTGGCGGCGGCGCTCGCCTCTGTGGATGAGGCTGCCGGGATTATTCGAAGCGGAGGGCTTGTCGCGTTTCCGACCGAGACGGTATACGGCCTCGGCGCAGATGCCTTTAACGAAGAGGCTGTGAGGAAGGTCTACGCCGCGAAGGGGAGACCATCCGACAACCCCATGATCGTTCATATTGCCCGCGCCAGTGATATTGGCGTCTTGTCGGATTCACTCTCGCCACGCATGGTTAAACTCATAGATGCCTTCTGGCCTGGGCCGCTGACCTTGGTCGTCAGCAAACGGCTGAATGTGCCGGATGTGGTCACCGGAGGGCTTGATACGGTTGCGGTGAGGATGCCCGACAACCCGGCGGCGATTGAACTGATCAGACGGGCGGGTTCGCCGATCGCCGCTCCCAGCGCGAATTTGTCCGGAAAGCCCAGCCCGACAAAGTATGAACATGTCGTGCGGGATATGGACGGGCGGATCGACGCCATTCTGGCCGGGGACGACTGCAGGGTAGGGATAGAGTCCACTGTCGTGGATATCACCGGAGAAGTGCCTGTTATACTCAGACCGGGCATAATAAGCGCCGATGAGATCGCGGCAGTTATAGACGCGCGTGTGGATATAGACGCGGCGGTCTATAGACGCGGCAGCGCTTGCGAAGGGTTTACTGATGCGGGCGCCGCAAACAATGAAAGCGCGGGCAGCTTAGCGCCGAGGGCGCCGGGCATGAAATACCGGCATTACGCGCCGGAGGCCGAGATGATCGTGCTGGAGGGCGAACGGGCCAAGGTCAGAAAAGAGACAGAGCGGCTTAAGCTGTTGAATGAAAAGCTTGGGCGCAAGGTCGGGGTTTTATTGTTTGAAGAAAAGACATTTGTAGAAGCGGCGCATGATTTCTTTGCCGAATTGAGAACGCTTGACGCCGAGGAAACAGATCTGATCATAGCAGGCGCGCTGAGCGAGAAAGACGGCGTTGGGTTCGCGGTGATGAATCGTATGATGAAAGCTGCGGGATACAACATAATTCGGGTTTGAGACGACCGGCGTCTATAAACGGCGGCCGGCGTTTTAATGACAGCCGGCGTCTGCGGATGCGGCGTGGTGAGCGCCCGGCGCCTGCGGATACGGCGCGGTGAGCGCCCGGCGTCTATGGTTTGCAGCTTGGGAGGCATATATGAGGATTGCGGTGGCAGCCGATCACGGCGGATTTGCATTAAAAGAATTTTTGAAAGAACATCTCGCATTACGAGGTATTGAGATATTGGACTTGGGTACTTTTTCCGAAGAATCGGTAGACTATCCTCTGTACGGGAAGGCCTGCGGAGAGGCAGTTATTTCAGGGGAAGCGGATAAAGGTCTTCTATGCTGCGGAACAGGGATCGGCATCTCTATCGCCGCCAACAAGGTGAAGGGGATACGCTGCGCCGTATGCGCCTGCGCGGAGACCGCTGAACTTGCGAAGCGCCATAACGATGCGAATATAATCTCCATAGGCGCCAGAACGACGACGGCTGCGGCCGCGGCCGCGATACTTGACGCCTGGCTCGACGCCGAGTTTGAGGGGGGAAGGCACCAACGCAGGGTGGATATGTTAAATAATATGTGATGAAGTGGGAGTGATTGTATGAGCAAGGTTTATATTTTTGAACATCCGCTGATCCAGCATAAGACGGCTCTTATTCGTGACAAGAGCACGACAGTTAAGGATTTCAGAGAACTTGTAAAGGAAATCTCCATGTTGATGGGTTACGAGTTTACAAGGGATCTGCCCCTTGAGGAGGTTGAAATTGAGACGCCGCTGGCGAGGACTAAGGTCAAGATGCTTACAAAGATGGATATAGCTATAGTGCCGATCCTGCGGGCGGGTCTGGGGATGGTAGACGGTATCTTAGCGCTCGTACCGAACGCCAAGGTAGGGCATATCGGGCTTTATCGCGATCCCGATACGCTTAAACCGGTTGAATACTACTGCAAACTCCCGTCGGACATTGATAAGCGTCATGTATTTCTCCTCGATCCCATGCTTGCGACAGGCGGGTCGGCAGTTGCGGCCATTGACTTCATCAAGGAGAGGGGCGGGGTAAACATCTCCTTCGTATGCATCATCGCCGCGCCGGAGGGCATAGAGAAGCTCAACGCGGCGCATCCGGACGTAGATGTGTTTATAGCCGCACGGGACAGCCACCTCAATGACCATAAATATATCGTGCCGGGTCTGGGCGACGCCGGTGACAGGCTTTACGGCACTAAATAATCAGTAGAGTGTTAAGCGTTAAATCGAAACTATTCAAACACGGCGTTTGCAGAGAATAGTGTAATACTGAATCCAGTATAAATATATCAGGAGGTTCTATTTTGGAGAACAAAGGGAAGCCTATAGACGGCAATGTATTCGATGTTTTGAAGGAAAGAGGCTTCATAAAACAGACGACGCATGAAGATGAGATAAGGGAACTGCTCGGCAGAGAGAAGATCAAATTCTACATAGGATTCGATCCGACGGCGGACAGCCTGCATGTAGGTCACTTCATGCAGGTAATCATAATGATGCATATGCAGAAGTTCGGGCATATACCGGTAGTTCTCGTGGGCGGCGGTACGGGAATGGTGGGGGATCCTTCGGGCAGAACGGATATGCGTATGCTGATGACCAAGGACGTCGTAGCTGAAAATTGCCGTAGATTCGAAGAACTGTTCGGCCGGTTCATAGACTTTGACGGCGGCAAGGCCATAGCGGTGAATAACGCCGATTGGCTGCTGGAGCTTAACTATATAGACTTCATACGGGATATAGGGAAACACTTTTCCGTAAACAGGATGTTGACGGCTGAGTGCTTCAAACAGAGGATGGAGCAGGGACTCAGCTTCCTTGAATTCAATTACATGATAATGCAATCCTATGATTTCCTTGAACTCTACAGAAGACTCGACTGTAAGATGCAGTTCGGCGGCGACGACCAGTGGTCTAATATACTGGGCGGCGTAGACCTCATCAGACGGGAAGAGGGTGCGCAGGCCTACGGGATGACATTTACGCTTTTGACGACCAGTGAAGGCAAGAAGATGGGTAAAACCCAGAAGGGTGCATTGTGGCTGGACGCCGAAAAAACGACGCCCTACGAATTTTACCAATATTGGAGAAATGTTGAAGATGCGGATGTGAAAAACTGTCTCTCATTGCTGACCTTCCTGCCTATGAGCGAGGTGGAGGAGCTGTCGTCTTTGAAGGACGCTGAGATCAACAGGGCTAAGGAGATATTGGCGTTTGAAGTCACGAAGCTTGTGCACGGCGAGGCGGAAGCGGTTAAAGCACAGGATGCTGCGCGGGCACTGTTTGCGGGCGGCGAGAATCTTGACGACATCCCCACAACCGTCATCGGCGCGGAGCGTTTCGACGGGGGAATGGGTCTGGCGGGCTTGATGCGCGAGATCGGTTTAGTGAAAAGCAACAGCGAGGGGATCAGAGCCATCGAACAGGGGGGGATATTGCTCAATGGCGAGAAAATTTCAGATAAAAAATTTGCGGTAATTAAGGAACATTTCAAGGACGGCGCCATTCTAATAAAAAAGGGAAAGAAGTCATTTCATAGAGTGCGATTAGGCTGACGTCAATTAGGGGGAATTATGGTTGATGAAAAATCAGCGGATCTCCGCAAACCTTTGATAGAGGTCAAGCATGTCCGGAAGGTTTATCGGATGGGTGAAGAGAAAGTGGTCGCCTTAGACGATGTGAGTCTGGATATCTACAAAGGGGAGATCGTGTGTTTTCTTGGGACTTCGGGTTCCGGGAAATCCACATTTTTAAATATGGTAGCAGGATTAGAGAAGCCTACGAAGGGCGAAATAATAGTGGGCGGCGTAAAGGTTCACAAGTTAAATGAGGAAATGGTTACGCTGTTTCGGCAAAAGAACGTAGGCTTCATATTTCAATCTTATAACTTACTTCCCATGCTTACAACACTGGAAAATATATCATTGCCGCTTGTGTTTCGCAATGTCGATAAACGCAAGCGCGACGCTATGGCGAAAGAAGCGATGCGAGCGGTAGGGCTCAAGGGTTACGAGCGCAGACGTCCCTCGCAGATGAGCGGCGGACAGCAGCAGAGAGTCGGGATCGCCAGGGCTATTGTCGGGAAACCCAAGATCATATTCGCCGACGAGCCTACCGGCAACCTAGACTCGCATACGACCCAGGAAGTCATGGAAATCATTGTGAATATGGTGAGAGAGAACAACCAGACCTTGATCATAGTGACTCATGACAGAACGATATCGGAATATGCGGATCGCGTGATAACAATCCAGGATGGTAATATATTAGGTATAGAGGTAAAAGGGGTCGCTAAAAATCCCCTAAAGGAATCAGTTGGAGGGAGTAATGGGTAAAGGCGAAAGGTTGTTAGTGCAGAAGGCGTTGACGGCAATATTGGCGGTAGCGCTGTGTTTTAATGTTTATGGCGCAGAATATGTTTCGGGCGCGGAACGCGATGTAGTAATACGTCAGGCGGAGAACGTATTTAATGTAATGCAAGGCGATGTGGAATATACATTTTCGATGAACCTTGTGAATGAAGGGAATAACTCATTCAGCAATATTACTGCGGAGATCGGTAATGCAAAGGGATTTACAGACGGCAGATTGGTCTCCGGCGCAACGACTCTCGGTGCGAAAGAGACCGCAACGTATTTTTTTAAGGTTGATATTGAGAGCGCCGCTTCTCCGGGGAATGTAAGCCTTCCCATCACATTCTACCACGGCGGGACGAAGCTCGAACTAGCCAGCGTAAACGCGCGTTTCAGCGTAGGGAGAAAGGTTTCGAGCGTTTCGGGTTATGATCTGCCGGTTATCGATGTGGCGTACAAACTGCCGGACGAGAAGCTTACAGCAGGGAAGAGCACGGACTTGACGTTGACCCTGGCGAATCGCGGCAACATCATGCTGCAGGACGTACAGGTAACACTGGAACTGCCGGAAAAGATGAGGATAGACAGCGGCTTTACAACCCAGTATGTGGGGTATATGGCTATAGCAGAGGAAAAAACCGTTCGCCTGCCGATCTTTGTGGAGGAAAACGCGGAGAATAAGAATTATCAGATCAAAGTGAAGATGAGCGCCCTTGGCAAGGGCGCCACGGCTTCGTTTGACAGAACGATAAATATATCGGTGGTAGGCGGCATAGAAAAGACGACTTCGCAGGCCATTGAGATAAGCGGCGTGAATTTGCCGCAGGAGGCCGCTGCGGGGAAGGATTTTACGCTGAGCTTCAATGTGAAGAATACAGGCAAGGACGATTTAAAGAATGTAAAGGTGGATGCTGTCGGCGATGAGGGCATTGTCAACAGGACAAAGAATATATTCATAGAGCCTATCTTGAAACCCGGTGAAACGAAAACGTATTCGGTGACGTTTTTCAGCGCTCAGAACGCGGCGGGTCAGAAGAGCTATACTGTGAAAATGACTGCGGCAGGCGCTGCGAATACGGGGAACGTCTCCCAGTATGGGAGTATTTTTATAACGAAGGATACGACCACGCAGGGCGCGGTAAAGACCCCTCAGTTGATAATCGATAATTACAACTACGGCGGGGCGCCGGTATTGGCGGGAACCAACTTCGGTCTTCAGATGGGTTTTCTGAACACCAGCGCAGTTAAGCTTATAAATATAAAGGTGTCGCTAAAGTCCGACACGGGCGCATTCATCCCCTTTGGCAGCAGCGGCTCGTTTTATATCGACAGTGTTGAGGCTAAAGGCTCTATTTCCAAGCAGATGACTATGAGCGTAAGTCCGACGGCAGAGTTTAAAACCACAGCCTTAAATGTAGAGATGAAATACGAGAATGAGAGTGGGCAGGAATTCACCGCGACGGAGCTGATCTCCATACCCGTGATCCAGACGACCAGTCTGACAGTAGACGATATAATAGGACCGCCTGAGTTGTATCCATATTCTATGGCGGGCGTTGATGTGAGGTTCTATAATACAGGTAAGACTGTACTCAGCAATCTAAGGGTTACCGCTGAAGGAAACTTCGATATCGCGGGCGACGCCGCCAGTTATTATTCAGGCAATATGCAAAGCGGCGCTAATGATTCGTATGGTCTCAGCTTTACCACACGGGAAGCGGGACCGTTGAACGGCAAGGTCATATTCACATATGACGACCCATCAGGAAACCAGAAGCGCTTCGAAAAAGAATTTTCATTTCAAGTTGTGGACATGGGCGGCGCTGGCGGCGGTATGGGGGATTTAATGCCGGACGACGACGCGTCCCAGACGTCTAATATCAAATATATAATAGCAGGAGCGGCTGTGATCCTTGTAATAATACTTATCGCTGTCATAAGAATTCTGAAAAGGCGTAAGATGCACAAGGAGCTTGAGTTAGATGAATAACCTGGACATATTAGGTCTCAGTATGCGAAATCTGCTGAGGCGGAAAACCCGGAGTATACTGGCGGTCACCGGTGTAATCATAGGGATATGCGCCATTATCGCCACGCTTTCCATAGGATTCGGACTTCAGGAATCCTTCCGGGCATCACTGGAACAATGGGGGAACCTCCATTTGGTTACGGTGTATCCGACGTCCGGAGGCGGCGGCGGATACGCCGTAGTAGGCGGCGGTTCCGGCCCGCAGGACAAGAAGAATGTAAAGCTTGACGAGAAGGCTTTAAACGCTATGGAGAAGATAAACGGGGTTTCCGGTGTGAGTCCAAGGGAAGATACATATCTCACCTTTGGGATAGGCAAATATATAGCGAGTATATCGGTGATAGGCGTGCGCCCCGACATGATCGAGAAGTTCAACTACGAGGTGCAGGAAGGGCGGAACCTACACGCGGGCGATAAAAACGTACTCGTTTTCGGCAACCAGACCCCCGGGACATTCTATAATCCGAGGAAATCTTGGGGCAGCTCATATTCAGGGAAACCCGTAGTGGATGTTATTACGGATAAGATTGTCGTTACCGCAGACTGGAATTACGGTCAGCCGCAGCGGAATCTGCCCACTGACGCGAACAAGGTTGTATATAAGGAGTATACGTTCAAGGGCGTCGGCATTCTTGCGAACGCTGAGAACTACGAAACGGCTTATAATGTTTACATACCCATCGACGTTGTGCGAAAAATAAACGAAGATAAGGCGAAGGCGGAAAAGCAGCGCTACGACAAAACAAGCGGCTATAGGCAGGCGATGGTCTTTGTTGACAACATCGAAGATGTGAAGCGCGTCAGTGATACAATTCGTGAAATGGGCTTTCAGACGAGCAGCATGAACGATGCGCTGGAAACGATGCAGAATCAGGCGCGGATGATACAGATGATACTGGGAGGCATAGGCGCGATCTCCCTGCTGGTCGCAGCGCTCGGTATTACCAACACGATGATAATGTCAATATACGAGCGAACGAAGGAGATCGGCGTGATGAAGGTGATCGGCGCGAATCTGCCGGATATAAGAAAATTGTTCCTGGTAGAAGCGGCGATAATAGGATTTGTCGGAGGATTGGCGGGGATAGGGCTGAGTTATCTGCTGTCATTGCTGATGAATACTGCCCTGCTGCCGGCGCTAAGCAGTATACTGAACAGCGGAGGCGGGGAGGTAACAAGGATCTCCATAATACCGCTGTGGCTGCCATTAGCCGCACTGGGGTTCTCAACGGCGATAGGCGTGTTGTCGGGGTATTCGCCGGCTAGGCGCGCTATGAATATGTCGGCGTTGGAGAGCCTCCGCAACGAGTAAGGTGACTATTCAAACGCCGCGCCATCTTCACCTACGTTTTTGCCAAGTCTTTTTTGCAAAAAACTTGACATTTTTACGATTATATGCTAATTTTATCATATGCAAAGGAGCTGTGGGGAGCCGCAGCTTTTTCTTTTTTTGACGGCCTTGGGATATGGAGAGTGGAAGCATTATCAAAGGAATGACGTGATGAAGGGTTTGAGAGTAGACCTTGGGGGCGTATGTCAAAATTCTGAAAGGAACGGTCTTGAGAAATGAAAATGAAAAAGTTTAGAACAACCAGGATTATTGTGTCAGTAGTGACTGCGGCGCTGCTGCTGATAACCGGCACGATCAGTTCGTTTGCCTGCACCGGACTCTATCTCGGCAAGGATACGACGGAGAACGGCTCTGTTATATGGGGGCGTTCTGAGGATATCAGCGCGAGATACAGCAAGATCCTCACCGTACACCCTGTGGAGTACCACGAGGAAGGTGATATGTATGAATCCAGCACGGGCTTCAAATGGCCGTATCCCGAACGTACATTGCGGTACACGCTGGCTAAGGACTCCTACTTCAATGAGAGAATTTCTCCGGAGCCTTACGCCGAGGTAGGCATAAACGAGAAGAACGTCGCCATATCCGCTACCGTCACCATCAGCAGCGCGAAGCAGGCCATCACTGCCGCCGGTAATGATCCCATGGTAAGCGCGAGGAACGGCGGGCTTATTGAAACGGATCTCGCGACGGTTGTGCTCATGAACGCCGAGACCGCACGCGGCGCTATAGAACTTATCGCAAATGTAATAGATACTAAGGGGGCGGGCGGACGCGAGGCCTTTACGGTAAGCGATCCAAACGAGGTGTGGTATATGGAGATACTGTCAGGGCATCAGTATGTAGCTGTCAAAGCCCCTGACGATAAGATAGCCTTTTCGCCGAATATGACCATGCTGGGTTCCGTGGATATAACGGATACAGAGAATGTGATCGTTTCTCCGGGGCTGATTACGGTAGCGGAAAAAGCGGGCGCCATAGTTAAGGACGACGACGGCCTGCTGCGGATAGCGGAGACCTATGCGAATATCTCAGCTACAAGCCTGCCTGGGCGCTTATACCTCGGATATTATTATCTGAAAGGTGTCGACGCGGCGCTTGCACTGCAGCCCGGCTATCAGGAATACTACATCGATCCCAGAGAAGAGAAGGGCTACACCCTTTATGAAGCTATGCGTTTTCTCGCCTATCACGGAAACGAAGCGGATACGGTAAACGGGAGATACGTCTCGAATCCATCGGGTAACGGCAGCTCTATAGGCAATGCCGGTACGGTGGAAGCGCATATGTTCGAAACCCGTGACGCCATGCCCGCAGATCTCGCCACAGTTGAATGGGTCACTATGGGTCCGGCGGAGTTCTCGCTGTATCTACCTTACTATAGCTTGACTACAGAAACACATGAGAGTTACTGGAACGCTGACAGCGCCACTTACAATCCTGATTCGTTCTACTGGGTATTCCGAGAAATATATAGCCTGAGCAATGCGAACAGAAAAGACGCGGCGCAGGGCGTTCTTGAGTTCTTTGCGAATTATCAGAAGTCGCTGATAGCGCAGCAGGCGGCGGTGGACGAAGAAATGCTTCGGATCTATGCTGTAGATCCGGAACTGGCGCAGGTAAAGGCCACTGAACTCAGCAAGGCCGTTGCGGGTGAAGCCTTCAATAACGCCAAACAGCTGTTGACTGAACTGCAGGCTTTTGTCGCGAAAACAGGGAAACGAGGCGACTTCGTTCCTTCGGCTTTGGAGAATAATGTTCTTCCCGACTATTCATTTACAGCTGTCGGGGGAACGGGACTTCCGGGAGACGGGGATTTCACCATAACTGCTGACAAGGAAAGCAAGACGGTAGTCGTAGAAGGCAGTGATTATGCGCCAAACGAAAGCTACTTGCTTAGAGTGGCGTATAATAGGATTCCCGTGCCGGGTGACAATGACTATGAGATCGTTGTTAAGGCGGATGAGGACGGAAATATAGAAGCTGCGCTTCCATCGGAGATTGCCGGGGACGCGCCGTGGCTCGGCGGTGAGAACTATAGGGCTTATATCGCAGGAGAAGTGGAAAAGTCTGAGACGTTTAAGGCGACCTACGCCGGGATGGGCAGCGGCGCGCGTGTGCAGGCCAAGGTCGGAAGACCGCTGCAGATCGATCCGGTTATAGACGGGGTGGCATATGTGATGAAGTCTTCTAATCCCGCGATCGCCACCGTGAATTATTATGGGGCAGTGACGCCCATAAGAGCAGGCGCGGCGATAATCACGCTGCAGGCGACAGACGGCAGTGGATTGACGAGTTCGGTTGTGGTGAATGTGACTCCGTAAACTGTCGTAATTGTACTAAACTGTAGGCGGATGGCGTGTTTTTTTCCTTGACTTTAACCTCCGTGTGCTTTATACTAGACATTGTGCCGCACGGAACGGCTGTTTTCGCGTGCGGGCACAGGTACAGGCTGGTTCGCCGGCCGTGGCCAAAACGTTATTGTGCCGAAGGTGATTGCCGCGATTACGGCAATTCTAGTAGGTAAGGAGGAAAGTTTATGAAATCTTTTGTCGCGAAGCCACATGAAGTGGAACGCAAATGGTACATCATCGACGCCGAAGGTAAGACACTGGGCAGACTCGCAAGCGAGACCGCTTCCATCCTGAGGGGTAAGAAAAAGCCCATCTTCACGCCCCACGTAGATACAGGCGACTATGTGATCATAGTGAACGCCGAAAAGGTGGAGGTAACGGGGAAGAAGCGTAAGGAAAAGATCTACAAGCGCCACACGGGTTATCCCGGCGGACTGAGAGAGGTCGTATTCGAAAAGCTGCAAGCGAAGCATCCCGAAGAGATCATCAGACACGCGGTGAAGGGCATGATGCCCAACGGCAGGTTAGGCAGGCAGATGTACAAGAAGCTCAAGGTTTACGCAGGCGCGACGCATAAGCATAACGCCCAGAAACCTGAAGTGTGGAATTTTTAAAGAGGGGAGGAATAGACAATGGCTGCAAAATTACAGTACGCAGGTACAGGTAGAAGGAAATCGTCCGTTGCCAGAGTTCGTTTGATCCCCGGCAAAGGAGATATTACAGTAAACAAAAAGTCCCTTGACGATTACTTCGGAATGGAGATATTGAAAAAGGAAGTCAAAAGACCGATGGAGATCGCCGGCGCTGAGGGCAAGTTCGACATAATCGCCACCGTCAGAGGCGGCGGGTTCACTGGACAGGCGGGCGCTTTACGCCACGGCATTTCAAGGGCGCTGTGCGTAGCGGATCGCGAAACGTACAGACCGTCTTTGAAAGCAGCGGGCTTTTTAACCAGAGACCCCAGGATGAAGGAGAGAAAGAAGTACGGCTTAAAGAAGGCGAGAAGAGCATCGCAGTTCTCAAAGCGTTAAGGAGTTTGCCTTTATTTTCCGGCAGGGTTTTTGGAAGTCACATAAACGTCGGCGGAACACATCAGCATTACAGATATTCAGCAACAATGCCCGCGGCGTACGCGGGCATTGTTTTAAAGGTGCGCTCGGCATGTACGGGCAATGTTTTACAAATCAAAGCGTGGCGTATACATGCGATGTTTTGCAAATCAAAGTTATGCTGGTATTAATTGATATTTAAGGAGGGGAATGTAAAATGGCGAAAAAACAGTTTAAAGCGGAATCGAAGCGATTGTTGGATTTAATGATCAATTCTATCTACACGCATAAGGAGATATTTCTTCGGGAGTTGATTTCCAACGCCAGCGATGCTATTGACAAGCTGTATTATAAGAGCCTTGTCGAGCAGGCAAGCGGGGTGTCTAAAGACGATTTCAGCATATGGATCTCAATCGACAAGACGGATCGCACCCTGACCATTTCGGACAATGGCATAGGGATGACAAGGGATGAGCTTGAATCGAACCTCGGAACTATCGCGAAGAGCGGTTCTTTGGATTTTAAGGAGGCTGTGGATGAAGGCGCGGCGCCGGATAAAGTGCAGACCGCAAAGGACGCCATCGACATTATAGGGCAGTTCGGAGTGGGATTCTATTCCGCATTCATGGTCAGCAGCAAGGTGAGGGTAATCAGCAGGGCTTACGGTGAGGAAACGGCATGGGAGTGGGAGTCAAACGGCGCAGAAGGTTATACGGTGAAGGAGTCTGAGCGCGGTGGGAACGGCACGGAAATAATCCTGACTATCAAGGAAAGCACAGATGATGAGAAGTTCGACGAATATCTTGAAGTCTATCGTATAAGAAGCCTGATCAAGCGCTATTCGGATTATATACGCTATCCCATCATGACCAACGTCGAGAAGAGCCGCCAGGTTCAGGAGGCTGAAATCGAGAATGAAGAAGGGGATGAAGCTGAAAAACGCGAGCCGATCTTTGAAACATACATTGAAGCTGAAACGCTGAACAGCATGACGCCTATATGGAAGCGTGGGAAGAACGAAATCGGAGACGAGGAGTACAACGAGTATTATAGGGAAAAATTCGGCGATTATACGTCGCCGATGAAGGTGATCCATACCAGCGTCGAGGGCGTCGTATCCTACGACGCGCTGCTCTTCATCCCAGCGAAGGCGCCGTATAACTATTATTCTAAAGAATACGAAAAAGGCTTGCAGCTCTATTCCAGCGGCGTTATGATAATGGAAAAATGCGCCGACTTGTTGCCGGATTATTTCAGCTTCGTCAAAGGCTTGGTCGATTCTCAGGATCTCTCCCTGAATATCTCCAGAGAGATGCTCCAGCACGATAGGCAGCTCAAGGGGATCGCATCCAGGCTTGAGAGCAAGATCAAGTCGGAATTGCTTGCCCTTTTGAACACTGACAGGGAAAAGTATGAGGAATTCTTCAAAGCCTTCGGCCTGCAGATCAAGTTCGGCATTTATGATAATTTCGGCATGAAGAAGGAAAACCTGCAGGATCTCATAATGTTTCACTCTTCGAAGGAGAAGAAGCTCGTCACCTTATCAGAATATGTGTCGAGAATGGATGCGGAGCAGAAATTCATATATTTCGCGGCGGGGGAAACCGTAGAAAAGCTGGACAATCTGCCGCAGACGGAGCTGCTTAAGGATAAAGGCATTGAGATATTATATCTGACGGATGATGTGGATGAATTTGTTTTACGCGTGATGAATGAGTATAAAGAAAAGCAGTTCAAGTCAATATCAGAGGGTGATTTGGGTATAGAAGAAAGCGAAGAAGAGAAAAAGGCTGCGGAGGAGAAAGCAGAGAGCAATAAGGACATGATCGCCGCGGTAAAAGAGGCGCTCGGTGAAAAGGTGACTGAAGTGAAGCTTTCGCGGCGGCTTAAGAGCCATCCCGTGTGCTTGGCGAGCGGTGAAGGATTTTCACTGGAAATGGAAAAGGTATTGGCAGCGATGCCGATGAATGAGGGCGTTAAGGCGGAACGGATCCTTGAAATAAATTCTGAACATCCGGTGTTCGAAGCGCTCAAGGCGGCCTTCGAAAAAGACAGAGAGAAGATAAAGACATACGCGGGATTGCTGTACGATCAGGCGCTTCTGATCGAAGGACTGCCGATAGAGGATCCGGTGGCGTTTTCCAACGCGATCTGCGAGCTTATGAGCGAGAAGACGGCTGTGGAGTAAAGCGCTTGACGGCGGGAGACGGATATGAAGACGGAGCGGGACAATGAAAAGGGCTGAACTGACAAATTTAGAGCGATTTAACATCACTGATTCCAAGAAAGCGCTGGTCTATAAGGGCTTCGATCAGGAGTGGTATGGATTCTGGTGGCGCAGACTGGCGGGATGCGGCCCTACGACGGTTTCGAATATGCTTCTATATGAATTCGGGCGGGGCGGCGGCGTGGATGAAATCGCTGCCCCGCCGCGTTCAGCCCCTATAGCCGCACTGGAACGGTCTGAGGTTCTCGCTTTTATGAACCGCACATGGAAACATGTAACACCCGGTAAGGGCGGCATAAATACCACCCAAAAGCTGGTAAATGGTATCGAAAGCTACGCATACGCTGCGGGGTTTAAGCCGTGTACGGAGTCTTTGGATGTACCCGAAGGAATGACATTGCGGCCGCGTTTAGAGGCGGCGGCGGAGTTTATTGAAGAAAGCGTCAAAAGGGATAGACCGGTGGCGTTTTTGAACTTGGATAATGGTTCGGAGAAACAGCTCGACAAGTGGCACTGGGTGACAATAATCGCCATTGAGTACATTGAGTATGAGGAATCCTCGCTCGGAAAGAGAACAGAAATAATACTGGATGTCCTGGACAATTGTAACATAATAAGTGTAAATCTGGGCAGTTGGCTCAAAACAAGCGTTAAGGGCGGAGGCTTCGTGAAATTTGAATTTATACTGAACGGACGGTAAGCCTGCCGCCTCGACCAAGGACGGACGTATCAGCCCCGCCTTCGACGATAGGGCAGGCGTGTCAGCCGCGCCTTCGACGATAGGGCAGGCGTGTCAGCCCCGCCTTCGACGATAGGACGGGCGTGTCAGCCCGCCGCCTTCGACCACAGGACGGAGACATTCTTGCCCCTGCGCTTAGCCTCGAAAAGTGCCTCGTCTGCCGCAGCGAAGAACTCACGCCTCCCATTGAACATTGACGGATCGAAGGCGCATACGCCTGCGCTTACAGTCGCGGATGGGCATAGTGATGAATTTCGCGTCAGGAGGCTGAATGTAGTGCGGATGGTTTCGGCGCAAAGCAGACTGTCATTGCCGCTGAGGCGCGTAAGAATAGCAAGCTCGTCGCCGCCGTAACGAAAGACCTCTTCAGTCTCGCAGACAACCTCGTTGATAGCCTGAACCAATGTAAGAATAGCGGCGTCTCCTGCCTTATGTCCGCGTACTGTGTTGATGCACTGAAAATCATCTATATCCAACATGATCAGGCAGAAGCCCTGTCCGGAGTTATGGCATTGCATGATGTTGTTGTCAAGCTGTTCGTAAAAAGCAGAGTGATTCGAGAACTGCGTAAGCGGATCAAGCGGTATTGATTCATGATGATCGAGCATATTTATGAGGAGACCGTTTTGCCGCCGCAAGAGCAGGTATGTCAGAAGAGAAGCCGCGCATATGGCTGAAACCCCCGTGAATAAAGAATCAACGAGAGAATTGGAAATAAGATCCCGAATAAATGTAAAATACCCGAGAACAACGAAGGTGATCGTGCAGATCACAACATTAAATGAGATCGCAAACCGCAATAGGGTGAAATCATAATAATAAAGCGATAGCAGGATGCCCACGGCGAAGAGGGTATAAGCTCCGTCCGAATTATAGTGAGTCCAAGTGAAGACGGCGCATAAAAGGGAAACACCTGTTAAAAATGTATAGGCCTGGCTTATGAAGCGGCGCCTGGTCAATAGCTTCCATGAGATAAGGCTGACCGCGCCGCCTATGAGAGCGTAAGCCGCGCCGGGAATAATGGCGTAGGTGAATAAGACGCTGCGCGACCCGGAGGCTTCGTAGTAACCGGCGATACAAAGCAGAGACTCAATAAGCGTCACAAAAACAACGGCTATCCAGTTCATTGTCAATAGCTTATAGCAACGTGATATATATACATGTTCCTGTTCATATTGCAACAATAAATCCATAAACGCGCCGACCTCCGGAGAAAAATTTAATACTGAAACTCAGCGGCAAAAAGACCATCCGGGGCATGACGAGGGTTTCCGGAGCTTGCCTACATGAATTTTAACATAGTTTTGCCCGGATTGTCAAACAAGATGGATCATTTGAATAAATGAAACAATGAAAAAAATGGAAATAATATAAAGTGACGCAAATTAATGAAATGACGAAATTTATGTTTACATTTCACCGCAGTTCATTTATAATATAAACGTTCGCAAGAATGTCGGGGTGTAGCGCAGCTTGGTTAGCGTACTTGACTGGGGGTCAAGGGGTCGTGAGTTCGAATCTCACCACTCCGACCAATGAGTTCCCTGTAATCGCAATGGTTACGGGGAATTTTCTTTTATCGCGAAGTGCCGCCGTTTACCGTCTGAAACCGCCTTATTTGCTGTCAAATTGCTGTCAATAATCTTTACAAATACACATGAACGAACGATGCAAGCCAAGAGACTGCGATTGATGTTTCATTCGGTAAACTTCAACAGAAAATCCGCGGGACCGATAACGGACACGTTTAAATCGGCGATGCTTTGAAAACTTTTGTCGTTCGTGACGATACAACTCAAATCCGCTTTCTCTGCGCAAACTAAGACCAGAGCGTCCTCGAAGTCGCTCATGGGCAAGTCAATCGCGGTCAGGCAGTCGTCGCCGTCCACGCTCACCACTGAGAAAGTCAGCAATAAATTCCGTATGACTTTTCGGGCTGTGTCGTCATTTCGATGTTTTGAAACGATGTAAAAAATGTCCGTCAAACAGTTCGCCGTGAGATAACCGTTGACTGTTCCGTCCGTCACCAATTGACTGACCTTGCGAGCGGTTTCGGCATTCGGAGCGCGGTTCAGAATATCATCGAGGACAATGTTGGTGTCAATCATTGCGTTCAAATCTTGCCGTCCTCCTCTCCGCTCTCATGCGGTTCAAATCAATACTTTCACCCTCAATTCCCGACAGCAACTCCCTGATTTCCTGCATAGCGGCCTGTCGTTGCCCGGAGTTTGCTGCCGTTCCCGCAGAGTCAACGCTCCGATAAATCTTAAACGGTATGGCTTTTTCCAATACCGCCTGCCTGACGAACACATTGACGGCCGTTGTAAGATTCATACCCATATCGCTGAATAATCTGTCGGCTTGAGCTTTTAAGTCGCGATCAATTTTGATGTTTAGATTGGTTACTCCTGCCATTGATAGCACCTGCTTTCTTTAAGATATGCTTATCGTACTACGATTTTCGTCCGTTGTCAACATATTGGACGAAAACAACTTGGCAGTCGCTGTGATTTTTGACCGTACAGATGCAAACCGATCATCGGTTACGACAGGTCGGTTTGTACAGGTCAATGGTGTCGGTCGCAGTCCTGAGCACAAACGGTTTTACATTTGCCTGTAATCATTGTATAATTAACGATGAAAGCGATAAGCGACTTTTCGTGCGAGACCCTTATCGCAAAACGCGAGTCGGAAGGAAGGCGAAGAGGGATGTCTTTCAGCAGGGCTTTTTATGCGATATTGATTGCGGGCGCGTTGGCGTTCTGTTTGCGCGGCGCTTATACGGAGCGCATTGCGGGCGACGCTTTTTGGGCGCAGGCGCCGGGCGCCGCTTCACCGAATTACATATCCGCAATGGCGGGCGACAATTTTCGGAGAGCCGGCGCGGGCTTCTTTGTCGTAAATAAGAGAACCGGAGTCGGAAGGGCATATTTTCCGATCGGCCTCAGATACAAGGCGTTTTTCAGGAGCGTCGAGCGAGATCGTTTGCCGCCGGCGGGCGTGGAAATTCACATCGACGAGTCGTTGTCCGACTTTCCGGAGTATGTGACCCTAGCCATTGATAACAACGACCGGTCCGATGGCATTAAATTCGGCCCTGATTATTACATTCAGGCAAAGCTCGGCTCGATATGGGTGGATGTTCCGCTTGAACTCAACCACAGTGTGCCGCTTTTTTGGCTGTACAAGGGCGAGAGCACGACGCTTAACGCCTACCTGTATCCCGAGCAATATTCGTATCGCGCGGGCACATACAGAATCGTCAAACCGATAGGGAATTCTGCGATTTCGTCGGGTTCTGACCTTTTCGCGGAGTTTGAGATATTATGATATTGATATTGAAAGAGGTACGGCTGTGAAGAAAATTTTCGGCGCGGCGGTCGTCTTGTGCGCGGCGGCCTTGCTTACCGCTTGCGGCAACGGTCCTTCTCAAAATGAAATTATGCTCGCGAATTTGACGGCGGGAGAACAGGAGATCGTTGACCTGCTTACCGACGGCGAGCGGGAAATTCTGCTATTCGACTACAGCGCGGAGAAAGCCTATAAAACAGTGGATGTCTGGGTGGAGGTATACGAGAACGGCGTTTTGCAAGATCGCCCGATGCGTATGACCGCGAGCGGCAACACGGGCTCCCGGCACGATGGGAGAATGGCTGTTATCATCGACCAAAATCCAAGATTCAATTTCAAATGGACAATTTCGATCAATGAGGACGGCTCAGGCAGTAGTACGAACAAGCTGACCGATACGCCGAGCGTCGTCGTTGAGCCAAGCGACCTTATGCGCGCTTACGGCCCAATGACCGGTAAGGTCGCAATAGAAGGCGGCGAGGAGATTCTTCTTTATGCTTCGGTGTTCACAAGCGGCGATACGGCGAGCACCGCCGATGCCCGAACGCCTGAAACGCTTAAAAAATACGAATACGCGCATCTGATCAAGTGCAAATTTGATCGGTGAGCCCACGGTGTCGGAGGATCGATATGAAAAACGACGACTATAAGGATGATTTTATTGATTTTGGAGCGGAAATCAGCAGGACGATCAAAAGCGTGCTGAATGACCAAGATATTTACGATCTGAAGA
>JAISED010000066.1 GCA_031264295.1 Eubacteriales Family XIII. Incertae Sedis bacterium | reverse complement strand
CTGTTTTATTAGATTTTTACTAACCTGGGATAGTCAGCAAATCTATTCTACACTGAGGTGTCGTTCTTATCAACCACCTTTCTCGGAATTTCTACTTACATTATACAGGAAGCTCATTGCCGCCAAAACCGATGAAAAGCTCGCCACTGTCATAGTACAGTGAGTTTGGCGTTTCATGGAATGCAATCTTCGTTTCGGTCAGCTTGACTGTATCTATAGCGTAAACGGCATTATCAATACTGTCAGCGACGTAGATCATACCGCCTTCGAATACAGTCTTGACGCCGGATTTCATCCCGAGCAGCGCATGACCGTTTGCATATGAAAGTGATTTATTTGTAATAGTCGTCTCCATTGTGGGCTTCGGCGCGGTGAGATCTATGGTTTCAATGAAGTAGGCGCCCTCATACATATCTTTATCAAACGCTTCTCTTGAGATAGCGGTAATGATATTACCCTTTACAAAGATATACTGAGGATAGCCTTTAGTCTCATATGTGGCGGTTCCTTGGAATGTGGCATAGTCGTAGGCGTAAATCTGCCTAACTCCTCTGACAGCTGTAAAAAACCGCGCACCGGTTTCATCAAACCCCAAATCTGACCATCTTTTATTGAGCGACATTTTGAATTTCATATCATTTGCCGCATCGGGACTGCAAGCGAATATATTACCGGCGTCGGCAAATATGTTGGCGCCATCCGGTGAAATTACGATTTTCGAGCCAATGTCATAGTCGCCATGATATGGCGAGTCATAAATATCTCCAATCACACCGTTTTCGTACTTTAATGCCTCAATATCCTGTGGGCTGACGTGCATGTCTGCCCAATAGAACATATTGTAAGTAGGATACTGTACCAGCTTACCGGTGTTATTGATGTATTTGCATGAAATTTCTTGTCCGCTTGCCCTTGAGAAACTGCGTGCATAATCTCTGTAACTGTCAACTATATAAATAAATCCATCCTTTCCGATGGCGACGTCATGAAAAACAGTTCCTAAAAAGAATCGCTCTTTCACTTCAAACGTGTCAGCATCAAAAATAGCCAGAACTCCGTTATCGCCAAAGCCGACGAAGAGTTCACCATTGTCAAAATATAGTGAATTTGGCGTCTCCTGAAATGCAATCTTCGTTTCGGTCATCTCGACCATATCTATAGCGTAAACGGCATTATCAATACTGTCAGCGACGTAGATCATATCGCCGCTAAATACGGTCTTGGTGTCGGATTTCATCCCGAGCAGCGCGTGACCGTTTGTATATGAAAGGGATTTCTTTGTAATAGTCGTTTCAAGTATAGTCTTCGGCGCTGTAAGATCTATTGCTTCAATAAAGTAAGCGCCCTCGTTAGACGCTTCTCTTGAAATCGCGGTAATGATATCACCCTTCACAAAGATATACTGAGGATAGCCTTTAGTCTCATATGTGGCGGTTCCTTGGAATGAGGCATAGTCGTAAGCGTAAATCTGCTTGACGCCACTGACAGCTGCAAAAAATCGTGTCCCGCTCTTATCGAATCCCAAAGCAGACCAGTTTTTATCGAGAGATACTTTGAATTTCATATCACTTGCCGTATCGGCGTCGCAGGTAAAGACATTGCCTGAACTGTTAAATATATTTGCACTGTCAGGAGAAATCTGAAAAGTCGTTCCCATATCATAATCTCCGTGGTAAGGCCAGCGATAACTCGTACCCATGTTGCCGCCGCGATCTTCAAATGAGCCATCCGATTTTATCATAAACGCCGACATATTGCGGGGCGTTGTGTCACTGGTAATTGAATAGATACGATCAAGGACAGGATTATACTCGATAGTGGACATGCTGTCGATCTGTCCTGTCGCAACAGTTTTCCCCTGTTCATTAAAACCGCCTATATAGGCAAACTGCCCCGAACCTGAAGCGATATACACGATATCATTATTTGAAACCACTATATCATACGGATCTATGTTTATATCATACTGCGCACTCTCTGTAAAGCTTTCGCAGTCGATCACGGCGAAGGCGCCGCTCTGGTCGTCCTCCCACCAAAGATCACTGTGCGCCTGCGTACAAAGAGATACATATAATTTCCCGTCTTTATAATACATAGACTCAGGCATCAGATCGAAGGATATACTTTTCCGTTCAAGCGTCTCTGTATCTATGCAATACACCGTTTTTCCTGCTTTGTCCGACAAGTAAACGGCGGTTCCGTCGTCGCTGAATACGACGTCCGCAGGGGTGAAAGAAATGGCCGAGCTGTTTTCGGCCGCACTTGCCGGTGATGAAATGGCAAGAAACGCAAAGAACATAGAAATCGTCAAGAGCATTAGAAAAATCTTCTTCATCGCAACGTTTCCCTTTCTTTTTTCAAATTTCCGCATTTTTTAATAGAATTATTTACCTAAAAAGTATATCATTACGAGCATAGTTTATCAACAAAGAAATGCGCGATGAGTATTATACTGGTAAATTTGCAAAATTATATGCGAATATTAACAATTATTTAACTCTATATAGAGTTTCCCCATTGAAACTACAATATCTTT
Source organism: Eubacteriales Family XIII. Incertae Sedis bacterium (assembly GCA_031264295.1). Classification (GTDB taxonomy): domain Bacteria; phylum Bacillota; class Clostridia; order Peptostreptococcales; family Anaerovoracaceae; genus JAISED01. The sequence goes on along the minus strand of JAISED010000066.1, from coordinate 19,152 downwards.
GTGGCATACTATAGTAGAGTTGTTAGTAAAGGGGATAATTACATTTTGGGTTAATATTATGAATTTTTTTTATTCTTATGTTTGTCATATTGCTTGATTTAGAGTATAATATATAAAACAGGAGTTCTTTACTCCAGTAACCTTACATCGCGGGAATACGCGCACGAGACCGTCCCCCTTGCCGTGGCGGCGCTTTTTTCACTTTCAGGTTCTGGGGCAAACAGTTATATAATAGTTCAGTGATTAAGAAAAGGAGCAATGTTATGAGCGAAGAAAAGTTTGACGCCATTATTGTCGGAGGCGGTCTCGCCGGTTCGGCGGCCGCGTACACCTTGGCCAAAGCCGGTTTGGAAGTCGCCGTAATAGAGCGCGGCACTTCGTGCGGTTCTAAAAATGTGACCGGCGGGCGTATTTACGCTCACAGTCTGGCGAAGCTCATCCCTGATTATGCCGAAACCGCGCCGCTGGAGCGCAAGATAGTGAAAGAACGCATAGTTCTCATGGGCGGAACGGGCAGCACTACCATTGAGTACGGCGACGAGGGATTGAAGGAACCTGCGTATGCGTCCTACTCGGTCTTACGCGCCAAGCTCGACGCGTGGCTGGCCGAAAAGGCGGAAGAGGCGGGTGCTTTGTACATCACGGGGATCCGTGTGGATGAACTCTTGCAGGAGAACGGAAAGGTGACCGGCGTCGTCGCAGACGGCGACTCACTAAACGCAGATGTGGTCTTGCTGGCGGACGGCGTACATTCACTATTGGCGCAGCAGATCGGTCTGAAAAAGGATCTGACGCCGCATCAAGTGGGCGTCGGGGTCAAAGAGGTTATAGGACTTGATGAGAAGACGATTTCCGATAGGTTCGGCGTCCTGCCCGGCGAGGGCGTGGCGTGCCTCATCGCGGGTCATGCCACCGGCGGCGCGGTCGGCGGCGGTATTCTATATACCAATAAGAACAGTATCTCGCTGGGCACAGTGGTGTCTATAGGCCACATCGGCGACGGCGAGGGTCTGAAGGTGCCGGATATGGTAGAACGGCTCAAGGAAAGTCCCTTGATCGCTCCACTTATCGCGGGCGGTGAACTGCTGGAATACTCCGCGCATCTGGTTCCCGAGGGCGGTATCAGCATGACGCCCCAACTGGTGGGCGACGGCGTTTTGATCGCCGGCGACGCGGCGGGCTTTGTCATGAATCTGGGATTCACATTCCGTGGCATGGATCTCGCCATCGAGTCCGGACGTCTGGCCGGCGAAGCCATTATAAAGGCCAAGGAGAAGAGTGACTTTTCTTCCTCCGGACTGTCGGAATACCGCAGCTTGTTGGATAACAGCTTCATTATGCGCGACTTGAAGCACTTCAGGAAAATGCCGGATTTCATGGAATCTTCCCAGATCTACAAGGAAATCCCTGAGATCGCAGGCGAGGTATTCGGAAGCCTCTTCAAGATCGACGGCTCTGCACCGAAGAAGATGCTTAAAAACGTAAACTCGATCCTCAAACGCAATATTAAACTGACGACGCTTATAAAACTGGCGACTAAGGCAATGGGCGCCATGTAATTATCCGGTATATTATCCGAACGCCGCCTGCGGGCGCGCAAGACCTGCCGGACGCAAAACCTACCGGGCAGAAATACTATCACACGCGCAAGACTCTGCGGGCGCGCAAAACTGATTTAATAAAGGAGTGAATATTCATGGCAAAGATGACTTTAGACGACAAATTAGGCGTCGATCGTTTCAAGGTCGATGAGCATAACGCCCACATCATCGTTGATGAGACGTATAATAATATAGATGAGATCAACCGGTTGATCATGGCTTGCCCTGCCGGTCTTTACAGTTACAACGACGGCAAGGTCGATTTCAATTACGAAGGCTGCCTTGAGTGCGGCACCTGCCGCGTCGTTTCACTCGGCAAGGTGATCAAAAGCTGGAGCTATCCGCGCGGACCCTTGGGTGTGGAATACCACCACGGCTGAGTCCTAACGGTTAAAAGCTTGGCGTCATTTTAGGCCGCCGGATGTGGAATACCCACGCAGCCGGGGTATAACGACGCCAAAGTTTGCAGCCGCCCGCCATGCGGTAATCCCTACGCAGCCGGGGTATAACGGCGCCAAAGTTTGCAGCCGCCCGCCATGCGGTAATCCCCACGCAGCTGGGGTATAACAGCGCCAAAGTTTGCAGCTGCAATGCATAAAACATAGCCGCCCTCGTGAATCGCAACGTCTTATAGGCAAGATCCGGAAACCCTCGTCACGCTCCCGGATCTTGCCTGGGGTACTGTTGCGAAACGGGACGGCTTTTATATTGCAACGAATGTTCGCTTAATCTCACGCATGTTCTTGCTGTTTTCTCGTTTATATATATTGAAGCTTATCAATTTTTGTTGTATTATATAAATGATAGGGGGATTTACATTAACATGAATATAAGGGTAAGAACAGAACCGCGCGCGAAGTTTACGGAAGTTGCAGTTGAAAACGGCATTACCTTCGCTGAGCTTCTCGCCGGATACCAGGACAGCCTGCCGTATCGCATACTTGCGGTCAAGGCAGATCACCAGGTCAGGGAACTGAATAAAACTATAGACAAGCCTATGGATGTTACATTCCTCGACATGCGTTCAAACGCCGCAAATCTGATCTATCAGCGGAGCTTGTCATTCATATATACGAAGGCGGTATACGACGTTCTAGGCGACGTCGGCGTTTCCATCGGCAATTCTCTGAATAAGGGTTTATACACTGTTATCCATAAAAGCCCGCTCAACGCCGATGAAATAAATGCGGTTGAAATCCGTATGCGTGAGGTCGTTTCGGCGGATATTCCGTTTATTAAACAAACCGTATCAAAACCCGAGGCATATGAGCTGCTGAACGAGGATGGGCGCAGGGACAAAAGACGCATGCTTGAGAGCGCGTCCGATATTGAGAAGGTCGTTTTTTATTCGCTTGATGGCTTTAGAAGTTATTTTTACGGCCAAATGGCGCCTTCAACCGGCTATATTGAGTATTTCGAACTTCGTAAATACAAAAACGGCGTATTGCTTCGCTTTCCGCATTACTCCAGACCGGATCAAATCCCGCCTTATGTAGACGAAAAGAGGCTTTATGAAGCCTTCAGTGAGGCTACGCAATGGGGTAAACTCACAGGCATTTCGGTGGCAGCTGACCTCAACAGCGTGATCGAGAGCGGTCGTTGTACTGAAATGATACAATTGTCAGAAGCGCTTCACGAAAAAAGCATTGCCTATATAGCTGATCGCATTGCGCAGGAGAAGAAGCGCATCATCCTTGTCGCGGGACCCTCGTCTTCGGGCAAGACCACGTTTGCGCGGCGGCTTTGCATACAGCTAAAGGTAAACGGTCTGACTCCGCTCTATATGGGCACGGACGACTATTTTATCGACAGAGTGAATTGCCCCTTGGACGAATACGGCGAGCCTAATTTTGAAGACCTCATAGCTCTCGACCTCGATCTGTTCAACGGCAATATGAACGCCTTACTCAGCGGCGAGGCGGTTGACATCCCCCGCTATGATTTTTATCTCGGTAAGAAGGTCTTCGGCGAGCGGGTGATGAAATGCAAGGCGGGACAACCCATAGTTATAGAGGGGATTCACGGTCTGAACGACAAGCTCACCGAAGGCATCGACGACGCCGAGAAATTCAGGATATACATCAGCCCGCTGACCGCGCTTAATATCGACGATCAGAATAGGATTCCCACGACCGATATGCGTTTCTTACGGCGCATGATCCGCGATTATCAGTTCCGCGGCAATGCCGCCAAAAGCACCATCAACATCTGGCCGAAGGTACGCGCGGGTGAGGACAAAAACATATTTCCGTTCAGCGGAGCGGCTGACGTGCTCTTCAATTCGGCGCACATCTACGAAATATCCGTGCTGAAGAAATACGCCGCGCCACTTCTCGACGAGATCGGCGAGGACTGTGATGAATACAGCGAAGCGGTGAGACTTAAAAAACTCCTGCAGTTCTTCAAAACCATAGAAGACGACAGCGCCATCGTTAACAATTCCATCCTGCGGGAGTTCATCGGCGGCAGTATTTTCGTCTGAGCGAGAGTTCGTCGACGGCAGTATCTTCGTCTGAGCGGGAGTTCATCGGCGGCAGTATTTTCGTCTGAGCGGGAGTTCGCCATTATCTTGCAGCTAGCTTAACAGCACGGCGCGCGAGCTGTTATCGCTCGCCGCGCCGCGCCGTCTGAAGTGTGCGTCTTTCAGCGCGAAAATACTGTTTTGCCTGCGATAATGGTTTCCTTGACGCCAAGATCACCGACAGATTTAGTCATATCCTGCCACGTATGATCTAAAACGACAAAATCCGCCGCCTTGCCGACTTCAATAGAGCCTCTATCGTTCTCTTCATGCGCCGCCCAGGCGCCGTTGATCGTGAACATCTTAAGCGCGTCAGTCAGAGATATATTTCTGCTCGGATCCGGATTGTCGACACACGCGCCTATGCCACTGAGCGGCTCAAGTGGTGTGACCGGGCTGTCGGAACCCCCGCAGATTATCCCTCCGGCGCGGATAATGCGCGCAAACGGCTCATTGCGTGAAGCCCCATCCTTCCCAAACCTCTGTTTGTATACGCTGTTTTCTCCGCGATCCCACTCTAGTGTGAATGCGGGCTGCATGGCAAGCGTCAGGTTCAATTCGACGGCAAGCTCGATCTGTCTGTCCGTGGGCATACTGAAATGCTCTATCCTATGCCTGAGATTCTTGTGCCCCTGCTCTTTTGTGACGCGTTCGATTGCTCCGATCAGCTGCGCTATCGCCCGATCGCCCATCGCATGCATGGCGCACTGCATATCATTTTCATGCGCGGTAGAAACGAATTTGTAAACTTCGTCATCGGTGTAATAAAGCACGCCCAGGTTGCCGGGATCGTCCAGATACGGCGTCGATACCGCCATCGTGTGCATTACGCGCGAACCGTCCAAGCAGATGCACCCGCCTATCCTTGGCAGATCAAAGGGCTTAAGTTTTTCAAAATCCAGTGTTTCCCAATAATTCACAATGTGGATATCCGTCATGGTTCTGTTCTTGACCCAATGTTGGGCGTCGTATATATAATCCGACCCGTCCAAGGAATGTATGCATGTGACTCCGTTGCCGACAGCCAATTCGTTGACTGCGAGCATATAGCTTTTCACCGTTTCCTCGTCAACGCCCATCATTATGTTATTGATGGCGGTCAAATAGGCGGTATCGTCCGTGATCACGCCTTCGCCGACGTCGCCCTGCGCAAGCCACATCTCGGGGGGCAGATTCGCCTCCCGCATGGCTGCGCTGTTCAAAACGCAACCGTGGCACGAGCGGTCATAAACGACTATGATATGATCCTTTGAGGCACGATCGAGATCGGCCGCGTTCAATGGTCTGTCTTTCATCTGAATCGCTGAATATTTTGTCGCTGACACGATTCGCCGGTTTGCGTTGCGGCAGTGTTCGCCAATGATATTGACGATCTCCTCCACATCGGTGGCTTCTCCGATATCGGCGGACAAGAGAGAGTTGCCCGTCAATGAACCGTGTACATGTGAGTCTATGAAACCCGGCAAGACAGAGGAACCGGGGAATGACCGACGCTCTCCTACGTCGTCTGGCCTATCGTCGCCGGCGCCTACGGCGGCGATCTTCCCATCATTGACGGCAATCCACTTAGCCGTGGGCATTGCGGGATTCATGGTGACGATATCGGTGTTCTCAATCAATAAATCGCAATTCATCATCGTACCTCCGAGTCATGTTCGATATCGCGTGCGGCTTTCTTGAATTTATCGTTGAAATAATACGTGGCTTCGACTTCCTGTTCGCTCGGTTTGGGCGTGAATAGGGGTGTGATGGTACATGCTATGATGCTGACAGGGAGCCCTATCCAGATGGGGTCGAGTCCAAACGGATTGTCGAGCATGGTCCAAACGAAAGCCACAATACCGCCCGCTATCATACCGGCCAATGCGGATTCGGTGTTGCTCTTTTTGTTAAACCACGCGAAAAGGAAGGGCACAATAAGACCGGACGCGCAAATCGAAAGCCCCGCGCTCCACAGCGCGATCAGTCCTTGTACTTTGAGGGCGAACAGGATACCGACGCCGCAGCATAGGGCTATGCCCACTTTACTGTAAAAAATCTCTTTTTTATCGTCAATCGTCTTGCCTCTGGATTTCAGGAACTGCACGATTACGTCATGAGAAAGGTTCATGCCGCCGGCGAACAAATATGTGGATGTACATGACATGATCGTTGACAATGCGCCGACAAGGAGCACGGCCGACATGACGGGACCGCCGAGTTTGATAAGTTCGTAGAACACAAGATTCGGCGCTATGCCTTCCCCCATCACGAAACGCGCTCCCGCTCCGATATAACATGGCAATATGAGAATGGGCAGCACCGCAATAGTTCCGAACAAAAGACTGTTGCGCGCTATCTTTGCGTTCTTCGCGGCGCCTATTCTCTGCCAATCGCCCTGATCCGCTATGATGTAAAACAGTCCGACTGTAAACGCGTAATAGATGACAGCGCCGATCCAGTCCAGGTTATTGAACAGTGAAAGGTTTCCGCTGAGATCGATGTCCATGTAGTATTCGGATATGTTGCTCCATCCGCCTGCGAGCTTGATGATAAAGAAAAACGCCACAAAGGGCGTGATGGTCTGGAATATGGATTGAATAACGTTCGTGATCATTACGCTGAGGAATCCTGACATCGCGGTGTAGATTACCACAATGGCCGACGCGAGCAGCACGCCAAGCACGTGATCGAGTTCGAAGAATGCGGTAAAAAGAAATGCAAGCGCGTTTAGTTGCATGCCTAATACTGTTGCGTTGCGCACCATATAGATAACGCCGGTGGGGTAGCGAATGGCTTCGCCGTATTTCGAATATCTCAGGGCGAAGAAATCGGGAATCGTGAAGAGCTTCAGGAATTTTATTCTGGTAACAAATAAAAATATGAATGGCAGCATCGATATGTAACCCATGGCATACTCCCAATAACCCATGACTCCATCGGAATAACCCGAAGAAGCAAGTCCGATAAGACCGCCGCTTCCAACCCATGCGCCGATACTTACAATGGCAAGTACAGTGGCGCCAAAACGGTTGGACGCTATTCCAAAGTCATCCATAGATTTGTTCGCCTGTTTTTGCAGAGCCACGCCGATGCCGATCATGACAGCCGAATAGGCTATCATTACAGTGAGATAGAACCCGGTACCCATAATAACCTCCTTTTTTTCAACAAGATACAAAAATTTCGGAAACATATTGTGGGCAGACTCCAATAATTGCAGTTGTTTATGAGCTATCCCCCTTCATTTCCTTACGACCAGAGTATCATATATTACCAAAATGATCAATCGTAAGTTTTTCAATTTTTTTGGCATAATAGTGAACTAGAACTATGGCGTGACCAGGGTTTTCGGTTTTTTAATATAAGGGAACTATGGTGTGACTATGGTTTCCGAAGCTCGTAGGTTTTGTGCGGAGCGGCAGCTTTCCATGAAGATGCGTATACCGATTTACGATTTTTTGCGTGCCCGCCTACGGCGGTTTGGTTGATTTCGCCTACGGCGAAACGGATTAAGAGATTTTAGATTCCAGATTCAGCCATAAAGCGGGACGAACACCGCCGTATTCGTAGTCGACAGAGCCGTTCATGTCGAGTTCGCCGCCAGTGTCCACGCTCGCCGCGTAGTTACAGAGGATGCCGGGCGACCGGAGCCACCACCACGCCCGCTTATTGTAGTATTTTGCCGCCCTTTCATCATTGTACTTGTCATTGATGCAATAGCCTCTTCCGTCTTTTAGTTCATGTTCACCATTATTCCAGTACCAGCCTTTCCGGTTTTCCAAATCGCCGCTGTCTCCAAAGTATTTCACCACTTCATCTATGCTGAGCAAAAACACCTTATCTACCCTAGTTTTGCCACCATTTGTGCCATACCACTGGTTATTTGGGTTGGTATTAGGAATTCTTAAAATCCTAGCTTGTTCCGGACTGCTGAACTTGCCAAAAAACTCGCCGTTGAGATATTCGCGCAATGTGCAGCTTCCCCAAATCACGCTCCCGCCATTCGCATGGTAGGCGCGCCTTTCGATAATGTCTTCAGTCAGCAACAAAGCCTTGTCGTCCTGTTTATCCAGTACCCGCCATTTATATTCGCCGAACTCAATATTACGCGTCTCGCCTTTCAGAATCTCGGCGACCGCGCTTATACTATCATCAGATTTGCCTGCGTGCGCGGGCGGCAGATTTGGCGACGAAGCCCTCTTAGCTTTAGTATGATTTTCAGGATATTGAGCTATTTGAGTATCAAGAAATTCCCTTAAGGCCTTTTCGCCGCAAAAATCCTTATAAAAGATTTTTTCATTTCCCAATGACGTTTTGTAAGCTTTCAGGCGTTCTTTTTCTTTGTCGTCTGCAACGGCATAACCGTTCTCAGAAAAACAAACCCAAATATCATCCTGAATACCATGATTTATAGCTATATGAATCTCTTCATCCGTTCCGGATTCGTATCTGCGTCCAGGCGTACCAAGTTTACTTTCGAAAACAGCAAGCACTATGTCGGCATCTTCCACAAGATCTCTATTTATTATTTCCTGAGCCTCACCCCTACATCTATATGCGTCATTTTCCCAATAATATACGTCAAACTGAAGTGCCTGTTGTTTCACAAATTTATTTGCCGCGAGAAATGCGGCTTCTATCTCCGGTAAGTACTTATATGCATCTGTCGGATGTGCAAACAGCACATTCACAATTGTACGAGTTTCAGCCATAATGTTCTCCATATACAATATCTAAATTGATAAAGAACTCATAAAGATTTTCAATCGGGCAAGGTAAGCGCCCAAATCTCCCCCCTGGTTTTTCATACATATTTTATATAGACTTACTGCCTAACTTCCTATCGAAATAATACCATAAACTTTTCTCTGATTCAACTGGATTCTCAAATACTCTCTGATGGAACTTCTGAAGATGATGAGAACGCTGCCAACGAATTCGCCATGAATGCTCTTATTCCAGCGGAACAGTTTGCTGCATTTACCACACAAAACAATTTTGATGAGCTTAACGTGGTATCATTTGCCAATACCCAATTTTTCAAGGAAGAGCCTGTCACGCTGTGTGATTTCCGTCGTCCACCTTTTTTTCGCAAGTTTGGATGAAACCCCGACACCCTCGGCTTCCCGCCGTCGGTGCGGCTTTTCAGGTCGTGAGAGCAGGACTCAATGTACTCGCACTTCCGGTATAGCAGCAGGCATCCGAAAGGCTCCCTTCCTCACCAGCCTCCACGATCCTCTTAATCTCCATCAAGTCGCTTTCAAAGGTGGCGTCGTTCTCCGCTTTTCTGGGCTGACAGTAATCCCGTGCGTCATTGTGTCGTAGGGGCAAGCGCTGGACACGCTTCCGAAATCGGAAATGTGCGCGTCAACCTCCGCCCTTACCCACTTTATACTGGTCTTTACCCGCGTGACAAAGTCGAAACCACAAAGGAAGAACTCCGCCATATTGCCCTCGGAATAGTAGCCATTATCAGTCACCACCTCAGCTTCGCCGACGCCGAGCGCCGATAGCTGAGTCAGTGCGTTTCGGATCGCGGTCACGTCGGATATGTTGCCAGGCTGCTTGGTAAAGGCAACTGGCTGCCGCGTCTCGATGGAGTAGAGCGTCAGCAGCTTGATGGTCTTAAGACCGTCCCCATCCTTGTTGTACCCGTATCTGGCTGCGATCTGGTTCTCGGAATATGTGGATTGGGTCGTTGAGTCGAAAGCCCGTCTTCATACGGCAGCGGATGGCTGAACTGCCAAGTGCTGAGCAGTGGGAGGCTGTGACCATCGGTTGCTTTTCATATTGTCTTGTCCTCGCTCTCTAACTCGTGCTTAATGTTTTCGATTTCCAGATTCAACCAGAAGACCGGACGAACACCTACGTCCGCATAGTAGACAATGCTGCCATAGATGATGAGTTCCCCATCATCGTGCACATATGCCGCGAGATCACTGCTGTGACCAGGCGACCGGAGCCACCACCACGCTCCAATATCATCATATTTTCCTACTCTTTCGTTGCTATATTCGTCGCTAATATAACCGTCTTTTTCCAAGCGTTCGTTTTTCATCTGACCGCTGTCCCCGAAGTATTTCACTACTTCATCTATGCTGAGCAGAAACGCTTTATCATTTGTATTGTTACCGCCTCTTGTGTCATACCATGGATTGTTGGGGTTAATATTCGTGGTTTCTAAAATAATCATTCGCTCTTGTGCACTGAACCTTCCGATAAACTCGCTGTTCAGGTATTGGCGCAGGGTGCAACTTTCCCAAGTGACACCTGCGTCCTCCATGTTATAAGGGCGCGTTTCGATGATGTCTTCAGTAAGCAGCAAAGCCATGTTATCCTGCTTGTCCAGTACCCGCCATTTATATCCGCCGAACTCAATATTGCGCCTTTCGCCTTTTAAAATATCGGCGACCGCGCCTATATCCGCCTGCGTTTCTTTGTCATTCTCCCGCGTATAAAATCCAGTCATAATCTTCTCCCTACATACTTTTCATTTAACGTTAGGCGTCACGATCCAGAGACCGACGCTGCGGGAACCCTCGCGTGTCAGCAAGCCTTTTTTTTTCAGAGAGCGCACAACGGATTGCGCCGTACGAATCGATTTTCCAATCTCTGTCGCGATGCGCTCATGGGTAGCGGCGGGATTCTTTTTCAAAAACTCAAGAACACTGATTTCAGCTGTGGTGCAATCCATCCCGCAATCCGAACCGCAGTTTTTGCGGTTTGATTTTGCGGTTTGCGCCTTGCCGATTTGCGCGTCAAATGAATAGGCATCGTCCAGCGGAACAATAATCCGAAATATGTCGCCATCAATCAATTGCGGCGCTTTGCCCGAATACAGCTTGCCGTAACGATACAGGTTCCTCACGCCGGAGCCGAGTTCGTCGGCCAGGCAGATGTTGCGAAAGAAAGACGCGATGATCGGGTTCTTCGGATTAGGCCTAAAGTTGTCCGGCGTTATCATATCGCCCGTCTCGGCGCGGTTGGCATTCGCGGTATACATCAGGTCTTTTTCAATGACAAACTGCGCGATGAACGAACTGGTGAATTCTCTGTGAATCAGGCAATTAACCAGCATCTCACGAGCGATGGCACGGCTTAGGCTGACACGTGCGTCGCCTTCAAGATAGAATTTGTCCAGCAGGTGCTTGGTGGCGAATCCCATCAGCAGATCATAGCTGTCGATCAGATTAGTCTCCACAACCAGTCTGTCATCGTAGCGGTCAAAATTTACTTTGCGGAGCAATGCGTCGGTGCGGTAGGCGGGGGAAACGGATTTGATAACCTCGTCCCGCCCGAGAATCATCACTGCCGCGAGGTTGTAGCCTTTTGCTCCGATCTCTAAATCCTCGCCGATCAGCCCCGCGCTCTGTAGAAGCTCATCATCGCTCATTGCCTTCCACGGATGATCCTTGTACCGATTCATCGCAAGCTGACGGATGCGAGGAAGGAGATCAAACCTTAGATGCTCGTCCCGAACGTATGGATACACCTTCTTCTCAGTAAAAATCCTCTGCTTGCGGATGTACAGTTGCGCGATCTGCCCGGTTGCCGTAACCTTCACGTCAGCGTCGTCCACGCGGTCGTAAATTACCTTTTTGAAACTGTGAACTTCCGAGCTTGGCGGCACATGGATACGCACAAGCTTTTTGCCTTCGTACTCAAAAACCTCGGGCGCGAGATACACGGTGGGGTTTATCATGTCCGGATTACTCACTATTCCGATGAAGTTTTTAATGATTCCCAAAGCGGCCTTCCCCGGAACGCCGACGACGGAGCCATTGTCCTCCACACCAAGGTAAATATCTCCGCCGAAGCGGTTCAGGAAGGAGCAGACCGTTTCGTAGGTGTCCGCCTCAGCCTTTCCGCCGCAGCGTTTGAACTCAACCGCGACAGTTTCTCCGACTGCAAGTATGTCTTTGAATCTATACATATCCATCAGCTTTTGCCTCCTGAGTATTTTATTAAGATCGCCGGTTTTCAATAAGGGCTTTGAGAAAACTCATAAACATTTTCGTGGCGATTTAAAGCGAACTCGCCACCGCTCTGCAAAACAGCAGATTGCCCTGGAGCTATGCGACCAAATCTACGCTTTTTTTGCGCAACCACCATTTGTGCCATACCATCAATGTCTAAATTGATAAAGAACTTGTTGTACGGCTTGGCCTTTTGCGCATAACGCCTATTCCAGGCATCGCCTGTCGCAAGCTCGGCGAAGGAGAAAAAAGTGATTATGCTTTAATCGCATGGGCACAGAAGGCCAAAATGGAAGCCAGAAGCATTTCTGTTCGTTCCATGAAATCGGACATATCATTCTTGGACATATCAATCAGACTGATGGAACTTCTGCTGTGTGCCGATTGTTTCAATGCGGCAAATATCGGCAGACAGTGTCTGCCGATTTAAGGCAAGCTCGTCATCACACAAGCGCCCGATACTTCCGATTTCGATTTGCACCCGACGCTGTGACTAGCCCCTCGGCGACAAGTCCTGATAGTACACGGCGCGCGGTCTGCACAGAGCGTTCAAGTACCTTTGCCGCCTCTGCGGCAGTGACTTCGCCATTATCACGCAGGTAGCTTAACATCAAGGCGTGCGAGCTGTTATCGCTCACGGCGCCGCGCATTCTATCGCTTATTTCTCGTTTATCGCTCATTTTATCGCTCATATACGGTTTATCGCTCGCTTTATCGCTCATGTACGACGGTTTATCGCGCACAGAACCAACATGGAAAACGAGCGGCACTATAGTTCTGAACACATCGCCTTCGATAAGTTCAGGTTCGCCGCCTGAGTAAATTTTAGTGTACTTATACAGATTCCTTACGCCAGAGCCTAGAACATCAGCGCGTCCGATATTGATAAAGAAACTCGCAAGTAAGGGGTTTTTGGGGAATGGCGTGAATGCGTCAGGATCAATACGTCCGGGTGTTTTCGGTAGACACCAGTTTTCTGTCACGATACGTTCACGCTCGATGATTATCTTCGCGGGATATGCGCTCGTGTACTCACGATGAGCGAGAATGTTACTCACAAGTTCACGAGCTATCCACGACCGAACGCTGACACTCTGGTCGCCGATTAGAAAGAACCTGTCAAGCGTATGTTTGCCGATAAACGCGATCAGCTCGTCATAAGCGTCAATCAGGTTCGACCTTACCATAACTCTATCGTCGTATCGGTCGAGATTCTCGCGGCGACAGATTGCATCAGTGACATAGTTCGGCGTACAGGCACGGATAAGTTCCTCACGCCCGAACAGCAACACCGCCGCAAGGTTATATCCGGTCTTGCCAAGTTCAGGGTCATTCTGATAAAGCCCCGCACTCTTGAGAATCTCATTATCGTTCATCCTTTCCCACGGGTGATCTTTTTGGCGACTTATCGCAAGCCGGCGAACAAGCGGCATTAGACGTTCAAAATCAAAATCACTCTCTTTCGCGTAAGGGAATATTTTTCGTTCCGTATACTCGGCATTTTTACGCCCGTGTATCTGCGCCACCAGCGAAGAATTTCGCGTAATGTCTATATCGCCGTCTGCGTTACGGTCAAAGATTCGACCCTTCAGCATAACGACCTGCGAATCCGGCGGCACATAGCACCACAACACGACTTTGCCGTCTAGCTCCGCCTCTTCAAGCACGACAAACAGCGTCGGCGTGAACTTCTGCGGATTATTCAGCAAGTTCGCGAAGTCATTCTTAATCTGCTTAACCGCCTCCGGTGCGACACCTGTAACCTCGCCGTTATCTTCAACGCCGAGCAATATATAACCACCATAACGATTTGAGAACGCACAGACCGTTTCATAGACGGTATTTGTGATTTTATCTGTACACCGCTTGAATTCAACCGCCAAGCCCTCACCATCGCGGATAAGTTGTAAAAGTTTTGTATTATTCATCATCACAAACATCTCCTTGATAGTATTAAAATGCCTTTTATGATTCTTATTATACAATCGGCTCGGTATTTTGTAAAGAAGCGGTGTTCAAATCGCATAAAAACGCAGTTATGGTGGTGAAACTGACTAAATCACGAAGGGCGTTTGAAAGGCTGGGTTGGGCAATAAAAAGGCGTTCGGCGGCTTTGTTGATGGAGCCGCAGTTCACTGTTTCAATAAAATATTTCAGTTGCTGTAATGTCATCGGCCTTGCCTCCCTCTACAGGTTCGGGGTCTTTCTGTTCTATGAATTTCATCAAACATCTTATCATTAAATGTGTTATCATTTCTAAGCGTAACACAAAACTCCGTCATTTTTTCGTATAGTTCATACAAGTTAACCATTTTCGTAAGCTCCTTCCGCTGCGTTAGCCATGCCTTGATTGGTTCCCGCAAGCCGGGTTCTCCGTTACCGCCGCCGCTGCTGTATAGAACGACGACTTGCCCTTGAGGGGACTCCTAAAAACCCTGCCGCATATCTTCAACATGTTTTTTGCATGACCGCTTTCGGCGGTGAGATGGATTTCGCCTGCGGCGAAACAGATTAGGAGATTTAAGATTCCAGATTCAGCCATAAAGCGGGACGAACACCGCCGTTTTCGTAGTAGACACGGGAGCCGTCCAAGTAGAGAACGCCGTCATGGTCCACGTACGCCGCGTCGCTACTGTCGAGGCCGGGCGACCGGAGCCACCACCACGCCCAATCATTCCCGTATTTTGCCACCCTTTCATAGTTATACCGGTCGTTGATACAATAGCCTTTCCCATCTTTTAGTTCAAATTTATTGTTGCTCCAGTACCAACCTTTACGGCTTGCCAAATCCCCGCTGTCGCCAAAGTATTTCACCAATTCATCTATGCTGAGCAAAAACACCTTATCTGTTGTCCTGTTACCTCCATTTGTCTTATACCACTGGTTATCGGGATTAGCATTTCTGGTTTTTAAAATCCCCGCTTGCTCTAGTCTGCTGAACTCACTGAAAAACTCGTTGTTGAGATATTCGCGCAATGTGCAGCTTTCCCAAGTGGCATCCTCAAATCCTAGTATATCGTAAGGGCGCTTTTCTATGATGTATTCAGCCAGCAGCAAAGCCTTGTCAGCCTGCTTGTCCAGCACCCGCCATTTATATTTGCCTAACTCAATATTGCGCTTTTCGCCTTTTAAAATCTCGGCGACTGCTTTTATACCCGCATGCTTTCCTTTGTTGTTGCCGTCGTCCTTATTTTTGAGATATTCGGTTATTTGATTACGGAGTGATCTCCCCAGCGCCTCTTCACCGCGAAAATCCGTATAAAAATACTTTTTTTCCATTGACGCTTTGTAATTATCCAGACGTTCTTTTTCGCCGGCCTTTGCGGCATCATAACCGCTTTCGGAAAAGTAGATCCAAATATCATTATTTCCATTATCTTTGGCTATATGAATCTCCTCATCTGTCCCAGACTCGTATCCATTCCCATGTGTCCCAAGCTTACTCTCAAAAACAGCAAGTACTATGTCGGCTTTCTCCACAAGTTGTTCATTTATTAGTTTCTGAGCTTCACCCGAACATCTATATGCATTATCCTCCCAGTTATAAACGTCAAACTGAACCGATTTCAGCCTCCCGGATGTTTCATTTGCATCGTTAAACACGCGCCTTATCGTCGGCAAGTACTTCAATGCATCGCTCGGATGTGCAAACAGCACATTCACATGCGTATAAGATTCAGCCATCACATTCTCCATTCTCCATAACTATCTGCTGTACCCCGTTAATCAAAGGAACCAGAGACTCATATTGCTCGGGTGGTATATCCGTCCCCAGGCGATAAGTGGCGACACCCATAGGTTTCTCATAATCCTGCACCGCCAATTCTACAACCGTTCGATTCATCTCTTGGCAGAGCAAAATCCCTATAGTTTTATTCTCGTTAGGTTTCCTGATATATTTATCCAATGCAGTCAAATAGAATGATAGCTGTCCCGCATCTGCAGGGCGAAACTTGTCTTTCTTTAGCTCGAAAGCGACGAGACACTGTAGATTTCTGTTAAAAAAAAGCATGTCGACAAAAAATTCTTCCCCATCTATCAAAATACGATACTGATTGCCAATGAAGGCAAAGCCGTCACCTGCCGTCATAATAAACTTTTTAATATTGGCGACAATGGCATTCTCCACATCACGCTCGTCATAATCATCCGACTCTTTTATATCAATAAAGTTCAGAAAATATTCGTCGCGGAAAGAACGCTGGGCAATAGCGGCGCTCTGCGGGATCGTACGCACAAAATTACTGGGCATACTGCCATAAGAGGCGTAATCATCGGCGCTCAAATGATTTTTCAGATTCATTAAACTCCAGAATTCATTAGCACAATGCATGACATAATACCAGCGCTCATCAGAAGTTTTGCATTTTCGCAATATCTCCAGATGATGGCTAAAACCCACCGTGTAGAAGGCGTCAGTTTTACTAATCTCTAAATCACCAGACAGTATCTGCAGATTTAACGCAGAATCACTATCATCGTGCAGATCTACAGAACCCAACTGCAGGTTTGGTTCGAGTTCCGGCGACCATTGTTCAAAAAAGGTTCGCATGTTTTTCATATTTGATGGCGAAAAGCCATGTAAGCCGGGCAACTCGCCCTGAAGCTGCTCGGAAATATTCTCAATCGCTCCCGTTCCCCATTTACCTGCGCGGGTATTGACGGAAATGTATCTGCCAACATTATAATGAAGTTTGAGCATTTCAGTGTTAGATTTCTTGGCAACCCAGTAACGGCTTTGCGATATAGTGTTCTTGATCTTCTGCACCGCTTCACGACAAGTCATCAAGTCTTGTTCTGCGGAACGCAGCGCCAAGTCTTGTTCCGCTGAATGCATATCTATAAAGGGCTGTTCTGCTAAATGCATATTCATCGTTTTGATATATGACGTTATTTGATTTTGGAGTGATTTTACTAGCACTTCTTCGCCACGAAAATCAGAATAGAAGAACGACTCTTTACATAATGATGTTTTGTACTCTTTCAGACGTTCCTTCTCATTGTCTGCCGCAGCCTCATATCCTGTCTCTGAGAAGTAAATCCAAACATCATGATACCCATTAGCTGCGGCTATATGAATCTCTTCATCTGTCCCCGACTCATATCCATTCCAAGGTGTACCAAGTCTGCTTTCAAAAACAGCAAGCACTATATCGGCTTGCGCCACAAGGCTTTCATTTATCAGCTTCTGTGCCTCACCCCGGCTTCTATATGCGTTCTGTTCCCAGTTATACACGTCAAAACGAACTGGTTGCAAACTCCTTAAGGTTTTGTTCGCCTCCCCAAACACGCGCCTTACCGTCGGCAAGTACTTCAATGCATCTGCCTGATGTGCAAACAGCACATTCACATGAGTATAATATTCAGCCATAATATTCTCCTTTGCACAATATCCGAATTACGCCTAAAATAGTCTAAAAGTCTCACTCTCGGGACATCTACTGATAAATTCATGCTAACATTGAGGCCATATAATGTCAATGCTAAAATCCGCCGTTAAAATTCTGAAGCGAATCAAATATTACCTTAACCCAGATTTCAGATTCAGCCATAAAGCGGGACGAACACCGCCGTCCCCGCTGATGACACCGAAGCCGCCCACGTCGAGTACGCCGTCAGTGAACACGCCCGCCGCGTAGAAACTGCGGTAGCCGGGTTAACATTTTTGGTTTCTAAAATCCCCGCTTGCTCATGTCTGCTGAAGTTGTCGAAAAACTCGTTGTTGAGATATTCACTCAACGTACAGCTTTCCCAAGTCACTTCTGTAGCTTCACTATTGTAGGGGCGCTTTTCTATGACGTATTCAGCCATAACCCTCTCCCTGCACAATATCTCTTTAAAAGTCCACTTATGGATTAATCCTAACATTGCAACTTTATAATGTCAATGTATAAATTCTTTAGGAATGGTCTCATAAAACGTTCACAATTTCATGCTGTTTTGTGATATACTTACTCGTTAGAAGCGTGGAGGGAACGAGGGGCATTTCACCTGTTTAAATATACGATAATAGTGAAAAAGGAGATAACAAGATGGTAACAATTGTTTATGCACACCAATTGGAAGATAGTTTGAGCGCGGCCATACGGAACGCGCTGGCGGAGCATTTACGCTCAAATGATCAGCCATATCACTTGATTGATCTTTACAAGGATGGATTTCAGCCTGCCATGACAGCTGAAGAGCGCAGGGCATTTTTTACAGGAACGGGCGAGTCACATGAGCCGTTGGTGAAGCGGTATCAGAATGTTCTGCGAGAAACAGACCATCTCGCATTTATCTTTCCAATTTGGTTTAATGGCGAACCGTCGATAGTCAAAGCCTTCTTCGAACGGACATGTCTGCCGGGATTTGGATATGCATATGTAGAAAACGGTGTGAGACCCTTGCTTACCCACATTCAACGGATAACAGTTTTAACAACTTCCGGCGCGCCAACTGAAATGCTGGTTGGTCACTCCGGCAGTATGATTGAGAATCAATTTGTTAACAACCTTGTATGCACTATGGTGGGACCAGCGGAGAAAAAGGATGCCGCATGGCTGAATTTTGGGGGCGCACTATCTCCTTCAAAAGAAAAATTAAATGCCCATATCGTCAAGATGAAAGAGAGATTTAGGTGGTAGCCGGGGCGCGCTTGATTGCCGGAGGAACGCCGTCAACTAATATCTCTTCGTGAGACGGATTGATTTTAATCAGATCCCAGTTATGCCGGGTGTCACTCGCGCAGAGCTTGTACTTCATCAAGGGTCAGCTTCGCGATTTCGACCACTACATCATCAGTGAAGCCTTTTGCTATAAGCCTCTTAGCGGTATCTACGCGCTCTTCTTCGCGTCCTTCTTCGCGTCCTTCTTCGCGTCCTTCTTCGCGTCCTTCTTCAATGGCAGCATCTCGCATACCTTCTTCCCTCATCCGGTCTAAACACCATTGATGATATTCCTGCCTTAGCGCGGGATCTGCAATCGCACGTTTGTAAAGGTCGCAGAATTGCTGAAAGCCTGCGTCAGCGCGTCTGAATTCTTGTAATTGTGGAGTCATTTGGATTACCTCTTCCAGATTCATATTATTCTG